>NZ_AP014564.1:600000-838807 GCF_002369955.1 Ichthyobacterium seriolicida
TTGTTGGGAACGTAATACTTATTGAAATACTCATGTATAGCTACCATGGAAGGATTCTTCAAGTGTTCTGCCTTTCCTAGAGTGGTCTGTTGACCATAAGGATGAGTCGGGAATAAACCTTCGAGTAAAATATTACGAGCTCTACGTCCTTCACTGTCTTGGGCTCTGTTGAACTCCTCATAGACAGCTTCTAACTCTGTGTGAAATAACCTCAGTACTAATTGACTGAAACGTTCGCTTTCTAATGATAGCCATTTTTCTAATTCATTGGAAGGAATTTTACTACGATATACGGTTTCATCTACCCAAGTATGTGCATTTACATGCTTAGAACCTATAGAACTCGCCATTTTGTCATATTCATTTGCTACGCAATAATTTGATGCTTCTAGAGATATCTTATCTATTTCTCTATATATCTCTAGTTTCTTTTTGGGATCACTTTCCCTCTTATGCTCTTCGTAGAGATTGGAAATCTTCTCCAATAACAATTTCTCTTTTTCCCAGTCTAGGGTTCCTGTTTTGGAAGTTCCTTTAAAGAGCATGTGTTCTAAATAATGAGCTAATCCAGTGTTATCCTTAGGATCATAGCTAGAACCCGCTTTTACAGCTATAAAGGTTTGTATTTTAGGTTCATCTACATTCCTGCTCAAATACACTTTCAGGCCATTATCCAAAGTATACAAGCGCAAGCCAGTAGGGTCATTAGTAACTGTTTGATAATTATACCCATTGGCATCTACGTGGTTTTCTGTTTTTAGATTGCCTTGATCTTGTTTGCACGCACAAATAAGCAAGGCGATTAACAGTGTTAAGAGTAAATTTATTTTTCTCATATCATTTAAATATTTTGGATTTTGTAAAAAAAACTTCTGCGGGCTAAGGTAACGTTTTTTGCGAAGACCTTTTTTTTGTGGAAAAGGCATTTAAATGTCACTATTGGAATTCCATTTTATGTAAATAGGAAGATGATCGCTAAAACCAGAATAATTAAATTTCATTCCTATAAAACTTCTTTTGACTTTTTTGCCCTTATACTTTTGGTCTTTTTCTAATAAAAAAGATTCATCAAAAATAACAGTGTTAGGCTGATGTAAGTGCTTTAAAACAGATTTAGATACAAAAAAATGATCTAGTTTACTCCATTTAGCTCTAAACTTATAAGTGCCTTTATCATCGTCTTTATGAATGTTAAAGAGTTTATTTTCTCTTACTAGGTTTTGAAGACTCAAATCCTTAGGTTCATCATTAAAATCTCCCATGGCAATTATATTGGCTTGGGAATTAATATTCAGTATGCTATCTATTTTATGCTTGATAATATTAGATACGAACATCCTTTTTGGTTCAGACTTTATCTTGCCTCCCCACCTAGAGGGCCAATGGTTGACAAAAAAATGTATAGTATCTACACCTTTTAATACACCTCTGCAGTATAAAATATCACGAGTGTATTTGCGCTTATAAGGCAAATCTATTTTATGCCATTGACTAAACTGTATTTTGAAAATATCTTTTCTATATATAAGAGCCACATCTATACCTCTTTTATCGGGAGAATCTCTATGCACGATATCGTAGTTAAATTTCTTTAGTGCAGGATTAGATATGAGTTTTTTTATGACATCTATATTTTCTACTTCACATAACCCTATAATTTCAGGAGATTCAAATCCTCCAATTATCTTTAATACTTTGGCTAGATTCTTAATTTTTTTTTCATACTTCTTTTTATTCCAGTTTTTAAAACCACTGGGAGTAAATTCATCATCTAGAGTATTAGGATTGTTTATAGTGTCAAATAAGTTCTCTACGTTGTAAAAAACTATCTGTGTAAAACAGGTTTCAAATGAAAATAAAAAGCAAAAGAGTAACAGAGTTATATTATAGCCTTTCATTTTAAAGGGAAAAAATTAGTAGATTATTAATCTATCAAATAGAATTCTACAGTAGAGCTCACGCTAGCCTTTTGAAAATTAAGGGTTGAGTTAAAATCATACCGTTCAACTGAAAGATCCCCTTGATGAACTTTTTTTATTCCACCTATTGTAGAGTTAGAATATACTCCAAATTTTTCAGCGAGTTCTCTGGCATTTTTAGTAGCCTCCTCTTTAAGCTCTGTTTCTATACCAGCTAGATTTCTAACCATATAACCAACGTGAGAGGTGTAACTTAGAGTTATATCTTTTGAAATCAAAGTATACATATCAGAAATAGATTCTCGTAAAGCATCTACATTATGAGTTTTTACAACTAATTCTACACGAGCGTAATATCTATCAGACTCATATTGACTGTCAGAATAATCATCGACAGGGAAATTAACCAGAGAAACATAAAAATGACTTTGTTCTATTTCTCTCTTTTCAATCCCCTTTGATTCTAAATAATCATATATAAATTGAATCTTGCTATCTAATGCATTTTTCACTTCAGATAGGTCTTGGTCTTTTTCACAGTGACCAATGTTCAGATGTAAAACACCCAAATCAACTTCTATATCCCTTTGGGCTGATCCAATTACTGTTACAAAACGATCGACCTTTTCACCTTTGACCAAGGTATTAGCTATTGCAATGCTAGAGAGGATTATACCTACAGATAGTATCAGTGAGAGAAGTATAGTTTGTCTGTTTTTCATCTTCAAAACACTAAAAAAAACATTTCTTGACAATTATAAATAATCAATCTATAAGATAAAATTCAATTGTGGAGACCACTTTTATTTTTTTGATCATTAATCTATCGTCGTATGTATAAGTGTTTTCAAATGAAAAATTACCTTGATTAGCTCTTTTTATTCTTCCTACTTTAGAGTTAGAATTTAGCGCAAATTTCTCAGCAGATTCTCTCGCGTTTTTAGTAGCTTCTTCTATCATTTCTAGCTTTATATCATTTAGTTTTGTAAATAAATATTTAACATGCCAGGGTTCAGTCGTAACGGCTAGACCTTTTGAAATCAAGCTAGATGTATCTAAAATAGCCCGTTGTAGACCATCTACATTCCTAGTGCTTATTACAAGCTTTAAAGTACTGAAAAATTTTTGTTTTTCAAGTGTGTTTGGGGAGTAAAATTCATTTTTCATAGGGTCATATACATAAGTCATATTATGCATTATCTCTGACTTTTTAATCCCTTTTGACTCTAGATATTCGTACATCAGCTTTAATTTTAAGGCTGCCTTTTTTTGTGTATCTGACAAAGTATCTGAAACATCTTTCATATACAGATACCAAATACCTAAATCAGCCTTTACTTCTCTTTGTACGGATCCCTTTATTACTATAGAACGATTAAATTTTCTAGAATTTACTACTACATCACTAATAATTACAGCAGAGATAACTAAACTTATGGAAATTATAAGTAAAGAAAGCGTGATTTTTTTATTGTTCATTTTTTATACAGATAACGATTAAAACAAAATGTACAGAGCGCTTTTTATCTCTTATTATAACTTAAAATGTCAAAACGAAATTTTGACCTAGAAAAAAAACACAAAACAATCTTTAATCTCTCAAATAAAATTCAAGTGTAGATACTATACGGATTTTTTTGATTTGTGGTATATCATCACTGAGATTAGTAATTGAAAAGATGCCCTGACTAGCGTTTTTTATTTTACCTACCCTAGAGTCAGAATCTTTTGCAAATTTTTCAGCAACTTTTCTAGCATTTTTAGTAGCTTCTTCCACCATTTCTGGCTTTATATCATTTAGACCAGTAAATAGGTAATTAACATAGTGATTATTCTTGGCTATTGTGATATCCTTAGAAATTAAACCAGATACATTGGTAATAACTGTCTGTAGAAGATCTACATTGCTGGTTCTTATAAGAAATTCTACACTTCCAAAATATCTATTCACATGCTTTTTTGGGGTGGAAAATTGATCATTCCAAGAGTCGTGCACAGAAACTATATTTCGTTTTATCTCAGATTCTTCAATACCCCCTGATTTTAAATACTCATATATAGTATTTATCTTAAACTCTAACTTCTTTTCTACTTCAGATAAGTTTTTGGCCGAATGAAGGATTTTTAAGGTCCAAACCCCCAAATCTGCTTTTACTTCTCTCTCTGCTAAACCTTTCACTACCACAGAGCGATCAAATTCCTTAGCATTTACTAGGATTTTACCTATCATCATTCCAGAGACTACTATTCCTACGGAAATGATAAGTGAAAAAAGTATAATTTTTTTATTGCTCATTTTTTAATTTAATTTTATCAAATAACACATTTATAGCCTCTTCTACATAAACATCATTTTTTAGACGTTTGTTCCAGTCTTTTATTTTGTCTGCAAAGGATTCATCATTTTTGATACGCTTCTGATCACTTTTAGCCAAGTGAAACTCTAGATTATTATCGTATTTATCTAGAAAATAGTATTTTTCTCTTTGCTTTTCTAGTTCCTTATTTTCTCTCTGAAAACTCTCTAAATTTAGCATTATTTTCTTGTCATTATTTATTTTTTTTATCCAAAAATATTTTTCTTCTAAAAGTTCTAAGTATTTATTTTTTTTTAACCTACTAATGCTATTTTGTTTTATATCCTCTAGATTGTCATATACTTTAGGACTGTATTTTGTAGCTTGTATACTGTCCCAAGGCATAGCATTTTTCTGTGATCTTTCGCCTATATTTTCCATATAGCTATACTTGTTTGGAATGAGTATATCCGGATTTACTCCTCTCAGTTGTGTTGATCCTCCATTGACTCTGTAAAACTTTTGTATTGTCAGCTTTATAGCTCCGTATATTGGAGAATCTGTATTGCCAATCATTTGATCAAAATCGTATATAGTTTGTACTGTGCCTTTACCATATGTCTGTTTTGGACCTATTATTAATGCCCTTCCATAATCCTGCATTGCAGCAGCTAAGATTTCAGATGCAGAAGCAGAGGTCTGATCTACTAAAATTATCAATTCACCATTGTATTGCACAGTATTGCTGTCGTCGCTCAACACTTTAGTGCGTCCTCCCTTTTGTTGTATCTCCACAATAGGGCCATTTTTTATGAAAAAGCCTCCTATTTCGACTGTCTTGTGTAAAGACCCTCCACCATTACCTCTTAAGTCTAAGATTATACCTTCTACATTTTCTTCTTTTAACTTGTCTATTTCTCTGAGTACATCTTTGGCACAATCAGGAGAATTATCATTTTTGAAGTCTATATAAAACTTTGGTAAATCAATAATCCCGAATGTTTTCCCTTTGAATTTTATAATTGAAGATTTAGCAAAAGTCTCTTCTAATTTGACTACCCCTCTGACTATGTTGACTGTCTCTATCTTCCCATTTACTCTTTGAACGGTCAACTCTGCTATGGTTCCCTTCTTCCCTTTTATGAATTTTATAGATTCACTTAAACTCACTATAGAAAAATCTAATTGTTCTCCATTAGGTTTTGTAATTTTAAGCAGCTTATCTCCTACTTCTAATTTTTTTTGTTTCCAAGCAGGTCCTCCTAGAATTATTCTGGTAATAACCACATAACCATTCTGTTTTGATAATTCAGCCCCAATCCCTTCGAATTGCCCTGACATGCTCATGTCGAATTTATCTTTTGCAACCGGCCTAAAATACTCAGTATGAGGATCATAAACAGA
Organism: Ichthyobacterium seriolicida; assembly: GCF_002369955.1. Taxonomy (NCBI): domain Bacteria; kingdom Pseudomonadati; phylum Bacteroidota; class Flavobacteriia; order Flavobacteriales; family Ichthyobacteriaceae; genus Ichthyobacterium; species Ichthyobacterium seriolicida. The sequence continues at coordinate 605,621 of NZ_AP014564.1, forward strand.
TAGTATAGAATTTATATAACTAGATAAATAATCTTTTTTTTCTACAGACAGAAGTTTTTTGTACTGATTTTCTAAGGATTTCTTAAACTCTTGCCTAGATTCTTCTTCTAGAGTCTCGAAAGATTTTTTGGAGTCTTTATCGTTTTTCTTATCCGTCGCTTCATCGGAAGAGACCTCTAATTTATTTGATAACACTTGCAATACACTAGCCTTTATCAATTTTCTCCATCTCTCATACATCTCTTCTTTACTATCGACATAATCAACCAATGATGAAGAACTATCATTTATAGAGTCCTTTACAAAAACCATATTTATAAATTCATCTTTAGAAAAATCAAAAGGCTTTGATAAGACTTCTTCAGAGATAGATATAGATTCTTTTATTCTCTCTGTCAACATATTATAAGATAGATTAAAAAAATCCAAAGATCCTTTATCGTATTGATCATCGATCAGATATCTATATTCATTTAATATATCGTAATCGCTCTTATACAGATACCTTTTATAATCATCTATATATTTTAGATATTTATCAAATACTTTTTCAGAGAAAGTATCATCTATTTTTAGATCGATATAGTGATTGTAATCCAAGGCTTGTCTAATCAGCTTTATTAAAGCCACATCGTCATTTCCATAAGACGATTTTCCAATATTATTGGAGCAGAAAACAAATAGCCCCAAGAATAGAGTAACTATAAATGCTGACCTAAAAAAAGATGTTTTTCTAGTATTGTTCATTTACTTTTTTATTTTGTTATTTTTCTATCACTCAAAGTGAATTAATCTACTCTTATAGGCATAATCAGCATCAATAGACTCTCGGTATCATCGTCGTCTTTTGAATCTTCTACAGGAGTTATCAGAACAGGATTATACGGCAAGGACATTGCCATGGATATGTTTTCTGATTCTACATTATTCAATATTTCTAACAGATGTCTAGATCCTAATACTATTTTGATATCACCACCTGTGTAATCACAAGCCATCGTTTCGGTTCCCTTATTGTAAAAATCTACATCTTCGGCTGATAATTCTAGATTTCCATTGGAAATACAAAACTTTATTTTACGCATAGACATATCTGCAAACAGCGACAATCTACTTATGGAATTAAGAAACATATTTCTATCTAATGTCAATATATTAGGACTATTAACAGGAATAAAGTTGTCGTAATCTGGAGGGGTAGCGTCTATCAATTTACAAGTGATGGTGATATTCTCGAAGCAAAATTTAGCATTTATATCGTTGTATTCTATCCTGACCTCCGTATCAGAATTTATATCGATAATATTTCTAAGGGTGTTAAGAGTTTTTTTAGGAACTATAAAACCTAATTCTTGTTGGGATGTGATGTCTGATCTGTGGTATTTTACAAATTTGAAGGTATCACTGGCATAGAAAGTCGTTCCTTTACTATTAGATTTTAGCAATACACCTTTTAATGCATGTCTTAAATCGTTGTCTTTTAAAGTTGCAAAAATAGTTTTGGATATGGCCTTAGATAACAAGCCACCTCCTATACATAAAGAAGAGGTATTCTCTAAAGAAGGTGGTTTTTCAAAGCCATCAGCACTCTCGTAACCGATAGAAAAAACTCCCTGATTCGAAGATATGTCCAAAGTGTTTTTATCTTTAGTTACGGTAAATTCTAAGGGTTGTTCTGGGAACGATTTCAAAGTGTCTAATAACATTTTTGAAGGAACTACTATCTTGAGTTTTTCCTCTAAAACAACATCTAATACCGAAGTTATTGTAGTGCTAGAATCCGATGCGTAAATAATAGTATTATCGTTGTTAAATTCAAATAAAAATCCACTCAAAATAGGAGTGACATTATTCGAAGGTACTACATTGTTCAATATGCGCAATTGTTTTAATAAAAATGCGCTAGAAACCGTAAATTTCATTACTATAGTTTTGTTTTTGACCTAAGGTACAAAAGTAGTTTTTTATACCTAACAATTTATACATGTGTTAAGAATTCTAATACATCAACGGTTTTTACATAATCTGAGATTGTGGGATTGTGAGATTGTTTAAAGCTCATGCTATTAAAGCGATTTTTAATATTGCTTAAAACGTATTCTATAGAATCTTTTTTTGCCTTGATGAGCTTATCCATATCATCTAAGTCTTTGTAATATTGGTAAAACAAAGTAGAAATGGGACTATGGATATCTATATCTTCCTTTAGAATTAAGAAGCCATTTTCTATTATATCGGCTTTGTTCATGAGATATACAAATCTGTTATACTGATAATTATCATAGTATTTTGCGTGATTTATAACATGTTTTTTACAATATACTCCTCTGAAAAATTTATCGAAATCATATCCTTCTGGCACAAATATTTTAGAGATATTTCTATTGCTCAAACCGAAATAGTCAAACACATGGTCTGATAGTAATTTTAGATCTTCTACAGATTCAGATCCTGTTAATACAGCTACAGCTTTTTTTTGTGTTTCAATTATAGAAGGTTTATTGCGCAAATAATCATGTAAGGATTTGTTAACCTCCTCTGTTATTATAGCATCAAAGTTTGCAATAGTCTTTTTTACACTTATTCTTTTGGCAATGCTCAAATCTAGATCACAGATAAAAGACAGTATAACCTTAAATAAATTTTCATTATTGGGCGATAATCTAATTGTGATATTGTGATTAGATATTATAGCAGATAAGAGATAATACATTCCATCTAGAGGAGTATTGCTCGGCATAACAAGAGCTAAATTTTTAGGTTTTACATCTGTAAAACAGTATTTGTTTATCCAGTTTTTTACATATGGGCCTCTTAGTATATCAGCCCATTTACAAATGTCTAAAAGCACATTATCCCTTGTAAACCAGGAGGTATATATATGAGAGTTATCTATCTCTTTTAGAAAGAGATCAAAATATTTTTTGTCTTGTGGTCGCTTGTGTTGTTTTATTTCTCCAGGAGAGAATTGAGACAAAAACTGTCCCAATTTCAATAGTATATCTAACAATTAGTACGTGTCTATATCTCTATTTTTAACCTTCAAAATCCACGCTTCAGGATTTATTTCCCTTATTTTAGATAGCTTTAATTTAGCTGTATCTATATCGTTGAAAGAAGAATAGTAAACTCTAATATTAGAACCTTCTAGTCGTAATAATTTGGAATCAAACCCTTTTTTGTTTATCTCTCTTATGCACTTTTGAGCGTTAGCAATTTTTTTAAACGATCCAGAAATTATAAAGAAAGTGTTCTCTTTTTTAGAGATTTCTCTTTTTTCAGGGATTATAATCTTTTCTACTTTATCAGATGAATAAGTATTGTGGTTGTATTTTTTTTCTTCTGATATTTCTGCATTCTCTTGTTCAACATCACTTGCTGCAGAACTAGATTGATTTTTTTTATCAGATGAATAAGTATTGTGGTTGTAATTTTTTTCTTCTGATATTTCTTCACTCTCTTGTTCAATACCGCTTACTACAGAACTAGATTGATTTTTTTTATGATTACCAATATTTATTACACTGGCAAAATAGGTAATGATATCATTTTGTTGATAGATAAAAGGGCCTATTAGCAGGGAGCCCCCAAGGATAAGCCCAGCTACATACCTCATAGGTTTTTTCAGAGAATAGGACAATCTCCTGTTGAGATTATTAGTTTTGAGAGTTATTGCTTTTTCTAGATTCCTATTTATTCTAGGAGCGTGTATTGGTCCTAGACCGAATGAGTTAATTAGATAATTAAAGCTATCATCTGGAGTAAAGACTAAATTTCCCCCTGTACTCAGTTTAAAAGTTCCAATGTTTTCAATAGAAAGAGATTTAATCTTATCTAGATTGTTTCTCCAATTTTCAACTTCTAAGTTTACACCAGCAGAAGCGTCTGAATAGGAGATGCCTCTCTGTCTAGAGATATAATTGATCAACAGGCCGTCGCTCTGTTTAATATTTATGTTAAAGGATATTTTTTTAGTTGGTGGAGTTATGGTTCCAGATAATTCATCTAAAACGGCTTGGTGTTCTTTAGTTAAGAATCCTCCAAAATTTGGAACTATTACACACTCGTAGGAGTACAATAACTCCGATATATATTTACCTAAATTCATAACCCTACAAATTTATGTAAGATTTTTGAATCAAACTATAAAATACTGATATTTTAACTCAATATTAATTGATCTCATGTTAATGTATTATTTAGTATTATTGCGTTCTAATTAAATTCCTTTCATAGGAAATATCAAAATAAAGACAATATGGATAGTCTAGATAATTTTATTCTATACAGCAAAATAGGGCTTAATCACATATTAGACTTTGATGGATATGACCATATTTTATTTATAATAGCACTGTGCAGTATCTACAGTTTTAAAGATCTAAAAAAGATACTATACTTAGTGACAGCATTTACAATAGGGCATTCCATAACATTAGCTTTATCAGTTTTAGATATATTCTCCTTAGATGCGGATTTGGTAGAATTTTTGATTCTTGTGACCATATGTGCGACAGCATGTCACAATATTTTGGTTCCTACTTCCAAAAGAAATAATAGTTTTGCTTATATAGCAACGGTTTTATTTGGATTTATACATGGAATGGGATTTTCTAATTACTTAAAAGCTATATTGGGAGGAGTAAAGGATGAATTATTATTACCTCTATTCGGATTTAATGTAGGTTTGGAAATAGGACAGATAATCGTGGTGATATTGTTACTTATATTCAACATAGTATTTGTATACATAATGAATGTCAAAAAAAAGGATTATATATTGGTTACCTCTTCTATAACTCTAGGAATGACTATTCCCATGTTGTTATCTCTCTGTTAGCGAATTATATATACTATCTAACTGATTATAAAGTGTTTATGATGCCTAGATTGTATTTCTATGTAGGGTATTCCTCCATCATTGAAATTAAAATATAATATTTTGTGAGTGTCTCATTACATTTGCGCCTTAATTTTTTCATCGAAAAAAAGTTTTCTATATGCGTGATTTTATAGAAGAGTTGAGCTGGAGGGGGATGATACAAGACAAGACTCCAGGGGTAGAAGAGCAGCTCAAAAAAGAGATAACATCGGCCTATCTGGGTATAGATCCTACTTCAGATTCTCTTCACATAGGTCATTTGGTGGGAGTTATAATGTTAAAGCACTTTCAAAAAGCTGGACATATTCCCATAGCTCTCTTAGGTGGGGCCACTGGAATGATAGGAGATCCCTCTGGAAAATCTAAAGAGCGAAACCTCTTAGACGAGGAGGTTTTGAGATATAATCAAAATTGCATAAAAGAGCAATTAACCCGTTTTTTAGATTTTTCAGATCAGAGGCCTAATGCGGCACAGTTGGTAAATAATTACGATTGGGTGAAAGATATTTCTTTTTTAGACTTTATAAGAGATATAGGCAAACACATTACTGTAAACTATATGATGTCAAAGGAATCTGTAAGAAAACGAATATCTTCAGATTCTAGTGAAGGTATGTCTTTTACTGAATTCACATATCAACTGGTTCAGGGATTAGACTTTTTACATCTTTATAAAAACAATAATTGTAAACTGCAGATAGGGGGTTCAGATCAATGGGGGAACATAACAACGGGCACAGAATTGATAAGGAGAAAGACAGGAGGAGAAGCATTTGCCATCACCTGTCCTTTGATAACTAATTCTAACGGCATGAAATTCGGCAAGACAGAAGAGGGAAATATATGGTTGGATAGAAAAAAGACTTCACCTTATAAATTCTATCAATTTTGGTTGAACATATCTGATCAAGACGCTGAAAAATATCTGAAAATATTCACTTCTTTAAAAGAAGAAGAAGTATTAGATTTGATAAAAGAACATCGAGAGTCTCCTAATCTTAGTAAGGCTCAAAAAGTATTAGCTGTAGAGTTGACTACAATGGTTCACTCGCGTGAAGATTGCCATATGGCTATAGAAGCTTCAGAGATTTTATTTGGGAAATCTACTTATGAGAGTTTACAAAACATATCTGAGGAGAGATTATTAGAAGTTTTCCAAGGGGTTCCTCAAGGGGATATATCTAAAGAAATAATAAATGACGGCATAGATATTTTATCGCTTATATCTCATACTAGGGGTTTTGTGAATTCTAATTCAGAGGCTAGAAGAGCTATAAAAGAGAACTCCATATCTGTTAATAAAAAAAAGATAGATGAATCTTTTACTGTTACCTCGGAAGACTTTTTGCAGAACAAGTATATTTTGTTACAGAGAGGTAAAAAGAACTATTTCGTTTTAAGGATTAAATAATTTCTATTTCTTCGAGAAAGTTATTTAAAATATCACAATTTTATGAAGACAAAAATTATCGCTCCCTCTATATTATCTGCTGATTTTGCCAATTTACAAAAGGATATAGAAATGGTAAATTCTAGTCAGGCAGATTGGTTCCATATAGATGTTATGGATGGTTTGTTTGTGCCTAATATATCCTTTGGGATGCCTGTAATAAAGGCTATAAAAAACCATGCTACAAAAACTTTGGACGTACATTTGATGATAACAAATCCCGATAGATATATATCTTATTTCAGAGAGGCGGGAGCTGATGTTTTAACAGTTCATTATGAAGCTTGTAATCATTTACACAGAACTATTCATTCTATAAAGGAGAAGGGCATGCTTTCGGGAGTAGCTATAAATCCTCATAGCTCTGTAAATCTTTTGGAAGATATAATATGTGATGTAGATTTAGTTCTGATAATGTCTGTAAACCCTGGCTTTGGTGGACAAAAATTCATAGAGGGGACTTATGATAAAATCAGAGCTTTAAAAGAGCTTATCGAGAGAAAAAAGAGTAATGCTCTTATAGAGGTAGATGGAGGGGTCAGTCTGAGTAATTTTGAGAAGTTATTCAATTCTGGGGCAGATGTTTTGGTAGCTGGAAACTCTATTTTTAGTTCTGAAAATCCAGAGCTAACTATAAGTAAATTAAAGAATTGTTTATAACAAAATGTGTTTTTCTTCAGATTTTAAATTAGGCATATTGGGAGGAGGTCAGCTCGGTAAGATGTTGCTAAACGAAACTAGGAAATTAGATATTTTCACTAAAGTTTTAGATCCATCAGATAGTTCCCCTTGTAAAATTGGCAGTAATGAATTTGTAAAAGGTGATATTACAGACTTCAAAACGGTATATGAATTTGGCAAAAGTGTAGATGTACTTACTTTTGAGATAGAGAAGGTAAATGTACAAGCCCTCAAAAAATTGAAAAGTGAGGGAATAGGAGTGTATCCTCCTCCAGAGGAGTTAGAATTAATACAGAATAAGGCTGTACAAAAGAAGTTCTATCTAGAAAACGATATTCCCACATCTCCATTTAGTCTTTTTGCCAATAAGAGAAGTTTGATAGAGGCGGTAAAAAATTCGGAAATAGATTTTCCTTTTGTATGGAAGTCTACTATGTTTGGATACGATGGAAAAGGGGTTTGCATAGTCCAAAAAGAAAGTGATTTAGAGGCTTTAACAGATGGAGAATGTATAGCAGAGGATTTAGTTTCTGTAAAAAAGGAGTTATCAATGATAGTTGCTAAAAATCCTTCTGGAGATTTCAAGGCCTATCCTCTAGTAGAGATGGAATTTGATAAAGAGTCTAATCAGGTGGAATACATCCTTTGTCCTGCTCGTTTAGATAGGGCATTGTGTGATAAAGCAAGAGATATAGCTATTAGAGTATCTCAAAAGATGAATATAGTAGGGCTTTTGGCCATAGAGATGTTTCAGACTCAAGACGATGAAATATTGGTAAACGAAGTAGCTCCTCGCCCTCATAACAGTGGTCATTATAGTATAGAGGGATCTTATACTTCTCAATTTGAGCAACATTTGAGAGCTATTTTAGATTTACCTCTTGGAAGTACAGAGAGTAAAACGCCTGCCGTCATGGTAAATATTGTAGGTAAAGAAGGTCATGAAGGACCAGTCTATTATAAGGGCATGACAGATATATTGAAAATAGAGGGAATAACACCTCATATATACGGAAAGAAACAGACTCTACCATTTAGAAAGATGGGACACGTGACAGTTGTAGATACAGATATTGATAGAGCCAAGGCGAAGGCAGAAAAGATAAAAGACTTATTAGAGGTTATAAGTATTTAAATAGTTTAGAATTTCATCCTAGATTTTGAGGAGATAGACATATTAGAGAAATCATTTTTTAGGTATTTGAAATAAGCTGTGATTGCTATCATAGCTGCGTTATCGGTGCAGTATTCAAAAGGGAGAATATGCGTTTTCCATCCGAATTTGTCTCTGTATTTTGTCAATTCTTCTCTTATTCGAGAGTTAGAAGATACTCCTCCAGCTAAGGCTATATTTTTTATTCCTCTTTCTAAACTGGCTTTTAGTAGCTTGCTTAAAAGCGTCTCTACTATAGTGTATTGTATAGAAGCACATATATCTTCTATATTGTCTATTATAAATTTGTCGTTATCCTTAGTGTTTTTCTTCAAGAAGTACAGTATATTAGTTTTGAGTCCGCTAAAGCTAAAATTCAGACCCTCTACCTTAGGTTGTGTGAATTTAAAGGATAAAGGGTTACCTGTTTTAGCATATTTATCTATTAACATGCCACCTGGATAAGATAGACCTAACATTCTAGCGCTTTTATCAAATAGTTCTCCCACGGCGTCGTCTATAGTTTCTCCTATGACTTGCATATCAAAATAATCACGAACTTCTACTATCTGTGTATGTCCTCCAGATATTGTCAGACACAAGAAAGGGAACTCAGGCTTAGAGTGATTCTCTCTTTCTATGAAATGAGCTAAAATATGGCCTTGCATATGGTTTATTCCTATCAATGGAATCCCTAAAGCCATACTCATACTCTTTGCAAATGAAGAGCCTACTAATAAGGATCCTAGCAGCCCTGGACCTTCTGTAAAGGCTATAGCGTTTAGATCTTTTTTTTCTACTTTCGCGAGATCTAACGCTCGTTGTAAGGTGGGAACGATGTTTTGTAGATGTGACCTCGAGGCTAGCTCGGGGACTACACCCCCGAATTCTTCGTGTACAGATTGACTAGCAACTATGTTGGAGAGTATTGCTCTATCTCGAATTACAGCGACACCTGTGTCGTCGCAGGAAGATTCTATGCCTAGAATAGTGATTTCTGTTTTCATATTATTCTAAGCAAAAGTAATATATAGATGACTAAAAAAAAAAAGAGGAGAAAAGGTATAATAATCATAAGTATATTTCTATTTCTTATGGCATTATTTATATCCGTACTCAATCTAAAAGCGGTACAGACATCTCTTGTAAAGAGCATAGTTGAGGGTATTTTAAAAAATTCCAATAATAGAGTAGAAATAGGAGAAGTAGATATTTCATTTTTTGGGGATTGCATTTTTAAGGAGATATTCATACCAGATCATCACAACGATACCCTAGTATATATTCCCTATGCTAAAATAGATTTTAGAAGTTATGGACTAGTAGATAAGACTATATCTATCAAAGAGGCTGTACTAAGAGAGATATACCTTAAGATGAAGTATTACAAAGGTGAGGATAAGGATAACCTCAGAGAATTTTTGTATTCATTATCAGACAGTAACAGAGATAGTATTCCCTCTATCGATAAGAATCTATTTGAGGTAGATAAAATACGATTAATAAATTCTAAATACAGTTATATAGACGAAAGTCTTTCTGCTCCTGTAATTATAGCTGATAATATAAATAGCACATTTACAAATGTATTTTTGAGAGACAGCTTACATGTAGATATTAAAATAAATTCTTTAGAAGAGGTTAGAGGTGTGAATTGCACTAATCTACAGACAAGTCTCGTAGCGAATTCTGAAAAAATATCTTTTACTAATACTAAGTTATCTACTTCTAAGAGTGATTTAAATCTTGCTCATATAGATTTTAATTGGGGCGATAAACCTGTAGATAGCCTGAAAATGGATATTGTTTTGAATAAGTCAAAGATATCTATGGCAGAAATAGGTCGTTATATACCTAGTGTAAAATCTCATGAAAGTCTTCATGTATCTGGAATATTTAAAGGCCCTATTTCAGATTTTAAGACAGGGGAAATAAAGATATCTTCAATAGATAATACTGACAGCTCTACTTTAAAAATGCATTTGAAAAAACAAGGGAAAGGGTACGGTTTAAAAATAGACCTTTTAGATTTGAATGTGAATTATGATAGATGTATCAAATTAGTTCCTCAGCTCGATAGTTTAATGCCCAATTTAACAGGTACAGAGCGGTTTAATATAGCCGGATATATGTATTTAAGTAAGGATTCTATCTCTATAAGAGGGGAGGGGACTAGCACCATAGGAGATTTTTCCATAAGAGAATTACAACTAATTGATAATCGCAACTACAATGGGAAAATCAACATAAAAAACTTCAATCTAAGCTCTGTTGTAAAGGATATTGATTTACAAAATGTAACTGGAGAAATAAACCTATACGGCAGTGACTTTGAAAAAGAGAAGGCTTTGATATATCTAAAATCTAATATTCTATCGGCTGATTATAACGGTTATAGTTATAGAAACATGCAAATGGAGATGGATGCAAAAAAGGGATTGTATTCTATTTGGACTTCTGTAAATGACCCTAAAGCTAGGATCAGATTGACAGGTATTTTAGATATGAGAGGTCTTTTAAACAAATACGATTTAGAAATAAATTTTAATAAGTTTCTGTTATTTCCTGTGAATTTATCTAAAGAAGAGGGAGTAAGTATCAGTTCTCGTATAAGGGCCAGATTAGAGGGAAATGAAATTAAAAATATGACTGGAAGTGTGGTCTTGAGAAACACTTATTACGGAAAAGAAGGGGTATACGATAATTTTAATGATCTGTCATTTATTTCTAGTATAAACAATGGGAGACGCTTTTTAAGTGTAAAATCTGGTAATGATTTACAGGGAAGGATTGAGGGAAAGTTTAACTATGTTCAGATTTTAGATTTAGTTAAAAATTCCATAGGGAAGATGTACAAAAACTATAGGCCAGTTGAAGTAGATGAGAATCAACAGATATCATTTAAATTCAAACTGAATAAATTACACTTAAAATCCCTGCTTCCAAACTTTATAATAGGCAGCGAAATGGAATTCGCTGGAAATATAGATGGAGATAAAAACGATATGAAAATATCTCTATATTCTGACAAAGTGAGTTTGGATAATATAAGTTTTGACAATATCGTTTTTAATTTCGACACAAAAAGCAAACATGTAAACACTTATCTGTCAGCTGATGGGATGAATATTTACAAATACAGGGCAACCAAATTAGAGTTATTGTCTTCTCATCAAAATGATAGTATATCCATACTCACAACTGTTAATTTAGATAAGTATAACAAAGGCATTTCTAAAATTATAGCATATCAAACTTTCGATAAAGAAGGTCGCTTTGTTTTGGGATTAAATGAGACGCATCTATATATGGGTGATGAAACATGGATTTTTGACAAAAAAAACAATTCAAATTTTGTGATGGATGTAGACACCTATAAAGGTGTATTGAGCAATACATCTTTTAGGAGCGATGATAAAAGTGTAAATATAAAAGGTGCTATTAAAAGTAAAAGCGATAAGTATGTGCATTTATCTGCTAAAAATCTGTCGTTAAAGAGTATAAGTAAATTTTTCTTAGGTACTGAGATAAGTGGAATTATAAATGGAGATATTCGAATTCACACGGATGGGGAAATATATAAACCTCTTATAAATATAGGTATAGACCAAATCGTCTGGAACGATATGAAGTACGATAGAATGTCTTTAAACACAAAGTTTAATCACAATACTAAATCCAATTATACAAAGATTGATATTACAGATAAAAACAAACGCATTTTAGTAGGTAGGGGGCATTTCTATTATTTAAGGAATAATAAAAATATAAATATGACTCTAATGCTATCAGATATTGACTTATCTCCTATGAATTACTACACAAAGTTGGCATTAGATAATATTCGAGGAAAAGCATACGGTCATGTCAATATAGGTGGTTCTATTGGCGCCCCTAAGTTTTATGGAACTTTAAAGTTAAAGAATGCTGGACTTAAACAACCATTTATAGGTGTAGATTTTAGCTTTGAAGAGGATTCAAAAATTTATTTGAAGGATGATAAAATACATATTGATAAAATCAACTTAGAGGATACCAAGTATAAGACTAAATATCAATTATTAGGTGATTTATCCCACAATTCTTACAGAGACTGGGAATTGTCACTAAAAATATTATTCAACAATGGATTACTTCTAAACACCACATATAAAGACAATAAAGATTACAATGGCATTTTATTTGCTTCTGGCAGAGTAAATATTACAGGTAAAATTACAGAGCCTTCCATAGATGTAGTTGCTTCTACAAATAATCATACTGTGATAAATATACCTTTGAGATCTAATAGAGAAATTAAAGAGTATAATTTTATCAACTTCAAGAAAGATGAAAAGGAAGAAATATCAATCCAAAAAACGGAAACTACTGGAAAGGGTTTAGACTTTAAGTTAGATTTGAAAGTGACTCAAGATGCTCTGGCTAAAATTATTTTTAGCCCATCTGTGGGAGATGTTATAAGTGCTCGCGGGGAAGGCGATATGACTTTAGATGTAAATTCTATGGGTAAATTCAATATTTATGGTAGTTATATAATAAGGGAAGGGCTGTATAAATTTACCCTTGGAAATATTTTAAATGTAGATTTTAAGTTGCAAGAAGATAGTTCTATATCTTGGAACGGATTAATCGAGGATGCAGATTTAGATATAACAGGAACATATAAGCTAAGTGCTAATACTTCACCAATCACGTTAGAAAATTATACAGAACAATCTAAAAGTGTGAACGTTCAACTAAAACTTGGCCTAAATAAAAAATTAAATAATCCAGAGTTCAAGTTGGATATAGATTTGTTAGATGCAGGAGATGAATTAAAAAATAGGTTTAATAATCTTATGGAGGATAATCCAAATAATAAGAAAAATCAATTTTTATCACTACTTACTATGAAAACTTTCATTCCTGTCAGCGATAATATAAATGAAGAGTTTAGAGAGCCATCAAATACTCCTTACAGGGTATTGGCCGATCAGTTTTCTAGTTTTTTGTCTACACTAAGCGATGAATTTGATTTCAAACTAGATTACATAGATAATTATAAAACAGACGAGAATAGTTCTAAATTGCTAGAAGTAGGCATATCCACAAGACAGTTTTTTAAAAATAGGGTGAAGATAAATTCTCAGTTTAGAATGCCAGTGGGTGCAGATAAAAGCAATAAAATTTTACCTGAATTAGATGCTGAAGTATCTATTAGTAATGATGGTAAAATAAAATTAAAGACTTTTAGCAGGCATAATAAATCTATAAACAGTACTCTCCCAAACGGCTTTACAAATGGAGTTGGCATAAGCATAAGAAAAGATTTTTGATTCTAGATAATTTATTTAAACCCCTGTGATGTTATTTAGTTAATAGCCCCTTAGTTTACTAAGGAGCTTAGAATCAGGCTTTTAGATTAAAATTTAGAGTATTTTGAAATTTTTTGAAAAAAACCGTTCGTTTATAAAAACGGCAAAAACAGGTATAAATAGTAAAGTTTTTTCTTAGAATTAAATCCTCTTTAACCTACTGGTCTAAGTAGTAGTAGCTTGAGCTGTTTCCTTAACAGTCTCAGTAACTTTTTGAGCAGCTTTCTCAACAGCAACAATGACTTTTGTTAAGATCAGAAATAGCTTCCTGAGCTTTTTCAGCACCTTCAATAGCTCGCCTTATCTGTTTTGAACATCTACAGCTTCTTGAGCAACTTGTTGTAAAGCAATAAAAGGGTTTGAAGTATTAGAAACTTTAGCAGCAGCTTGATTAGCTAAACCAATAGCAATGCTAGAGAAACTAGTAACCTGAGTTCGATTAATAAAACCGCTTGAATCCTTTGATTTTATTTGGATTTTAAGTAAATGCCCTTTTGGTTTTGGGCTCTTTTTATGCTTATGAGGCTGATTTAGTCGGAATTTAAGAATTCTTACGCTAAAACATTCTATTTATCATAAATATGAGTCTCTTTAATTCTAGTTAATTCAAGCCTTTCAAGCATTTTTACCAAACAAATTATTAATCGAACTCAGGTTTTTAATTAAGCAAATTATTAATCGAGCTCAGGTTTATACTTCCAATTCTACCTCTTTTTATATTCAAATTATTTTTATATATTGCGACAGCGTATTTTTTTAACTTTTAATATTTTTAATTATGGAAATGAGTAAATTAACCCGCATTATTCATAGTCATACTAAAATAGATTAGACGTGATATTTTTTCCTTAACTTTTTTACTAATCGAAGAGAACTCATCTTCTTTGTCGTTTTTTTGCACCTTTTTTTAGGATGACAATGCTCTTTTTTAGTGTTTTTACATGGTTTTTTAACGACAAGGCGTAACTATCCCAAGGTTGTTCATTTCACAAATAAACAACCGTTACTGGGTAATAATTTCCCGAAATAAACCCTTGTAAACAAAAGATTTAGATAGCTGATAATAGATTCGCCTTTTGGTAATTTTAATCGTTGCTCCTACCTTGAGAAGATAGGTTCTAATCGAACTGATTAACCATTTTTTTGCTACTTCAAATCTTGTTTTCTTTATCTTCTGTTTCAGTAATAAAAACATTTCATAGGCAAGACTACTCATCATAAGTCGAAAAAAATTAGCAAGAAAACTATGATTTGACAAACGATCAGAAAAACACATATTTTTAACTTCTTTTATTCTATTTTCACTTGAATCACCTCTTTTCACATAAAAGTCAAAGTAAATTTCTCTAGCATCCTTTTGGGGAAGATTACTAGAAAAATGCCTTATGTTCATCCCTAATCCTGTACTCTCAACTTTAGAATAGCACTGTTGAGGCTTGTGCCAACTCTTGGCTTTGTACGTAAAACTCATAAAATGTTGGTGCTTCTCTCCCTGATCTAAATACATTTTTTTTACAGCATTTTTTGACCAAGATACCTTTCTTTTTAAAACTTCATTGCTCGCTATGCCTGTCACATATAGTAAATCAAAATCATCTACTAATTGGTAAAAAGGAGCGCAACTAAAGCCGCTATCACTTCTAATAATTATTTCCATCTCTGGGTGACTCTCACGTATTTTGATAATTATTCGCTTTAAAATACTCACATACCATTTATTAGAATGACTATTTCCTGGGCGGAGTACAGGAAGGATAATCTGTCCTGTTTTTCCATCATGAAAAAATAGTTCATTGTACATGAATTGACTATAATAACCGTTAAACATTGACGAATTGTTGACTGCCATGAGTTGGATCATCGAGTTGAATCTACGTCGAATAACTATTCTCTTACGATCGAGATAAACTTGAAACGATATTTGTATAACCNACGCATCACGAAAACTTAAAAACNAGCTTGTTTGTCAAAGCTATTCTCAAATCTTGATATAGTAGGTTGAGAAGCCAAATCACCTTGAAGAACATCTTTGAATTAAAGGATCGTTATGTAAATGATTAACATCATTGGCGTCTTCATAGCCTAACATGATCATATAAACCCTTTGTTTTAACTGTTGCTTTCTGGTATAAGTAATAAATCTAGAGTCTCGAGTATCAGGCAAAAGTTTACTGTAATAATGAATCAATCTATGATCTCTTTCTAGTTTTTCAAGCATGATTAAAGATCCATCAGAGCTAATTTCTGATGATGAAAAAGTTAACTCAACAGAAGTTTTCCCTCTATAAAATAATGTGTTTTTATTCCTCATTTTTGGGCTATATTAAAGTATGTTTCTTTGGACTTTAATGCCTTAAAATTAACACTTTATGCGCAATATTTAAAGGGTAACTATGAATAATCTGGGTTAACAGATCAAATGGTATTAGTACAAGAAGGTTGTACTGTTTGCACTACTACATCTACTAGCTGTAAATGCACCTCTTCTTCCTCAAGTTGTATTTAACTAAAAGCTTGAGTTCGATTAATGATTTACTTTAAGCATAACACTTAAAAGTCTTGATTTTTTTTAGGGTTGAAGGGGTTTTTATGTTTGTGTTCATAGGCTCAAAGGGTTCAAGCGTTTTTATTAATCGAACTCAAATTAATAAGTACTTTGTATAAAGTACGTTTATAGAAGCATAAAACATTATTTTGTAAATGAATTTGAATGAAGCTGTAATAAGGAAATATGCTCATTAACTTGGTTTGGGAATTTTGATTTTTTTACGAATCTACCAACTTGAATTGAATATTATTAATAATAATCATAGTTGAAGTGTTCCGATCTAATCTTGACTCCGAATCTGATAGTCAATAACTATTAATCATCGGTTAAATTCAGATGTATAACTCTTTAATACCTTAATTGTTATGAAACAAAAATTAACCTGCGTTTTAATCCTCATGTTACCATATGTATACACTATAGCTCAAGAAACTAACAATAAAACAGAGGATAATAAAGATGATAATTTTTCTATAGGATTCCAAAAAACAGAGGATAATAAAATTTGTAATTTTTTTATAGGATTCCAATTAGGAAAGGTTCAAGATAATTTTCATGTAGGGGCTAATACAGGAGTACGTATCATAGATATGTTTGAACTGAAAGCTACCGCAAATATGTCTTTTAATTACTATTTCTATTCTCCTAAAAAAAGAGAAATATTGGTGCCTTATTTTTCAAGTACACTAGGGTGGGTTTATATTCAGCCTGTGAGTAAAAGTATTAATGTATATGGCGAATCAGGTTCTGTACTTATAATACCGGCTTATATATTCTCAGAAGAGAATTTTCGTTTTGGTGGATATGGATTATTTGGTTTTGAGTTCTTTACAGATAGATACTCTTCTTTTTTTATTGAAATGGGCTGCATGGGCACGGGAGCTAGACAAAATGATGCTTATAAAAGTGTCTATCATAATGGATTTCTTATTAATGTTGGATTTAAGCATATTTTTTAAAAACTATTAACATTAGTAAGTATTATAATTTTGTCTAAACCAAAATATTTTAGAATAATTCTTAATTAAATATTTAGAGTGTCTTATGATATTTCTAGAAAATTAAAATTTTATAGAAAAACGCTTTTAGTTCACATGCAAATGCTCCGAAATACGCCTATTAATCACAATTATAATCATAAATCTATTAACCCTATTGATTACAAGGGTTTCACAGGCATACTCATTAAACGGTTGTTGATTCGACAAAGGCTCTTAGAAATAATAATGATTGGATTATCATAATAAAAAAATATGATTACAAGTAAAGCCTCTATCAAGAACTTATCAGTCATAGAAAATAAATATATTCTTATAAAAGATATCTCTTTTGAAATAATTCAAGGGGACATTACAATCATTTTTGGGAAAAATGGTTCTGGAAAATCCCTTCTCATAGATTGCATCATGAATAATATAACATATGAAGGAGAAATAACTTTGAGTACAGAAAAAGTAAGTGTTTTATATGATTCTTTTGTTTCTTTTTCGTTTCTAAGGGTACGAGAAATTTTAAGTTTTTTTGAATCTATGTATAACCATGCTAGAAATGATGATTTAATAAATAGGATGGGTATTCATACTATAATGAATAAGTATTTCAAATTATTATCTAAAGGAGAAAGGAAAAAAATAGGAATTTATAGCATTTTAATATCAAATAGTGATTTATTAATAATGGATGAGCCTACCGATGGATTAGATCCCATCTTTAGAAAGTTTCTTTGGAATGAAATAAAAAATAGTGGCAAAACTGTATTAATGACAACTCATATATGGGAAGAAGCCTTAGATATAGCTGACAAAGTAATTTTAATAGACAAAGGAAGTCTTTTGAATAAACCAGAAAACCCTCAGGAATTAATAAAAAGTATACCATATGAAGGGAAATTTGTTTTTGATACAAAAGGATTCACAGAACAAGAATTTCTTTTAGAAAAAAAACATCTTATTTGTTTAGAAGAAGAAGATAGAATATATGTGTATTTCCGTGAAAAAAATGAAAAAGAATCTATTTTAGATAGATTATCAGATAGAGGCGTAGTAAGTTTTTCTATTTTACCAATAGACATTTCAGACATTTTTTTACTAAAAACGAGATAATGAATAAAGCGATAAGAAAACTTTTTTTGATACAACTATTGAGTTCCATACGTTCACCAGAATCTATTTTCTACTCTGTGATATTCCCTCCTACTCTTTTTATAATTTTTGGTTTTAGTTTTGGGGTTGGTCAAGGATATATTAATTTTTTCTTATCAGGAATGATTGGAGTAACAATAATAGGGGATGGCTTGAATGCTATAGGGCCTGTTATAAAGTTATATTACTCTTTAGGTATTGTAAAATACTTTAAATCATATCCTTTAAATATTATATGGCTTTTTATAAGTTTTATTTTGGTCAGAATGATGGTGGTACTGTTTTCTTGTTTAATCTTAATATTACTCTCTTACTTATTTTTTGAGCTTTCTATAAATCAAATGAATTTAACTAATTATATAATAGGGGGAGCTTTATTATTTATTATTTATTCATTTTTAGGATTATTAATTTCATTATACGGGATCGATAGTGATAAAAGCACTTTAATTTCTTCTTTCGTTTTCTTTGGAAGTATGTTTTTATCAGATGCTTATTTTAACATATCATCTGTAAACACAGTATTTTTATTTATAAGTTATATCTTCCCTTTGAAAGTTGTTCTCAACTTCATGAGAGGAAATGATATACATTTATTATGGTCTATACTCTGGCTTATATTAGTATCTATTTCTTTCTATTTAGTTATTACAAATACAAAATTAAAAAGAATACAATAATTGTATAAATCACAGCATTAAAACTAAAGCAATAAAAAATTCTCTTTCTTGATATAAATCTTTTTTTACATCACCGCTTGCGTAGTCGAATAGCTCTATTCTTTCATTTTTTCTATCTAAGAGATTAGATATTTTACCAATCAGCATAATAGTCATTTCCTTTAAAGAAAATGACTTATCTATGGAAAAATCTAACCTATGATAACTATTATATCTATTACCATTTATATCCTCCGATAATATTGGAAAATATTTTTTTGTAGAAATATCATAATCATTAGACTTTATAGGAGTATATAAACTTCCTGGACGTGATATAAAAGATAAAGACATCCTTATAGAGTTAGTTGCGTATACAGAAATTAATCCTTTAAAAAAATAAGGAAAATCTAATTCTCTAAAATTATATTTCCCATATGAGAATAGAGATCTTATAAACAAATATGATAATTCAGTTGAGAATATTTCTTTATCCATTTTGTATGATAACTCTAATCCATAAGTATCTCTGTCTCCGTAAATAAAAGATCTATCTTTCAAGTAAAAATCTTTATCCCTCTTTTTATAAAGAGAAATTCCTGCTTTGTGATTATCTTTTTCATAGTTATACTCAACAGTAATCTGATTGCTTTTTAAAATCCCTGAATTAAAATCTATAAAATCTAATGATTCATAGTGTCCAGCACTGAGAATAAATCTATTATGATTTTTTTCATCTGAAAACTTCATTAAAAAATTGTAAGAGTAGGGATTCAGTTTTTGATAGTTATATACAGTTTTCCTAACTCCTGCTCCAATGGTAATATTACTAGAAATAGTATAAGTTGATCCTATAAATGGCTCTACATACATTTGCTCTTTTTCTCTATTTATAGCTCTTTCAAAAGTTAAACCTCCATAGAAACGAGATTTTTCTAAAAAATAATTAGCACTCAAAGATGAATAATAGTAAGTTAAATTTTGGTCTATACTAGAGTAATTTTTTACTCTAGTACTATCTAATATTTTTGATATTCCTGAATTAAACTTTATTTTCACATTCTCCAAAAAGAAATGAATATTTGCCACATTGTAGCTTTTAAATACATCAGATTTTATTGTATTTCTGTCTTTGGAAAAAAAATCAGAAAAACTAATTTTATCTTTTGTCAAAGCAGAGTAAATTTTTATTTTCGTTCTATCTAAATTTACATTCATAGTTATTTCACCATTCATCCGCCTATAGTAATCTATGTAGTCTTTTATTTGAAAATTAAATTTTCTAAAAAGACCTAAGTCTACATAGTATAAATTGGCTTGTAACATCATTGTTTGCTTTAAGTCTTTCTCTAGCCCTAGAGATAAAACTATTGGAGATAAAAAAATGGCTGTCCTATCTTCCATTGTATACGGTGTATTCATGTTAATCAATCCCCCAGACGTATTAGAGAAGTATACGGGGGGGTTGGATGGGTAAATCTCTATATTCCCTATGGAAGAAGTACTTACAGATAGGAAGTCTACATTATTTATTGAGTTTAGAAAGTTTTCTTTGAGATTACTTCTATACAATGGGACATTATTTATAAAAACCATGGATCTTTTTTCAGGGCTGCCTCTTAGATTTAGGGTAGGTGTTTCTTCAGTGTTTGTAGACATTCTTGAAAAATTAATTCCTCCTATGATATCTCCATTATAACTAGGACTCGCATAAATTTCGAATTTTGTTAATTTTTCTGTAGAAAACTCACTGTCTATAGAATTATTATCACTTGATAAAACAATCTCAGAAAGACGATTCTTATTTTTTGATAGAGTTACAATTAATTTTCCATCTTCTATTATTTTTTTTACATCAAGAGAGACAGAATTATACGCTATATGATAAAACACCAATGTATCGTTATATTTATCACGAGGTACTTTAATAGAAAAATTGCCATGAATATCAGACAATGTATAAATTGAATTATCACTTTTTATAAATATTCCAACATCAGATATACTCTTATTATCATCATTTATAACTTTTCCATCTATAGTGTAATTATTTTGTGATAAACAAATATTGCCTGATATGAGTAAACATAATGAAATTATATGAATTGTAATTTTCATAAAGAAGGCATTATACTTATTATAACCTGGATTATTCATGGTTTGTATTTCAATTTGAATATAAGGTGTTATTTTTAAAGGGTTTCAACCAAAAATAACCACTTTAGACACTTTTCAGGATAGTGTCATGACTAGGTTATTCGGAAGGATATTCTTTATTTAGAATATCTATGTACTTATCGCACAATGCTTTATTTTCGTTTTTTTCATAAAGTTTAATTAAAAGTTTTAAGGATTCTTTTTTTTCCCC
Organism: Ichthyobacterium seriolicida; assembly: GCF_002369955.1. Classification (NCBI taxonomy): domain Bacteria; kingdom Pseudomonadati; phylum Bacteroidota; class Flavobacteriia; order Flavobacteriales; family Ichthyobacteriaceae; genus Ichthyobacterium; species Ichthyobacterium seriolicida. The sequence continues at coordinate 626,857 of NZ_AP014564.1, forward strand.
ATTTTGGTTCTATAGGCAATCTAATTTTTTCCTTTATTGATATGGCTTTAAGTAATAAGGATTCTGCTTTTTTTCCTCCTCCATACTGTTTTGGGGTATAAAAATCATACGAAGCGTTAACGTAATAGGCCCTAGTGTTGTTTTCTCCATCTATCATGGAAAATTCTAATGCTTTTTTATTTTCATTCATCAATTGCAGTATGTTTTGTCTAGGAGTGTATATGTATTTCATAGAAATAAGAAGAGCTAATAAGCTATATGTTTCGCTGTTTTTATTTTCAATATTGTTTAATCCTTCTAGTCCTTTTTCTATTATGTTTTTTATTTTGACTTTTTTTTCTTGTTCATTTAAATCGTTATTCTTTAATATTAAAAAAGAGTGCTTATATGATAAATAAGCTTTCCAATAATATACATAATACAATGATTTAGATGTATTTATGAATTCTTTTTCTGCTTGTTCTAATATCCCTGTTATTTCCTTCATACAAGTATATTCGTTGTTTATATTTTGACTGGTATAACACTGTTCTATTATTTCTTCTATATTTAGGGGCAAGAACTTTTCTGAATTATCCTGAGATAAACAAATAGTAGTTAAGAAAATGAATAGTATAAAAAATTTTGACCTTACTCCAATAGGTGATAAAAAGTTTTTATTGAGCAATAATTCAAGCTCGATAAAAATTGAGTTTGATGATGACATTTTATTAGATATTTTTAAATTTTATATAAGTGAACCATTAACTAAAAGAAAAATAAATAAAATGTTTATTATTTTTCCAAAAGAAAAAGTTTTACTGTTTTTCTCTAAACTAAAAGATTTTAGTGTTATACTGTATAATTCGAATGAGGAGCTACTCAAAGGGCAAGCATATGAAATAAATGACACAAGTACGCAAAAATTAATAAAAGACAAAAAAATTGGAATTATTTGTTTTTCTAATGATTCTGTAGTTACTAATTATTATAAAACTTATATAAAAGGAAATATTTCAACTCTCAAAGTTAATAATGAAACAAGGGAAACAAGTTTAAAAAAATTTGTAGAGAAAAAAGATATTATACTAATTGATGGAACCAGAATTATTATGAATGCTTGTTTATTAGTAAGCGAATTGCTTTTTAAATTACGTATCCCTTGGATATTATACCAAGGAGTAGTTTCTGAAAAAGGTCGAGTTGGACCTCTTTTTTTTGGAAAAGATACTGGATGCTTTTCTTGTTTTGAAAAACGAATAAAAAGCGTTGACACTTTTTTCTCTGAAAAAAAAAATTATTATGATTGGATAAATGACAATGTATCAAAAAAGGGAATATACCCAGATTATATTGAAAATTTTTTACTTTCTGTATTAATGGCGGAAACTGTTAAATTTTTATTGAATAATCCATTATTAGAAACTTACGGGAACCTTGTTTCATTTGATATAAATGATTATTCAAAAACTATATCAAGGTTACATAAAGTTCCTTTTTGTAACATATGCTCAGAAAATAATACAATCAGGTTAGCTCCATGGTTAGAATGATAATGATATGAGATTAGTGACATTAGAGGATACTATCAAAAGAAGTTTTTCTTTGATTAGTGAAGAAATAGGTATAATTAAGAACATATACAGGTCTGCTAATATTTTCGGGGATCCGAAAGTTATTTCGTATTCTTCTACAAACTGTGATGTTGAAAAACTAACTGATAATAACTCTTTTTTCTGTGGAAATTCAGGGGGGGCAGGAATTAAATGGGAAGATGCTTTTTTAGCTTGTATAGGGGAAACTGTTGAACGATATTGTAGCTGTTTTTATGATAAAAAAAGTATGATAAAATCAACATATTTAGATATAAATGATAATGCAATTCACCCAAGTAATTTTTCTCTTTTCCATCAAAAACAATATAATACTCCAAAATTTCCCTTTATCCCTTTTACAGAAACAACTGAAGTGTTTTTTGATAGAGCATATGATTTAACTACTGAAAATGTAATTTTATGTCCCGCAACATTTTTGTATATGCCTTTTCTTGAAGATAGCGTTAGAATATCTGAAAACATATCTACTGGATTTGCTTCACATACAGATTATCATAAAGCTATTTTATCTGCATCATATGAAATAGTAGAAAGAGATTCTTTTTCTATTTGGTGGATGAACCTATTAGACCTTCCAAAAATAAAAATAGAAGGTGAGGTTAGAAAATTAATAGAAGAAATAATACCAGACCATTTAACAATTCATTTATTTGATATGACAACAGATGTGAAAATTCCTAGTGTGTTTGGTATATTAGAAGGGATAAATGATAAAGAAAATTTTATAGCCTTTTCAGCTGCAACTAGATATACATTTTATGATGCTATAAAAAAAACCATTATAGAATGTTGTCAATCAGTACCATATACTAGATTTTTAATCGATCGGTATAATAATTATGATTTCAATGATTTTAATTCTGTTAAATCATTTGAAGCTCATAGTGTATTTTATAATAAAAGAAAGGATTTAAGATATATAATCAAACCCTTTTTAGAGAAAACACCAAATAAGACTGTCAATCTACTCAAAAAGGATGATGATTTTTCAGATAAAATAAAATTATCTCATCTCGTGAGTATTTTTAAACAAAAAAAATACCCCTATATCGTCAAAGAAATAACAACTAATGATATTAAAAACTATGGCTTTGTAGTTGTTAGGGTTATTATACCTAATATGACTCATTTAAACGGAACGTATGGACAATATTATCTAGGAGGTGATAGATTATATGAAAGTCCTAAAAAAATGGGATACGATACAAAAAAAATTGAAGAATTAAATACATTTCCACACCCATTTCCATAAGTTATTTTACGCTCTAATGAAAAAAAAGTATTCACTAAACGATTTAATGAAAGAATCAGAAAAGTATGATAAGTCTATTTATTCCACAAAAATGTTTGATCTAGATAATAGTTTAGATTACATACAAAGTTCAAAGATATCTGATATTAGTATTAAAAGAGATATATCAAAAGGGTCCAATACATTTTATACAGACTACGTACTTGAAAGGGCCTCTAACCCTTATAAAACATATTTTGGAAAAAAAATAAAGTTAAATGATTTAAAACGCTTAAAAAACAAACAAAAAGATTTTATAGAAGTTTTACGTAAACGAAAAAGTCATAGAAAATATTTAAAAAAAGATTTAAGCTCTTATGAGATTTTCTCTATTCTAAATTACTCATATGGCATTTCTAGGGAAGAGAATGTAATGGGGCATAAATGGCAATTTAGATACTCTCCTTCTCCTGGAGGAATATATTCATCGGATATATATCTAATACTTGTTAATAGCCACTTTAAAAAAGGACTGTATCATTATCAGCCCAAGGATAACTCTTTAGAATTGATTAAAGAAGGAGATTTTTCGTCTTTTATAAAAGATAATTTAGGTTTATCACCTTATATAGATTCTGAAAATAAAATAGGAGGATGTATCATTATATCCTCCAATATTCAAAGGCTTTACATAAAATATAATGTAAGGGCATACAGGTTCATGTTATTAGAAGTTGGTATTCTTTTACAATCACTTTCTTTAGTTTCAAGTTATATTGGAATAGGGAGCTGTATACTAGGAGGTTTTTATGAGAATAAAATCAATGATTTTATTGGATTAGATGGGGATTTAGAAAGTGTTCAAGGAGTGATGGTTATCGGCCATATAGATAATGAAGAATCTGAAAATTAAACTCTACCGTATGAATCAATACACTATCCTGAAAGGATGCAAATAAGAAATTAGACATTATCCCGTAAAATGCGTAAAGTTATCTTTCATTTTTTCCACATTTGTAGTTTGATTTTATTGGAGAAGTCCTACTAACCTGAGTTCGATTAGCCCAGATTATTCAAGATTATATTTCAATATTGGGTATAAGTCTTAATTTTAAAGGGCTTTAACTAAAAACGACTGGTTTACATAAAGCCCAAAAGTGAGGAATCAAAGTACATTATTTATAATCTGAATTAGATTGATAATTACTCAGAAATACTGAGTAAAATAATATTTTTAACTTAAAAAATTCATATGACTATGAATAATCCAGGTTAACCTCTAAATAACTCAATGCTTTCAAGAGTTTTTATTAATAGCTCTCAGATTAAAAATCTATTTCATAAAAATTATTTAGCCCTTATCAATTAAATAAAGGACCACCCAATAATCGTATAATCACATTATATCTAAAATTGCTATTTTCGTGCTGTCAAAAGTTTTTAAATATAATCTTGAAAGAGAAGCAATTTATATCTACTCCCACCAGTTATGGTGATCTGAGTATAGATTCTGGAGCCAAAGTCTGGCAAAGCCCTTCCAATATAGCTATAGTTAAGTATTGGGGGAAAAAGCCTAATCAGATACCTTCTAATCCATCTATTAGTTTCACCCTTTCTAATAGTTATACCAAAACTAAGTTTTCTTATGCCAGAAGGAATAAAAAATCTGATGATAAAATATATTTAAAATTTTCATTTGACAATAAACCAAAAATTGATTTTGAAAAAAAAGTGTCGTCCTTTTTAGAAAGGATTATTCCATATTCTCCTTATTTGAAGTACTATGATATTACCATAGATACTGAAAATTCTTTTCCTCATTCTAGTGGAATAGCATCTTCCGCGTCTGGAATGAGCGCCATAGCTCTTTGTATAATGTCTTTGGAAAGAGATTTATTTCCCCATATGGATGATGTCTATTTTTATAGAAAGGCCTCTTTCTTATCTAGATTAGGTTCAGGCAGCGCTAGTAGATCTGTAAACGGCAATCTAATGATTTGGGGTAATCACAAAGATATAGATGGCAGTAGTGACATTTATGCAATAACTTATCCCCATGAGGTACATTCTGTATTTTACACTTTTTGCGATACTATTTTACTCATAGATGAAAGCGAAAAGAAGATTTCTAGTTCTATAGGGCATAAGCTTATGGAAAATCATCCTTTTGCCAATACTAGATTTAAAATTGCAAATGATAATATTTCTAGTTTGAAAGATATATTCTCTAGCGGAGATATAGAGTCCTTTGGACTTTTATTAGAACGAGAAGCTTTGAATTTACACGCTATGATGATGTGTTCACAACCGTATTTTCTCTTGATAAAACCAAATACTATCTATGTGATAGAAAAGGTTTGGAAATATAGATTAGAGAGTAAAAATCATCTATATTTTACTTTAGATGCTGGGGCTAATGTTCATTTATTATATCCTAAATTTCAATCCCAAGAGATTGAAATCTTTATTAAAGATGAATTATCAGCGCTATGTGAGCAAAGGTATATTTCCGATTGTGTTGGAAATGGAGCAAAACAAATATTTTAAATATGCAGGGGTCACTTTTTTACGCTAAGATTTTACTTTTTGGAGAATACGGTATTATCAAAGATTCCATGGGCTTGAGCATACCTTATAAATCTTATCAAGGCAGTTTTGTATTCGATGATTCGATAGAGTCTAAAAGGTCAAATGAGAATCTTAGTCTTTTCTTCAAATACTTAGCAGAGATAAATAAAAAAGCTGATTTTCCAGCTAGGTTTAATTTAGATTTACTATCGGATGATTTAGATAGAGGAATGTCTTTTCAATCATCCATTCCACAGGGCTATGGAGTAGGCAGTTCTGGAGCACTCGTGGCTGCCATATACGAAAAATACGCTATAAATAAGATATATCCAGATAATATTGTAAGGGGAGATGTAGTAAGGTTAAGGTCCATCTTTGGCAAGATGGAATCGTTTTTTCACGGCAAGAGTTCTGGCACCGATCCTCTTATATGTTATTTGAAAATTCCTCTGCTCATAAAGCCTAAGGGTAATATTTCTACTGTGGGCATACCAGAGGACAATAGTAAAAAGGGAACTGTTTTTTTGGTTAATTCTGGCATTCCAGGAGACACTCAACCTATGGTTAATATCTTTTTAGAAAAATATAAAAAGAATAGTTTTAAAAAAGCCTTAACTAAATTTATATCCTATAACGATGCCTGTATAAGTTCTTTTTTAGATGGGGATACTAGAGGGCTGTTTAAGAATATAAAGGAGTTATCTCTATGGGTTTTTAAACATCTTAATTTGATGATCCCTTCAAACGTCCATAAAATATGGAGAGAAGGTATAGAAACAGATACCTATTACCTAAAATTATGTGGTTCTGGAGGAGGTGGTTTTATTTTAGGGTTTACTCAAGAAATAGAATCTACTAGAAAAATGTTAAAAGACTACGAACTCGAAATAGTCTGTAACATATAATTCTTATAATTCTCCCTCACAAGCACTATCTATGATAATGCTTGTCGTATTTTTTCAATAGCCTTTATGAGTTGTTCTTCCGAGGTAGCATAGGATATCCTGATGCAATTTGGAGATCCAAAGGCATTTCCAGAAACTGTCGCTACGTTGGCTTGTTCTAAGAGGAACATAGAAAAATCGTCAGCGTTACTTATTGTGCGCCCCTTTAATTCTCTTCCAAAGAAATGAGATATATCTGGAAAAATATAAAATGCCCCTTGTGGATTATTCAATTTAAATCCATCTATTTTACTCAATTCTCTTATGACTAAATCTCGTCTCGATAAGAAAGCATCACGCATATAACCTATGGAAGAAGGAGTAGCTTTTACAGCTAAAATAGCAGCTCTTTGAGCTATAGAGCAAGTTCCAGATGTAGTCTGACTCTGTATTTTATCACATGCTTTAGCTATAGATTCCGACGCTGCTAAATAACCTATTCTCCAACCCGTCATAGCAAAAGATTTGGACAGTCCGTTTATAGTTATCACCCTATTGTATAGCTCTTCAAATTGAGCTATGCTTTCGTGTTTAGCCGAAAAATTTATGTATTCATATATCTCATCTGAGATTATAAATACGTTTTTATGTCTAGCGAAAACCTCAGCCAGTGACTTTAGTTCTTCTCTAGAATATACCGATCCAGAAGGGTTACAAGGACTACTGAATATAAATGCCTTTGTCTTTTGTGTTATTACACTTTCTAGTTGTTGAGCAGTAATCTTAAAATCACTATCGGTAGAAGTGGGTATGACAAGGGGAATGCCATCAACTAATTTTACCATCTCTATATAACTCACCCAATATGGAGCTGGTATTATGACTTCATCTCCAGGATTTATCAGAGCCATCAAAGCATTTATTATAGACTGCTTAGCTCCAGTAGAAACTACTATTTGGCTTGGAGAATAATCTAGATTATTATCTCTTTTTAGCTTTTCTGCTATAGCTTTTCTGAGATCCATATATCCAGGCACAGGAGTGTATTTGCTAAAATTGTCATCTATAGCCTTTTTTGCTTCATCTTTTACGAAAGTGGGAATATCAAAATCAGGTTCTCCCAAACTTAAGTTTATAACGTCCTTGCCTTGTTCTTTGAGTTCCCTGGCTTTTATACTCATAGCGATAGTCTGAGAAGCAGACATTTGAATCACTCTATTTGAAAGATGTTCAGACATTTTTTATTTATTTTAATTTTCTAATTCAGTTACTTGACCAACGCCTATTTCATTTTCTGATTTAGCAACTATTGTCGATATAGCTATATCGCCCGATATATTAACTACAGTACGACACATATCTAATAATCTGTCTATTGGAAATATTATAGATATCCAAGCTGGGTTTAATCCTACTGATTGCAAGACTGTCACTAATAATACTAATCCCGCCCCAGGTATGGCTGCGGATCCTATAGATGCCATAGTAGTGGTGAGCACAATAGTTAATTGATCGGCAAGATCTAAATCGATATTATTTATCTGAGCTAAAAACAAAGGTTCAAGACAACTTAAGAGGTGTTTTTTTTACATCATTTTATCAAATCAAATATACAAATTTTCATATGATAGTTAAATCTCCATTCACATTCTTTTAAACTAAATTAGATTAATAAATTGCGTAATAAAAACAGCTAAAAGGCTTGAAACAACTGGGTTAAAAGATAGTTATATCGGCAGTTGCTTGAGTAGGTATTTCTAACTTACTCAAGCTGTTTTTTTTTACAATTTGTCTCCTCAATATCCAAGCAAAATAGTCGTAAAATACACCTAAATTTTACCTTCTAAATTCTTGAACGAATTATACACTTATCTTTCATAGATAACATAAGGGTTTACACGCATATAAATTTACCTTAAGTTGTCTTGAACCAAACAATATAGCAACTGCTTGGTAAAGGCTAGTTCCATCCATATTAACCGTCGCTCCTATGGGTAAGACAAAACTAGATATTTTATTACTGACTTTAAAATTCTCTTCTATACATTTCATGGTAACTGGAAGGGTAGCTACACTAGAACTAGTCGAAAAAGCTAAAAATTGTGCTGGACTGGCATTTTCAAAAAACTCTTTGTAAGAAAATCGCTTCACAAATAAAACGACTATAAGAGGGTAAAACACAAATATCATTAAAAATAATCCAATCAAGACAGTAATGGAATACATCCCTAACCCTCTGAATATATCTATTACTTCTTCGGGGGAAGAAGCCATTTTAGATACTACCCCCGCTAAAAGGCAAAAGACAAAAAATGGAGATGCCTTCATCAATACGATTACCATTTTTATGAATACTTCATTAAGAGAATTAAATAATTTTACTACAGGAGCCCTTTTCTCTTTGTTTATGCTAGCCGCTATTACTCCAAAAAATATAGAAAAGAATATCACTTGCAACATCTTATTGTTGTCCCCAAATGATTGTATTAAATTTGGAGGTATTATATCTACTAAAAAAGCTAGTGGACTTCTATTTGAAATATCTTGTGATAATTTAATCTCATCATCTAAATTTTGAATTTTATCATCTTTGTCATCTTTTGATAGTTGCTCTTCTAAGAGTATTTTATCTTGTTCAGACAAAACATTTTTACCATCTGCTATAGGAATAGAATTTGCGTTTGCCCACAGTTCATACTGAATTCTATTGCTGATTCTTTTTTCTTTGTCTAGATAAGAACCTGGATTTATAATAGTCGCTAAAAACAACCCTATAGATATGCTACATATGGTAGTAAGCAAATAAAGAGAAAAAGTTTTTGCCCCTATTTTTCCCAATTGTAGAATGTTTGAAATATTGGATATTCCAGTTATAATAGAAAATAAGACTAAGGGAACAGCGATAAATTTTAATATTCTAATGAAAATAGTGCCAAAAGGAGCTATCCAATTCTGAGTAAAATCATTCCATCCTAGATAAGAGGATACAAAAGACCATATTATCCCCAAAAAAAGACTCAGTATTATTTTTATATGTAAAGGTATTTTATTCATAGGCTTGTGTTATATCCGTGATAAGGTTTTGTTAACTTACAAATAGATATTTTTAGACTGCATCTAAAACACAAAGACACAGAATTCCGGCAAATATAAATATTTCAAGATATTCATGTGTTTTTTATCGCACAACTAATATCTGATTTTATACTTTTCACTTTGGATCCTTAGGCAGTAATTTAATTTATAGGCTTGCTTTATAACAAAAATATTTTATTTGATTCACAATTTTTGATAACTTGCTCACTCCAAATCGAAGATTGAACCTCACCTATATGTGCTTTTTCTAATAAGAACATACTTAATCGAGACTGCCCTATTCCTCCCCCTACAGATAAAGGGAAAATATTATCTAAAACCATCTTATGAAAATTGAGACTCAATCGATCTTCCTTATCAGATAACTTTAATTGCTTTTTCATTGTTTCTGAATCTACTCTTATTCCCATAGAAGATATTTCTAAGCCTACATCCAAAGGATTATGATAAAATAAAATATCTCCGTTCAAACTCCAATCATCATAATCTGGAGCCCTTTTATCATGAACTTTACCAGACGATAATACTCCACCTATACCAATTATAAAAACAGCCTTATGCATTTTTGCAATTTTCAACTCTTTCTCTTTAACAGTAAGAGATGGGAACATATCCTCTAATTCCTGAGAGGTTATAAAAGTTATTTTCTCAGGTAATTTAGATGTCAATTGCGGATATAACTCGTTTAGTTCTCCTTCCGTTTGATAAATAGATTGATAAATATCCTCGACAATACTTTTTAATTTATTAATATTTCTTTCTTGTGGAGAAAGAACTTTTTCCCAATCCCACTGATCAACATAAAGAGAATGTATAGGACTAACTTCCTCATTTGGACGTATAGCATTCATATCGGCATAAATCCCAGAATCTTGGGAAAATGAATATTTATGTAGGGTCATTCTTTTCCATTTAGCCAATGATTGTACTATTTCTAATTTTTTATCAGTTATAGCAGTAAATGAGACTGGAAACTCTGTTCCATTCAAATCATCATTTAATCCAGTACTTGACTCTAAAAATAAAGGAGCAGACACCCTTAAAAGACCTAGATTATTAGTGAGTTTTGATTCAAAAATTGTCTTAATTTTTCTTATTGCAATTTGAGTATCTATAAAGTCTAATTTTGATGTATACATAACTATTCCGTTTTAATTAATTTTGCGCTCATTCCAAGATTCGAGATTTCCTTTTAAGAAATCTCAATTATCTCATAATGTATCCTTGTTTAGTCTTATTTTTCTATAATCATATTTACAGTGTCGAGAGATTTTTTGTCAGCATAAAAAAGGTGCAAAAGATAACAATCCTTTGACAGTATCCTAAATCCTCTATGTTGAATAACTAAAACTATTTAAGTAGTCTTAATAAGACTCCAAATTTAATAAATAATTAAAACCTTTTAAGAGTTTTTTTACCCTCCATTAGACTATGGGTAATACATCTTAACACAATTTATCAATCAAACTCAGGTTAAGAGTGATTTAAATAATTTTAGAAGTTCCTACTATCACTAGTGGTTTTAAAAATGTTTAGGTTAAAAATTAAAAAGTGGGAATTTTATTGTTTATATATTTCAGACACTGTCGCGAAAAGTGTGCAAAAAAATGTTGCTATGATCATCTTTAGATATAGCGACTTCAGCTCTTTTAAGTATCTCTTACTAAACTATTAAACATAGATTATAGATTGAGCTTCGGTTTATAGATAAAAATTGATTTGAAGATATTACCGTTCAATAAAAAAAACGCAATTTTGTAATCTCTTTTAACGGCATTCTATGAGGTTGAGATTATTATGGTTAATATTGTTTTTTTCATCCCGTGCTTTTGCACAAGATAGTGCTATATTTACTGTAGTTCTAGATGCAGGACATGGGGGAAAGGATCCAGGTACTATCAATGGGAATAAGCCTGCAGTCATGGAAAAAGATGTGGTGTTGAAAATTACACTTGCATTGGGAGATATCATAGAAAAAGAATTTAAAGAAAACGTAAAAGTTATCTATACCAGAAAGGATGATCGCTTTGTAGATCTTAAAGATAGGTCTGAAATAGCCATAAAAAATAAGGCTGATCTGTTCATTTCAATACACTGTAACTCTTCCCCTAGCAAAAAGATTTATGGCAGTGAAACATTTGTCATGGGAGTTCATCAAAATGAAAATAGTTTGGAAGTATCTAAAAGAGAGAACTCTGTTATACTCTTAGAGGAAAACTATGAAAAGAAATACCAAGGATTCGACCCCAATTCTCCAGAATCTATAGTAGGGATTAATCTTTTACAAAGTAATCACATAGACAATAGCATTATGTTATCTTCATTTATTCAGAGTGAATTTAAAAATAGAGCAAATAGACTTGACAGAGGTGTAAAGCAAGCTGGGTTTTGGGTGATATCTAGGAATACTATGCCTAGTGTTTTGGTAGAATTAGGCTTTTTGAGTAATGACAAAGAGAGACCTTTTTTAAATTCCAAAAAAGGTCAGGAAATAATGGCAAGAGCTATATTCAAGGCGTTTAAGAATTATAAGGAAATAATAGAAAAAAAGAGAGGCAGAGTAGTCAGCAATATAGATAAAGCTAAGTTAGAAAGCAAAGAGAATAATGAGGTGGTATACAAAATACAATTCCTCACATCTAGAAAAAAAATAGGGTTGAAAGACAAGATGTTTTCAGGAATGAAAAAAGTCGGTTTTTATTCTGAAAACAACATTTACAAATACACATGTGGAGATGGTACAGATTATGAAAAAGTCAGTAAATATTTAGATTTGATTAAGAAAAAATACAAAGGAGCCTTTATTGTTAGGTTTAAAAATTCTAAGAGAATAAGATAAAATGAGGCTAAAACTGTCAACAGAATTTAAAGTGGGATTAATAGCTATATGTGTTATAGCTGCTTTTGTATGGGCTTTCAATTACGCCAGGGGAATAAACTTATTCGTGCCTGGAAATTATTACTATTCGGTTTATAAAAAATCTAATGGCTTGAAAAAAGGCAATCTAGTACTTTTAAACGGACTGAAGGTAGGAATAGTCTCTGACATAAGTTTTCATCCAAACAAAAGTGGAGATGTATTAGTAGAGTTATATGTAGAGAGTGTATTGCCCTTTTCTAAAAACAGTGTAGCTCTTATAAAGAGCACAACCATAATAGGTAACAAGTCTATAGAGATACTCATGAGAGATGGACAAGAGCTTCTTCCCAGAGATACCATAAAAGGTGAATTAGATAGAGAGATCACAGATGTTATACAGAGTAATATAGATCCATTGATGATAAAAGTAGAAAAGACACTTGCATCTATGGACAAAGCTTTGGAAAATATCTCTGAGTTTTTTGTCAAAAATGAATTGGCTATAAAAACCGTTTTTAACAACACTAATTCTAGTCTATCGAATGTAGATAAAATATCTTTGGATATTAAAGATATCCTATCTGAAAAAAAAGAGAAAATTTCAAATATTATAGACCATTTAGATTCTATATCTGTAAATGCCACGGCTATTTCAGATACTATTTTGAAATCTAAATTCTACGACACTATCAATAAGCTGAATAATATATTAGCGGATATAGATAATGGCAAGGGAAGTATTGGCAAATTGATTAAATACGACGATTTGTATTTAAACTTTAACACTACAGTTACTGAGTTACACAGTGTCTTAGAAGATTTAAAGTTGAATCCAAGCAGATATGTTCATTTTTCTGTTTTTGGAGGGGATAAAACTGAGTATAAAAAACCTGAAAAAGATAAAGTCGAAAAACCTGAAGAATAATACGCTTAATCCTTGAAGGGCGAACATAATAAGTACATGAGTATGAATCGTAATATAACTCCAAATAAGGAGATTTTGACCTCTAGAGATATAGATTCAGAAAATAAGCTGCGTCCACAGAGGTTTAGAGATTTTGTAGGTCAAAGACAAGAGATAGACAATTTAGAGATATTTGTAAAAGCCGCCAATATGAGAGGTGATGCTTTAGATCACGTCTTATTACATGGCCCTCCTGGTTTGGGTAAGACTACTTTAGCTAATATTTTAGTCAATGAATTAAATTCATCTTTAAAAATGTCTTCTGGTCCTGTTATAGATAAACCTGGAGATTTAGCTGGACTATTGACAAATCTAAAAGAGAGGGATGTTCTATTTATAGACGAGATACACAGATTATCGCCAGTAGTAGAAGAGTATTTGTACTCTGCTATGGAAGACTACAGGATAGATATCATGATAGAATCAGGTCCAAATTCTCGTAGTGTGCAGATAAATTTAAATCCTTTTACCCTTATAGGTGCTACTACTCGTTCTGGATTACTCACAGCTCCCATGAGAGATAGATTTGGAATCAAATGTAGACTGCAGTATTACGACAAAGAGTTGTTAGGGCATATTATAGAGAGAAGCGCATCGATATTGAACATTTCTATTTGCGAAGAATCCACATTTGAGATAGCGGGCAGAAGTAGAGGAACTCCTCGTATTGCCAATTCTCTTTTGAGACGTGTAAGAGATTTTGCTCAGATAAAAGGAGATGGAACCATAGATGTGAGTATAACTAAAATAGCTTTAGACTCTCTAAATGTAGATTCTGCTGGATTAGACGAGATGGACAACAAAATTTTGACCACGATAATAGATAAATTTAAAGGAGGACCTGTGGGCATGTCTACTATAGCGACAGCAGTGTCGGAAGAAGCAGGCACTATAGAGGAGGTGTATGAGCCATTTTTAATACAAGAGGGTTATTTAATCCGTACCCCAAGGGGGAGAGAAGTTACAGATATGGCCTATAAACATTTAGGGAGAATACGAGAGGGGCAGCAGAGGTTGTTTTAAAGGCTTTTCATGATGAAAGGGTTAGATCCTAATAGTGCGAAATTTTATAGCATAGCTTTTGAAATGTGCATCACTATCATGGCTTTTATGTTTTTGGGCAAATGTGCTGATTATTATTTAGAAATGGAAAAACCCTTGCTAACAGCTCTTTTATCTTTTATAGGGGTATTCATATCTATATACAGAGTAATTTACAGTATTAAAAGTAAAAGATAATGGTTTTATCCTATACTAGGAAGCTTTCAATATTTACTGTAGTTATATTAATTATAAATGTGTTTATAGCTAATATATACGGTTTTGTTCCAGTGAATAAAGTATTGACATGTATATTGTTTTTCTTTTCACTAACACTTTTTATACTTCTAGCCTTTCTTAGGGTTTTGATATATCATCGCTATAGATTAGGGTATTTTTTCATATTTATGTATTTGGTAAAAATTCCAATGATTTTCATCTATCTAAATATAGAATTCTCAAATAAGAGTTTGAACAATTATTATTTACTTAATTTTGGGGTGGTTTATCTTCTTTATCAATTATACAGCATACACTTAATGGCGGGGTATCTGAGTAAGAACCGATAGATTTAATAGGTTTTTAATTAATTTATGCAAAAGGGAAATTGTGTAAATTTTTAACAATTTGGATGTTCAATGGCTGTTGAAAATATAATATTGGGTATAGATCCTGGAACGACTGTAATGGGTTTTGGTCTGATAAGAGTAAATGGAGATAATATTGAATTAATATCTCTAGAAGAGTTGCACTTGCAAAAATTACCTAGTCACCAACTGAAATTAAAACGCATCTTCGAAAAGACACTATCTCTTATACAACATTATAAACCCACAGAATTAGCTATTGAAGCTCCGTTTTTTGGAATAAATCCTCAGTCTATATTAAAATTAGGAAGAGCTCAGGGAGTGGCCATAGCAGCGGGTTTGTATAGTGGAATACCTATAATAGAATACTCTCCTAGAAAGATTAAAGCTGCAATAACAGGTAGAGGTGGCGCCTCTAAAGAACAGGTAGCTAAAACTCTTCAGCATATGTTAGGCATAAAAGAATTACCAAAAAAATTAGATTCTACAGATGGTTTAGCCGTGGCAGTATGCCATTGTTTTCAATCTAAAAAAAACTATGTTTCACAAGAAAGAGGTTATTCAAGTTGGGAAGCCTTTGTAAAGAATAATACAGATAGGTTGGCTTAAAATCTATAATGTCTAGCATTTACGTTCATATTCCTTTTTGCAATCAGAGATGCAGTTATTGTAATTTCTATTTCTCTACTTCTTTAAAGAAAAGTGTTGACATCGTAAATTCTATATGCAAGGAATTAGATATCAAAAAACACTTTTTAAAAAACAAAGAATTATCCACCTTGTACTTCGGTGGAGGTACTCCTTCTCTATTAGATCCTAAACACATAGGCAAAATAATAAATCATATTAAAAAATACTTTTCTTTTAGAGAGGATATTGAAATCACATTAGAGGCAAATCCAGATGATTTAAAAAAAAGTAAGTTAAGGGAATTCCAATCTATGGGCATCAATAGGATGAGCATAGGAATACAGTCGTTTTCTGATTTGGATCTGAAATACATGAATCGCATTCACTCGGCCAAAGAAGCTATAGCTTCAGTTAGAGATTCTAGTGACATAGGGTTTAAAAACATCAATATAGATATGATTTACGGAATCCCTATTAGTTCAGACAGTAGGTGGAGAGATAATCTAAACATAGCTTTTTCACTAGGCATTTCACATATCTCTGCTTATGCTCTTACTATAGAAAAAAAAACAGACTTGTATTATTTTATAAAAAAAGGCACTTATAAAAATGTAGATGAGCAACATCAAGCCGATCAATTTGAGATATTAGTAGAAGAAGCAAAAAAAAATGATTTTGTACACTACGAAATTTCTAATTTCTCCAAAGAGAACTATTTTTCAAAGCACAATTGCAATTATTGGATGAGAAATGATTATTTGGGATTGGGACCTTCTGCTCATTCATTTGATGGAGAAAACAGAAACTGGAATGTATCTAATAACACTAGATATATAGAAGAGATAGAAAAGGGAGGAATTTATAGAGGTGAAAAACTGAGCAAAAAAGAACAATTTAACGAAATGGTAATGCTTGGAATTCGGACTATCTGGGGTGTGGATATTAAATATATTTCTTCTTTCTTTGGAGAAGAATACAGACTACATTTAGAAAAAACAGCCAATTCTTTCATAAAAGAAGATTTATTGATAATAGACAAAGACACTCTATTATTGACAGATAAAGGAAGGTTTTTAGCAGATGGTATAGCCTCTAGCTTGTTTCTGTAAGACAAAGTAAGTACATTTGTTTTTTTGTCATTTTAATTAATCTAAACTAAAAAAAATGTCTGTAAAAAACACACTTATACTTTTTGCCGTACTCTTTATTTCTCTTGGAGAGGCTAAGGCTCAAGATCAGGATCAAGGTCAAGGATATTACTTAGAAGATTTGCTTTTTTTTTCTTTTAGATACAATACTTTATTAGGGAATCCTCAAAGCATCCATCAAAAATGGACTTCGTTGGGTTATTCTACGGGTTATATTAGAGATATTCCTTTCACCTTTATTAGTGAGAAGAGAAATATAGGCATAGGGATAGGGATCTCTATCACCTATAACAACTATAGCAGCAATTTTAAATTATCTATGGATGATAAAGAGAATACACAGATTAGAATAATAGACAGCGATGAATATAATAGTTTCTCTTTATTTTATGTGGACCTTCCTTTGGAATTGAGATTTAGAACTTCCGCTTTAGGTAAAGCGGATTATTTCAGGTTTTATCCAGGCATTAAAGCTAGTTTATTACTCCACAATGATTCGATGACTGTAAATGGTAAAATTAGTCACGAATATAACAATCATTATCTTATTTTCACTAATGTATTATTTGGCCCCACTCTTAGTATGGGTTATGGAATTTGGAATTTGAACGTATACTATTCCATAAACTCTATCTTTAGGAAAGATATTAGTAGCGACATATTTAATGGTGAAAATTTAGATTTGAAAACTCTGAATGTAGGATTAACTTTCTATATATTATAATGCCTAAGCGTATAGTAATATTTGCTTCGGGTTCTGGATCGAATGCGGAGAATATAATTTCTTTCTTCAGAGAAGATAAAAATGTAGAAGTCTCTTTAATATTGACCAATAACAAAAGTGCAGGAGTTATAGATAGGGCTGAAAGATTAGGGGTAGAGTGTCACATTTTTGATAGAGATACTCTTTTAAACAAAACAAATCTTCTCATAGATAAATTAAAAAAAGTAAAGACGGATTTAATAGTATTAGCTGGTTTTTTATTGAAAATACCCAAAGGTCTTATCGAGGCCTTTCCTAACGAGATAATAAACATCCATCCTTCATTACTTCCAAAGTATGGAGGCGGTGGAATGTATGGGATGAAAGTGCACGAATCAGTAATCCACGCTAGAGAGAAAAAAAGTGGGATTACTATTCATTATATAAATGAATATTTTGATCAAGGAGATATTCTATTTCAAGGGGAGACGGAAATAGAAGAATCAGATACTGCATACACATTATCTGAAAAAATTCACGAATTAGAACACTTGTACTTACCTTTAATCATAAAGAGCTTAATAAGTCGATTGTAAATTAGGTGTTAATCACACTAACTATTTGATTACTTTTTAAATTACTAAAAACCTAAATCATATTTATTATAGCTTAATTAAAAGTGATATTTTTCAACAGCCTTATCGAGTTGTGAATTCAGTTTTATTTTTATTTGGAATCAAGAAAATTTAATGCACTTTTCATTAAAAATTTGTTCATATAAATACTTATTTATATTTTCGGCCTTTGTTATTTGAATTTTGGAGTGTCTTTACCCAAAATTCTAGTTTTATATTCAACTTTAGGCTAACGGTTCTCCTACGTAGACTTTTTATTTTTGTGAGGCAATAATCATAGTGAGATTAGTAGTTTTTGCAAACTAATAGGTCACTTTTGATCATGAGCAGATGATTATTTTTCTGTCTTCTGAATTATTTTTTGACGAACAAAATAGTTGTAAGAGAATGCGGCCTTTTAAAAAATTATAACATATATGAGAAATTCTAGTTTATTAATGTTTTTGACAACTATTTTAACTCTTCAAATATCTTTTGCGCAGTTAAGAATATCGGGTACTGTTAATTCTAAGGAGGACAATACGATTTCTCCTTTAACGGGGGTCTCCATTGTGATCAAGGGGGGCAATAAAGGGGTTTCTTCAGATCTTAACGGTGAATTTTCTATAGATGCAGAAAAGGGAGATGTTTTAGAGTTTTCTTTTATGGGCATGAAAACAGTTCTATTTAACGTGGAAAAATCAGATGTTATAACTATTGATATGATACCTGATTCAGATCTGTTAGATGAGGTAGTAGTAATGGCTTATGGCTCTGAAAAATCTAAGAGAGAATTAGTAGGAGCAGTTGGTACGGTAGGGAAAAAAGTGATAGAGAATCAGCAAGTTACCTCTGTAGCCAGAGCTTTGCAGGGTAGTGTCCCAGGCTTAACTATGATTACCAGCGGAGGGCAACCAGGTTCGAACCCAACTATCAGAATAAGAGGTATAGCTAGTATTAATGCCTCTGCAAGTCCCCTTTATGTGGTCGATGGAGTTCCTTTAACTGGAAATATAAACACTATTAGTTCCGATCAAATAGAAAGTATGACAGTGTTAAAAGATGCAGCTTCTTCTGCTGTATATGGTAGTAGGGCCGCAAATGGGGTCATACTTATAACTACCAAAAAAGGAACATATAACTCTCCACCTAAGGTGTCTATAAATACTGTAATAGGAGGAGCAATTCCAGCGGTAAAAGGTTTTGAATTCTTAAGTGTGAAGGACTATATGGAATTATCTTGGGAGGGTTTGAGAAATAGTTATTTATATACCAGAGATAAAACTGGATCTCTAATAGTAAACCCTAAGACAACTCCCCGACAAGCTGCCCAAAATGCTACGGATAATTTGATATCTAAGTTGGGCTATAATCCTTACGGTGTGAATAATCCTGTTGGTCCAAATGGGAAAGTATTACCCACTCTTAATAAGCCGTTGTGGGAGACAGATTGGGAAAAAGCATTCTACAGGAAAATGCCTTTGAGAAAGGATGTTTCTCTTAGTGTTTCTGGCGGTGGTGATGATTCTAAGTATTTCGTATCTGCTAATTACTTGGATACAGATGGCCCTGTTAAGACTTCTAATTTTGAAAGGTTTGCTACTAGATTGAATTTATCTTCTAGAGTTAATGATTGGTTAAATTTTACTGTTTTATCTTCATTTTCGGGAAGTCACTCTAATGTTCCACGTCAATCTGGAAGCAAAATTGCTAACCCTATGCTATGGGTAAATCGTGTTTCTTCTATTTATCCTCTTTATGCCAGAAATGATAAAGGTGAAATTATAGAAGATGACAATGGTAATCCTCAGTATGATTATAGTAATAGAAGAGGAAAAGGGGCAAATGCCCAAAGACCTAGATCTCTTACTACAAATAATAAGAATCCAGCAGGGCAATTTGAAAACGATGATGTTATTCATAAAAGGAGACATAGCACCTTAAATGGTATTATGGATCTAAGATTATATGAAGGGCTTCATTTTAAGCAGAATGTAAGTTTTACAAATTATACGCTTATGGAACATGATTACGATCATTATAAATATGGAGATGCTTCTAGGGTAGGTGGCAGAATTACTGAAGAAAGGCATATACATAGTAAGTGGAATTCTATTAGCTCTTTGGAATATCAAAAAAACTTTGGTCTCCATAACTTTGACGCTAAAGTTATTAACGAGTTTATGCATTTTACTTTAAATAAAATTACCGCTGAAGGGGAGAGACTATTGCCTGAGGTTAAGGTATTGAATGGCGCTGTTATTCCGTCGGGTATAGGTGGGGCAGTGAAGGCAGAGAAGGCTTGATGAGCTATGTTGCTATGGCTGGATATGATTACGATAAGAAGTATTACTTAACATCTTCTTTTAGGATGGATGGTTCATCTAGATTCCACAAAGATATTAGATGGGGTAATTTTTATTCCATAGGTGCTGGTTGGATTGTATCTAATGAAGATTTTATGGAACCTCTCAAAGAAGTGCTAAGTTTTACTAAAGTTAATGTGTCGTATGGAGAATTAGGGAATAATAAAACTATGGATGGTGACTATGTAGATTATTTCCCATATATAAGTACTGTTTATGAAGCATCTAATGGGGATAATATGGGTTATCTATTGAGTGGATTAGTGGAGGATAAAGTTACATGGGAGAAAGTGTTGTCTTTTAATGTAGGTTTAAATCTAGGTTTCTTTAATGATAGGATAGAACTGGATGTAGATTACTATAGGAAGGTGACTAAGGATTTACTCTTGGATAAACCTTTGCCACCTTCAATTGGATGGACAAGTATTCTAGTTAATGAAGGAGGGTTATTAAACTATGGGTTTGAGGGAGTTATAAGATCTAAAAATATTTCTACGGATGATTTTAAATGGAATACATCTATGAATTTTTCACTCGATAGAAACACCATAACCGAGCTTAATCAAAAAGAGGTTATAGAAGGCACCAAGAAGTGGATGGTAGGTAAGTCTATCTATGATTTCTTTATTCCAGAATACGCAGGTGTTGATCCAAAAGATGGTATGGCACAGTGGTATAAGAATGAAAAAGACAAAGACGGCAAAAAAACTGGCAAACGAGTGCTTACAAAGAAATACAGTGAAGCTGATAAATATTATCAGGGGTCTTCACTTCCAGATATTATAGGAGGTTTTAATAACTATATATCTTATGGAGATTTTGATTTAGATATTTTGCTAAACTTTAGTTTTGGAGGCATGGTATATGATAATTCCTATTCTAGCTTAACAGATGGAATGAAAAAATTAGGAAAACAACAATCTGTAGATATTAAAAAAAGGTGGACAAAACCTGGTGATAGAACGGACTTCCCTTTACTTTTAAGTAATTCTATAAATCGTGCTGGAGCGCTTTCTTCTAGGTATTTATTTAAAAATGACTATATAAGGTTGAAGGCTGTTACCCTAGGGTATAATATACCTAATAGTGTTATACATAAAATAAATTTATCTAAGCTGAGAGTTTATCTACAGGGAGATAATCTACTTACATATCAGAGTCATAAAGGAATAGATCCCGAACAAAGTTTTAATGGAGTTACTAATAGTAGATCACGTTCATTAAGAACATTTAGTCTTGGAGTTAAAATTGAATTTTAAAAGTCATGAAAAAATATATAACTATGAAAAAATATATAGTACTGTTATTATTACTTACATCATCATCTTGTGTGAAAGATATATTAGACTCTCCTAAGTCAAATTCTATTTTATATGAAGATGCTTTTAAAACAAAAGATGGAGTAGAGGCATTTATGTCTGGTATCATTAGAAATCTTAGTATGTATAAGGAGCAGTACTATGAGGGGCATGGATATGTGGCATTGCATTCTGTTTATTTAGCTAGGACTGTAAAAGGTGATGATATAATTATGGGAAAAGCTGGAGATCATTTTAGTGATGATTCCGAAAACAATGATAGAGATAAAACAGCAGATAGATCACATTTTACATGGGGCTTTTTCTATAGTCTGATAAATCAGTTAAATGTTTTTATTAAAAATGTCGAAGATGCCAGTATACTTGAAGTAGATGAAAAAGATAAATTTTTATCCGAAAGTAGGGTTTTAAGAGCCTATTGCTACTTTCAATTATCTATGGAGTTTCAGTCTGCTTATTCTAACAATAGCAGTAGCGGCAAGCCTTCTCTGCCTATATACAAAAAACCTTCTAATAAAACTTCTGTCGGCAAAAAGTTTTCTACACTAGAGGACGTGTACGCTTTTATAAAAGCAGAGTTGAAAGAGAGTATTCCTAAACTTAAGGCTGCCAGGATAAATAAGTCTTATATAAACTCTGCTGTAGCAAATGGTATTTATGCTAGAGTTTTACAGGTCACTCAAGATGATTGGGCAGCTTGTGAGACAGCTGCTTTAAATGCTTTGGGAGGAAAGGTCGATGACGTATTAAATTCTAAGTCATATACTACGGGATTTGATGATATATCTAATAGTGAATGGATATGGGGTATGGATCAGACTGATAAACAGCACATGGGGGTTACGGTCATGTCATCTTTTTTTGAACCTACTGGTAGAGCATATAGCTCACTTTTTATAAATAAAGAATTTGTCTCTAAGTTTACCGATACAGATGTGCGTAAATTATTCATAAAAAATGGTTCTGACGAAAGTGAACCTAAATTATATACAACCAATAAGTTCAAATTTAAATTTAAATCAGATATGGTTTTGATGCGAACCTCTGAGATGATGCTAATTGTAGCCGAAGCCAAATTTAGACAGGATAAAGGGGACGCTGCTCACGATATGTTGTATAAACTTCAAAAAAACAGAGATCCTAGCGCTGCCAAAAGCGCTAATACTGGCGATGCTCTTATGGAGGAAATTCTATTGGAGAGGAGAAAAGAATTATATGGAGAGATGGGAGTAGAATGGTTTGATGCTAAGAGATTAGGAAGACCTATAGTTCGCTCTGGAAATCACATGTTAGCAGGCCGGGGATTTGATCTCACTGCAAATGATGTAGGTTTTTATCTTATGATACCCGAAAAGGAAATAGATGCTAACGATAATGTTACTGATGATATTAATAACGATAGATAACAAGCCCAAGATTAACAAAGAGATCTATTTCTAATGTTTCATTAAAAAATACTTTTAACCTGACTTCGATTAATAATTTAATTAAAGCACTTGAGAACCTTGAATTAACTGCTATTAAAGAGATTAGTGTTTGTGATAAAAAGAATGTTTTAGCGTAAGAATTGTTAAATTCCGACTAAATCAGCCTCATAAGCATAAAAAGAGCCCAAAGCCAAAGGGGTATTTACTTAAATCTAAATAAAATCAAGGGATTCAAGCGTCTTTATTAATCGAAGTCAGGTAATAAAGTGATTTGAACGCAGTAAGCAAATCAGATAAAACAAAAAAAGCTGCCTCGGTTTTGAGACAGCTTCTTAATACCCTATACTTAAGACCTTCCTATGAAAATAGTTTGGAAAACAATTACTTGAAGATAATTGTTTCAATAGAAAAATTAAGAAAAAACCATTGGTTTTTACCAAAAAACGTCTTCTCTATTTATCATTAAATTTCTATTATTTCAAGGGTTATTACTTTACTGAGAGGATATAACCTAACTCAAGTTTAAAAATTTATCTCTATTTGATTGTGTAGTCAGCTGACTACAAGAAAATTAGATATTTAAAATTTCATCATCAGAGAAATGTAGATCTATCTCTCTCTTGGCACTTTGATCGCTGTCGGAACCGTGTATCGCATTAAAACTGATAGATTTACCATATAGTTTCCTTATAGATCCCTCTCTAGCATTTTCAGGATTAGTATCCCCTATAAAAGATCTAAATTCCTCAACTGCATTTTCCTTTTTCAATACTCCAGCCAATATAGGACCTGAAATCATAAAGTCTACTAATTCAGGAAAAAAAGGACGCTCGCTGTGCTCTTGGTAAAATAATTCAGCTTCACTCTTGGTGAATCTCTTCATCTTTAAAGCCACTATATCAAAACCAGCTTCTATTATCTTGTCTAAGATAATACCTGCCTTTTTCGCTTCTACCGCATCTGGCTTTATCATTGTTAAAGTTGTGTTCCCTCTATTCATATCAAAATACTTTTTATATTAAACTGAAAATCAAAATTATAATTTTACATCAAAACACTAATTATAAAATACGAGTACAATACGAGTAGAATTATTCCCTTTTTTCTGCCTAAAACCATTTTCTTAGGAATGATAGTTAGAGGTATAACCATACTCGAAATAATCAGCATCCATATATAATCGTCTAACATGTTCATATTTAATAATTCTATAGGCTTTACTACAACTGTGATTCCCAATACTACCAGAATATTAAATATATTAGAACCTATTAAATTACCAACAGATAAGGCATTTTCTTTTTTTATAATTCCAGCTATAGAAGTAGCTAGCTCTGGAATACTCGTTCCTATAGAAATCAAACTTATAGATATAATCCTCTCACTGACACCTAGAGATTTAGCTAGAGAAATACTTCCTTGTATTAGCATTTCGCCCCCTGCCCAAAGGGATACAGAGCCTATCACGAAATATAAAATAGTCTTGTATATCCCTATAGTTACTAAGTCTTCATCGAATTCACCATTGTTATTTTCTCTAAGACCTTTCCTAATTGATAAAAACAGAAATATTAAAAAACACAAGAGCATGAATCCTCCATCATATCTATCTAAATATTTATCCCTAAAAAATAAAAAATATAGCAATAGAGATGAAAATACCATCATAGGAGCATCTTTTAGATAAAAATCTCTAGTTAGCATTACTGGTCTTAGAATTACAGCTATAGCTAATATAAGACCTATATTGGCTATATTAGATCCAACTACATTTCCTAGTGAAATATCCATAGCTCCATCTAATACAGCTTTGATACTGACCATTAATTCAGGAGCAGAAGTTGCAAATGACACTATAGTCATCCCTATTACAGCTCGAGATATTTTTAATCTTAATGAGATAGAAACAGAAGACTTTACTAAGGCATAGCCTCCAAAGGATAGCAATGAAAAACCTAGAATTATACTCAATAAATTCATACTCATAAAATGCGGCTAAATTAACAAAATGGAAAATTAACTGTATCAATAAAAATCTGAAAATCCACTTGCTCAAACAAGTAGAAAGAAAATCCCCTTAAGTAATTGAACTTTTATCAATTCAAATAGCTATATCAAGAGTATAGCTCTTTGTAGATGTTATTTTTTTTAAAAATATCTACAGCTAAAAAAACTGCTTTCCTAAAGGAATTTTCATTTGCTATTCCCTGTCCTGCTATGCCAAAAGCTGTTCCATGATCTGGAGAAGTCCTAGTTCTTTCCAAGCCAGCAGTGAAATTAACTCCTTCATCGGTAGAGAGCATTTTAAAAGGCATTAAGCCCTGATCGTGATACATAGATAAAACAGCATCGTATTTCATATGGTTCCCCCTGATAAAAAAACTATCAGCAGAGAAAGGACCAAAAACTAATTTTCTATTTTCGTAGAAGTTTTTTATAACTGGTTTGATCACGCTGTCGTCTTTTTCTCCTATAATTCCTTGATCTCCACAGTGTGGATTTAGCCCTAAAACAGCTATTTTAGGATTTGAAATTCCAAAATCTCTCTTAAGAGATTTTATCATGATATTCAGTTTTTTGCTTAGAATCTCTTCAGTTATATTTTTATCCACTTCCGATATAGGAATATGACCTGTCACCACTGCTAATCTTATGTAATCACTAACCATGAACATTAGAGATTCCCCTTCTAGTTCATGTTCTAAATACTCTGTATGGCCTACAAAATCAAATCCGCTGCTTGAAATATTTTTCTTGCTTATAGGAGCAGTTACTAGAACATCTATATCTTTATTTTTTAGAGATGCAGTAGCTGACTCTAAAGATTCTAATGCACATTGTCCAGAGATTTGGGTAGGTGTACCCAACTGTATTGAAATATTATCATCGTGATTTTTAGCCAGGATATTTAATTTATTATCGCCAATCTGAGAAGGGTTATAAATTTTATTTATCGGAATTTCTTCCATATTTATTTTTTTCATGTATTTACATAGGACATCTGATGAGCTAAATAATACAGGTGTACATATAGACAACATATCAGCATTGGAAAATGTCTTTAAAAATACTTCTAACCCTATTCCATTTATATCACCAGTAGAAATACCTACCCTAATTTTTTTTTTATTTGAAATCATTATATTTCTATCGAAATAAATAAGGCGGCAAAATTACAAATAATATAGACCTAAGTTCGACTGATAAATCGCTTAATAAGAGCAATTGAAATCCTTGATTTTTATAGGGGTTAATGGTAAGTTAGAGTTACAGTTATTTCATCATTTTTCATAGTTTTAGGAGCTATTTGCCTGAAACTTGGATTCTTTTTGCAAAACTCACTGGGTAAATTGAAATACTTGAGTAGTACTATCCTGCCATAACGCAGTAGGTTCTAGCATAAGCACTTGATCTTTATTCTCTACTTTTTGGAGAAAGTCTTTACTCAGAGAGAGCTAAAATGAGTTCAATATTAAAAGAAGTGTTTTTATACACTTTCTTTAAAAAGGAAATCTAGGTTTTGTTATTACCATTTTTTTTAAATAATTGTAACTTGCCTTACCGACTATCGAATTACCAGTTTCCCAATCTGTGTAATAAGTCCAACCTGCTCCATAAAGTATATTGGAATCACTTTTTGAATAAGATTCCCCCCAACCCCAGTTCATATGTAAAAAAAGATAGCCATATTTTGAATAAAAGTAACCATCGCAAACCCAAGCATGACCTCCGCTATAGGTATAACGAATACTACTATTATTAATAGGCCAATAAGTAATACCAAACAAATAAGCATCTTTAACTTTCCTTTCCATAGACCCCCTTAATACAACAGGACGTCCATCAGCTAGAGAATGCACAACATCACTAGAGTTATAATTAGAGACATTAGCATCTATTTCCATTGCTTCAAATAGCCCTACAGATTCTCCTGAATAAGCCCCAGTATAATTTACTCCCCATTCAGCATCTGTATAATAGCCTATCATATAAAGAAATTTACGAGTAGCTTCGGTTCCTTCAGTAAGTTTCATTGCACTAAAATTAGGATAATGAAAATCAAAATTATCAAGCTTCTTAGGTCTGTTAGGGTTATTGTAGTAATAATAAAAAAGAGTTTGACCTATTGCAACAGGTACGCACCCAACAGTCATTTTTTTACCATTCATCATTACGAAAAACCCCTTTTCTTTATCCTGACTCCAATAGGTTTTAAGTAGGGGATTCACCCTGTCAGCTCTCGGGTCTATACCACCACCACCTATTATCATTGGAAACAGACTAAATTTCATTGAAGGATTAGATGCTAAATATTTATCCTGAGCTATTTTACCTTCAACAAATGAGTTTATATAGTCAATAAGACCAGGATTTACGTTATTGGGGTTAAATTTATTTTCAGAATAAAATAAAACAGGGGGCACTTTATTTATATTCAAATCTAAATAACTAGTTAGAAAATAACCATTTTTTTTGAGGCAAACTAGCTTTAATAATGGTTCGTGTTGAGTTAATCTAAAATCGTAAATAGTATCAATATCAGATATCCTAAGAGGATTACTTAACACATTAGAATTACGGGAATAGGTTGCAGTATTTGAATTCTCAGAATCATATTGTAAGAAAGTAGTATTTAAATATTTTAAGGCATCAGATACTTTATCAATATCTTCAATCTTTTTTTTATCGGGAACATCCGATAAATTAGAATCAATGAAATGATCTTTATTACAACTGCATATAAAAAAAAGGACGAAAAAAAGAAACAAGCTATTATTATATTTATACATGACTAAGATTTTTTAAGAATATTGTAATAATTTTATGTATCATTACAACGATTCAAGTTGATTTTTCAGGACTTGTGTGAATATACACAAAAAAAATGAAAGACTTTACAAAATTTACATGTATATTATTCACAATTTTTATAATTATCGTTTTTACTAAAGGTTGTGTGAATAATCAAGAAGATCAACCAATAGGAGGAGATACAAGACCACCACAGCTTTTTTTATGATTTAGATTTTATATTAATAAACCTAGATTTTAATAAAGAGGATAGTTTAAAAGTGGAAATAAAAGCTGTAGATGAAATAAAAACAATTGGATCTTTCTTTTATCTCAGTAAAAACACAGGTACATATTATAGAAATAGATTACATATAATATTCTTACCTCATAATAATTATTCATCTATAGATAATGGCAATAATTTTATAGATAATACAGACAGTACAATAGAAGGTGAATTCCTTGAAGTAAATGATGATATTGATCATTCTTTATGGGGTGTATTTTTCGATGAAAACAATGACAATTATAATAAACATGGTGATCCAAATTGGGATTTTTATGATGGATATAAAGGAAAGGAGAACCGAAATTTAAGAGGGATTAAAAGAACTTTTAATCTAAAAATATTTAAAAACGATTCTATTATTATTTTCAATAAAAACTTTACAGTAAAAACAGAAAAAAACCTAGAAAAGAGAATAGAGTATTTAGAAACAGAAATATTTGAAATGGAAGGGGTTACTAAAAAGGCTACAATCCATGAAAAAACATGGGATAATTCAGGAAAAAATTTAAAAGATCACTTTAGTAAAAATCAAGAAGATATAGGAAAGATATTTATCATAAATGAAGTTGAACTTAAAACTTTTATGTATATACATAGGCTGTAGTGCTCTATGGTTTATTTAAACTATTATTTTTCAAAAGTATGCCACTATTATTTTAGGTTCAAGACAACTTAAGGTAAATTTATGTGCGCGTAAACCCTTATCTTATCTATGAAAATGAGTATATAATTCGTTTGAGAATTTCTGGGGTAAAGTCATGTCTATTTTACGGTTATTTCACCTAGATATGGCAAGCGAAAAAAGTTAGTAAATTGACTAATGTAGGTCGTTATATTATCAACAAAACTTTTGACAAATTAGCCCAGATTATTCATGGTTATATTTCAATATTTGATATGAGGTGTTAATTTTAAAGGGTTTTAACCAAATCTAGACCACTTTAGATATTCCCCAAAAATGAGGAATAAAAACACATTGTTTATAACCTGAGTTAGATTGATAATTACTTGGAAATACTGGATAAAAAACGATAGATTTAACCTTAAAAAGTCATATGACTATGAATAATCCAGGTTAGGCTTGTCAATTGCTGAAAAACGCGAGGAAGAAAATCTCTTTTAGTCAAGGAGAAATAGAATTAGATGAGAGTTGTTTTGGTTCTAAACGAGTTAGAGGAAAAGGGGGATGAGGATCAGGATGAAAAGTTCCATTATTTGGTATGTTAAAGAGAGAAGGGAAAGTTTATACATAAATTGTAAAAAACTGTTTATCATTAGTAATAATGCCTATTATAGAGAGTAGAGCAAGTAAAGAAAGTACAATTTATACCGATGGATTTAAGTCTTATGAGGGCTTGGTAAATTATGGTTACAAGAGGTATTATAGAGTAAAACATAGTGAAAATGAATTTACAAAGGGAGTAAATCACATTAATGGAATTGAGAATTTTTGGGTACTGTGTAAAGTTTGATTATCCATGTGTTCATAAACACAAGTTTTATTATCATCTAAAAGAGTGTGAATGGAGGTTTAATTATCGCAATGAAAATTTGTATTTTTATCTGTGTAAAATGGCTAAGAAAAAATCCCCTTAACCTGGATTATTCATGGTTATATTTCAATATTGGGTATAAAGTGTTAATTTTAGTAGGGTTAACTAAAAAACAACGACTTTATATAAGGCCCAAAAATGAGGAATAAAAACACATTATTTTATAGAGGGAAGACTTCTGTTGAATTAACTTTTTCATCATCAGAAATTAGTTCTGATGGATCTTTAATCATGCTTGAAAAACTAGAACCAGATCATAGATTGATTCATTATTACAGTAAGTTTTTACTTGATACTCGAGACTCTAGATTTATTACTTATAGCAGAAGGTATCAGTTAAAGCAAAGGGTTTATATGATCATGTTAGGCTATCAAGACGCCAATGATGTTAATCATTTACAGAATGATCCTTTATTCAAAGATGTTCTTCAAGGTAATTTGGCCTCTCAACCCACTATATCAAGATTTGAGAATAGCTTGGGATAAACAGGGCTGTCTTTAAGTTTTTGTGATGGCGTGGGTTATACAAATATGTTTCAAGTTTATCTGATCGTAAGAGAATAGTTATTGACGTAGATTCAACTGATGATCCAACTCATGGCAGTCAACAATTGTCAATGTTTAACGGTTATTATAGTCAATTCATGTACAATGAACTATTTTTTCATGATGGAAAAACAGGACAGATTATCCTTCCTGTACTCCGCCCAGGAAATAGTCATTCTAATAAATGGTATGTGAGTATTTTAAAGCGAATAATTATCAAAATACGTGAGAGTCACCCAGAGATGGAAATAATTATTAGAAGTGATAGCGGCTTTAGTTGCGCTCCTTTTTACCAATTAGTAGATGATTTTGATTTACTATATGTGACAGGCATAGCGAGCAATGAAGTTTTAAAAAGAAAGGTATCTTGGTCAAAAAATGCTGTAAAAAAAATGTATTTAGATCAGGGAGAGAAGCACCAACATTTTATGAGTTTTACGTACAAAGCCAAGAGTTGGCACAAGCCTCAACAGTGCTATTCTAAAGTTGAGAGTACAGGATTAGGGATGAACATAAGGCATTTTTCTAGTAATCTTCCCCAAAAGGATGCTAGAGAAATTTACTTTGACTTTTATGTGAAAAGAGGTGATTCAAGTGAAAATAGAATAAAAGAAGTTAAAAATATGTGTTTTTCTGATCGTTTGTCAAATCATAGTTTTCTTGCTAATTTTTTTCGACTTATGATGAGTAGTCTTGCCTATGAAATGTTTTTATTACTGAAACAGAAGATAAAGAAAACAAGATTTGAAGTAGCAAAAAAATGGTTAATCAGTTTCGATTAGAACCTATCTTTCTCAAGGTAGGAGCAACGATTAAAATTACCAAAAGGCGAATCTATTATCAGCTATCTAAATCTTTTGTTTACAAGGGTTTATTTCGGGAAATTATTACCCAGTAACGGTTGTTTATTTGTGAAATGAACAACCTTGGGATAGTTACGCCTTGTCGTTAAAAAACCATGTAAAAACACTAAAAAAGAGCATTGTCATCCTAAAAAAAGGTGCAAAAAAACGACAAAGAAGATGAGTTCTCTTCGATTAGTAAAAAAGTTAAGGAAAAAATATCACGTCTAATCTATTTTAGTATGACTATGAATAATGCGGGTTAAGTTGTCTTGAACCTAATTTTAAATATCTTTTTTATAATTCAACATTATTATTTAAGATAGTTTATATTTAGATAAGCGTGGAGAAAAAAATATTAATTGAATTCAGTTTTTCAGACAAACCTGATTTAATAGCATTAAAAAAGGGGCATAAAAACACCCCTTTTTTGAAAATTAAAATATTTTGAATCTATCCATGTTATGGAATCGTAATAGCTTCAATGGCTGTCTTAGCAGCATAAACAGCATTCTTAGCTTCAGTAGCTTTATTTAAAGCCTCAGTAGCAGCATTCTTAGCAGTCCTGGAGTTAGTAGCAGCTTGTTCAGCAGCAGTCTTAGCTAAATTAGCTTTTTCAGCAGCTTCAGAATCAGAAGCTCCAACTTTTGCAGCAGCAGTATCAGCAGCAGTTTTAGCCTCCTCGGCTGTTTGCTTAGTTTCATTAGCTTTTTGAAGAGCATTCTCAGCAGATTGTTTAGCAGCTTTAGCCTTTTCCAAGGCAGAATTAGCAGCAGTCTTAGCTTCATTAGCTTTTTGGAGAGCATCATTAGCAGCATGGCTAGTTAAAGCAGCAACCAAAGCCTCAGCGGCAGTTTTAAGTTTCTCAGCCTCAGTAACAGTAGTTTGAACAGCTTGCCGAGCTTCTCCAGCCTTCGTAGCAGCTTCAATAGTAGCAGATTTAGTGGCTTCAGCTTTAGTAACAAGATCAGTAGCAGCAGTTTGAGTGGCAGTAACCTTAGCGGTAGCATCTGAAGAAGTATCGGTTATAGCGGTAATTAGAGCATCAACAGTGTCCCTAGCAGTATTAGCCTTAGTAGAAGCTGCGGCAGCAGCTTGCTGGGCTAATCCAGCCTTAGTTTGAGCATTTGTAGCAGCAATTTTAGCTTTTTGAGCTTCTTCAGAAGCCTTGGTAGCAAGAGCTTTAGCAGCCTCAATTTGAGCTTTTTTAGCAGCTGCAATGGTAGCATCTCTAGCAGTTTCAGCAGTATCCTTAGCAGTCTCAGCCTTTTTCTTAGCATTTTCAGCTTTTTGAGCTTCAGAATCAGCAGATTCAGCAGCATTTTTAGCGGCAGCAACATTAGTATTAGAAGCTTCAGCTGCATTCTTAGTAGTTTCAGCAGCATCTTTAGCTTGGTTAGCCTTATCAGCAGCAGTCTTAGCAGCTTGAGCCTGAGTAGAAGCAATGCCAGCTTGAGTAGCAGCAGTTTGAGCAGCTTGTTGGGCTTGTTCAACAGCAGTCTTAACAGTTCCAGTTTTAGAAAGTAAACTATTAACGGAATTAAAAGCAGTATCAGCATCATTCTTAGCTTTTTCAGAATCAGTCTGAGCTTGTGCAGCTGTATTCTTAGCAGTTTCAGCAGCATCTGAAGCAGTATTAGCTTTTTGAGCTTCAGCGGTGGCCTTAGCAGCAAGAGCCTGAATAGCAGTAGTTTGAGCTTGTTTGGCAGCAGTAATGGCAGCATCTCTAGCAGTTTCAGCAGTATCCTTAGCGGTTTCAGCCTCTTTCTTAGCTTCTTCAGCTTTTTTAGCTTCTTCAGCAGCAGTAACAGTAGCTTGAGTGGCAGCAGTAACAGTGGTAGCAGTCTCAGCTGTATTCTGAGCTTGTTCAGCAACTTGCTGAGCAGCTAAAGCCTTGTTGTAAGCAGTCTGGGCTTCTGCAGCTTTATCAGAAGCAGTTTTGGCCTTATCAGCAGCTTTAGTAGCCTCAGCCTGAGCTTGAGTAGCAGCAGTTTTAACAGCCTGAGTTTCTGAATTAGAAATTAAACTATTAACAGCATCAGCAGCAGCTTGAGCTTGAGTAGACGCAGTAGTGGCAGCATCTTTAGCAGCCTGAGCAGCAGCAGTTTGGGCAGTTTGGGCAGCTGTAGCAGCAATTTTAGCTTTTTCAGCTTCAGTAGTAGCCTTTTGAACAGCAGCAGTTAAAGCATCAGCTTGAGCTTGTCTAGCAGCAGCATCAGCAGTACTCTTAGCAGTATCAGCGTTAGTCTTAGCAGTATTAGCTGCAGCGGCAGCTTCTTCAGCTCTAGTCTTAGCCTCAGCTAAAGCTTCAGGAGTAGTAGCGGCACTGGTAGCTGTAGAGGCAGCCTCAATAGCCTCAGTAGCAGTAGTAACAGCTTGAGTAGCCTGATTAACAGCAGCTTCAGCAGTAGACTTATCAGTTAAAGTTTTAACAATATCAGAGGCTGCAGTGGTAGTAGTAGAAGCATTATCAGCAATAGTTTTAGCAGCAGAGATAGAATCATTAAGTTCCTCTTTAACTTTAGAAATAGACTTTTTGTATATAATAATTTTGTAATTTTTTACAAACTCGCTTTCTTCTATTGTATAAGTTATTGGAATAATAGCTTCATAAGTATTTTCATCATCTTCTTTCTTTTTGAAAGAAACTGTAGTTGGAACAGCTGGGATAGGGCTGCTTTTATAATTATCTTTGCCGTCATCTGGAATTACTCGACTACTAAAATTTACATCTATATCTAATTCAATACCATCTTTATTAACATCATTTTTTAGATTTGGACTCTCTAAAGAACCAAATGTTATTGTTTGATTTAAATTATCAACATTTGGAGTAGTAATATCAGAATTAGATAAGAGCTTACTATCATCAGCTTTAATCACAGTTTTAGCAGAATCAACACCGTTGGGTGCTCTAAGTGCTATAACTCTGTATTTTTTAACCGAGTTATCTCCATCGGCTGTAACAGTATATTCTATACCTGATTGGGATAAGTCAAAAACATTTTCAGTAACAATGATTTTTCCAAGCTCTTGAGCTGAACCACTCTCAGGATTTATAGTAGTGCCTTCGGATATCTCAATCGAAGGTTTAAACTCTTTAATTTCAGCACCTACACCATGAGGCAATAACAAAACATAGATTTTTTGTCCATTAGATTCAATAACTTTGGCATTTATATCAACACCTCCTATTTCAAGATTTTGAGATGCCCCTAATTTTAGACTTATTATTTCTTTAGGAATTGTACTTTCGGAATTTTCATTTTCAGGAAAAACATTGTTCTTATCACATGATAACGTAAAAAGAATAGATAATGTGAGTAATAATACTTTCTTTAGATCAAACATCTTTATAATTTCAATACTATTAAAATAGGCTAACTTTAAGTTTACTAAAATAGTTATAAATACTTATAAAATCATTTTTTTATATCCAAAAATATTATTGCCCTTTTCGCCACCTTATAAATCGACTTTTATTCTTGTTGTGTTCTCTGAGGCTTTTAGCAAATGCGTGATATCCCAATCTATTGGGATCCACACACATATATATATAGTCGTGTTTTTCGGCATTTAGCACAGCGTCGATAGAACTGATTTCTGTAATGCAAATAGGAGATGGAGGAAGACCTTTGTTTTCGTAAGTATTAAAAGGAGAATCTATTTTCAAATGTTTATAAAGGACTCTTCTTATGTCTTTTCCATCTTTTTGCTTCACAGCAAAAATTACTGTAGGACAAGACTCTAATCTTAAACCTTTTTTTAATCTGTTTAGAAAAACTCCTGCTACAATACGTTTTTCATCATTATTGGAAGTCTCCTTTTGAACTATAGAAGCCAATGTAGATACTTGTAATGGAGTTAGGTTAATATCTTTTGCTTTTTTCAATCTACTTTCATTCCAAAAAATCTTATTTTCTCTATATAGTCTTTTAACTAACCTATCGGCAGAGACATTCCAAAAAACTTCATAAGTATTGGGGATAGGTATGCTAATGACAGTCTCCTTAGTTAAATTGTATTTTTTTAAAAATTCCTCATCGTAAAAGGCCTTAAAAATATTTTCTGCGCTTTCCTCTACACTTTTAGATAGAACAATAGATAAGTCTTTAATCGTCTCCACATTATTAAAAATTATTCTAACAGGAGTCTGTTTCCCTTTTGAGAGTATTTCAATAGTTTCTAGGTTTGATAATCCTTTTTTTAAAGAAAATCTTCCAGATTTGACATTGTTATGATAATCCTTAGCGTAGGATGCTAACTTAAATGACATCTCATTTTTGAGATACGGGCTTATTGTATTTACTACTTCTGGAAATGTTGAATTATTGGGTATTAGAACAACAGCATCTTTTGTTATATTTCCTCCAAAGGCAAATGTGAAACAAAAATATACGATTACATTAAAAACAATTACAGCAGATATACAAGTGTGTTTTTTCATTTTGTATTTATAAGTTGAAACATATATTCATCTTTAAAACCGTCTTTTAGACGGATCCATTTTTTTTTAATCCCTATTTTTTGGAATCCTAAATTTTCAAATAGAGCTACACTCTCTTTATTTTCAGTTAAAATATTGCAAAATATCTGGTTTAGATAAAGTATATCAAAAGCGTATTTTATGAATAGATTTAAAGACTCTCTTCCTATTCCTCTATTTCTATTTTCTTTTTCATATACTAAAATCCCAATACCCGCCCTCTGATTTTGGGGATCAAAATCGAACATTTCTATAGTTCCCAAGGGAATGCCACTAATGTTGTTTTCTATCATCAACCGGACTTGTTTGGTAGTGAAAATATCTAAATGCACATTGTCTAAATAATCCTTTAGTATCTTCCTCGAAAAAGGGGTGCTAGTTTGACTTATTCCCCATATATCAGTATCGTTTTCCCATTGGTATAGAACATCGATATCACTTGGTTCTAAGGCCCTTAGATTTACATTTTTACCCTTTAGTATCATTTTAATCTATACTTGTTTCAAATATAAAAGTTGGCTTGGCCGTTAAATAGATATTTTTAAAAGTATCTCTTTCATTTTCAAACGAAACTCTCAGACTTCCTCCTAAGGTATTGACTAGTATTTCTTGAGCTTTTATCCAATTCATTTTTCTAGACACAATGGCAGCTGCTACCGCCCCAGTGCCACAACCTAATGTCTCATTTTCCACACCTCTTTCATAAGTTCTGATAAATAATTCTCCACTGTTTTTTAATTCTAAGAAATTCACATTTACTCCGTGTTTAGAGTACTGTTTACCGTAGCGTATCTCTGCCCCTTTTTTTACTACATCGATGACTTTTACATCATCCACTCTCTTTATGTAATGAGGTGATCCAGTATCTAAAAAAAAGTGATCTTCATGGGATATTATCTCATAAACATCACACATTTTTAATTTGACTTGCTCTCCTAATATCTCCGAAGAATGAACTCCATCTATAGCCTCAAAGGTTGAAGTGTTATTTATCAGTCCTATCTTTTTTGCAAAGGCAACTATACAACTCCCTCCATTTCCGCACATACTAGATTCTTTACCATCAGAGTTGTAATAGATCATTTTAAAATCATAACTGTACGATTTTTTTAATAGTATAAGTCCATCTGCTCCTATTCCAAATCGTCTATCACAGAGGATATTTACTTTATCTCTGATAAATTCATCATTTCTATCATCTATGATTATAAAATCATTTCCTGTAGCTTGATATTTATACAATTGCATTTTCATTATTTTTCACCCTGTTATAGTTGAGAAGTTCATAAAATAAATAACCGAATATCACAGTTGCAAGCAACAGATGTAGAGGTTGAGATAGTATGGGAAAATCAAACATATATGTAATTATTCCAGTTATAATTTCTAATATTATCAAGCCCGAAACTATCTGTATATTTTTGTTTTGTAAGGTTCTGTTTTTTATATATATCCAAACTAGAATAGGAATAAATATCAAAGAAAACGAACGATGTATATAAAACCATATATTCGGATTTAAAAGCCACATCTCCCGATTAGAATACTCATATAGTTTCATTTGCTTATCGACGAATTCTCTCAATTGTATTCCAAAGATGATTTGCATTATAAGCAGTATTGTAATTACTATTATTCCCATGTGAAACCCTCTATCGTATTTTATGATTGTTTTTTTGTCTACTGATAGATGCAGTATATACAAGTATAGCGACAAGATTACCAGAGCTGCAATCATATGTATGCTAATTTTGATAGGTGCCAAGACAGAATATACTACGACGGCTCCCAGCCAAGCTTGAAATCCCAATAATATCACTGATAAAAGACATAGAAATATCATAATTTTCTTTTTCTGAAAAAAAGACAACACAAACATGATGAGCGTCGAGATGCCTGCTAACATTCCAAATAATCGATTTATATATTCTATCCAGGTGTGTTTTGCGTTGAATTTAGTATAATTGTGTTTTGTGTAGACCGACCAATTCTCATGGGAATAATTTTCTTTAGATATGAAATCTCTATTAGAGACGTATAGTTTTTTATCTTTTATTATCACATTGCCTTTCTTAAAGGAGGTGTTTTCTCTCCATGTTATTTGTTCAATGCTAGTGGGGGGTATGTAGTATCCAAAGCATTTAGGCCAGTCGGGACATCCCATACCAGAGCCTGTTACCCTTACTATAGATCCCGATAGTATGATTATATACACTAAAACTATAGTTGTGATTACAGAGTGGATGAACTTCTTTTTCATTACGTGAAATATCGAGCGAAATTAATCAAAATAAAATAAGCCATTTTTAGGTTGCCATTATAACTTTTTCCTAAAAAATGAATTGGATTTTAGATTGAGACTCAATTAAATGAACATCGAATAAAAAATAATTTGAGTAATTTTGCGCAAATTATTTAAGTACTCAGTAGTATGAATTTTGATCTCAAACAAGTCGTTACCTGTATGATGGTATTATTCGCTGTAATAGATATTATAGGCAATGTCCCCATTATTATAGACTTGAGGAAGAAGGCTGGGAGAATACACTCTGGTAGAGCTTCTTTAATAGCTGGTGTTATCATGGTAGTATTCCTATTCCTTGGAGAATCGCTATTAGGTCTAATAGGTATAAATACGAGTTCTTTTGCAGTGGCTGGTTCCTTGGTTATATTTTTCATGGCGTTAGAGATGATATTGGGAATACAAATTTATAGAGAAGAGAACAGTCCTGATACGGTTTCTATAGTGCCAATAGCATTTCCACTTATTGCTGGACCAGGATCTATGACATCTTTGTTGTCTTTGAGATCCGAATACTATGTGGAGAATATAATATTGGGGTTGATAATAAATATAATTTTTGTTTATATAGTTTTAAAGACCTCAGAGAAAATAGAGAGAGTGCTGGGCTCGGCAGGGATCAATGTAATTAGAAAAGTATTTGGTATAATATTATTGGCTATCTCTGTAAAATTATTTACTTCGAACATAGGTAATCTCTTAGGTTAGCAAATATCTCGAATAAAAAAAGGGATGAACCATAGCCAAAACATCTCTATTAATGAATATTCTAGACAAGTACATAATAAAAAAGTTTTTAGGGACTTTTGTTTTTATGACCCTTTTGTTGTTGGCAATATTTGTCACAATAGATATAACAGAAAAGTTAGATAGACTTTTAGATCTAAATTTTTCTATAGGAGAATTGTGGGATCTATATTTTTTTCATTTTATCATATTTTATGGAAATTTATTTAGTCCTGTATTTATATTCATCTCCGTTATTTTGGTGACCTCCAAAATGGCTAATAACACTGAGATTATAGCTATTATGTCTAGCGGGATATCTTATAATAGATTCCTTAGACCGTATGTTATATCGGCCACAATAATAACATCTATATCTTTACTTTTATCGCATTGGGTTATTCCAGAATCTAACAAAACAAGAAAACAATTCGAAGCTCAGTACATATACAAGACATATTCTCAAAATAGTTATGATATATATAGACAAGTAAAACCAGGTCATTTTGTTTATGTTAATTTTTATGAGTCTAAAAATGCGATAGGACATGGTTTTTCTTATAATATATTCGATAATGAAGTTCTGAAATATAGTTTAGAGTCAGACTATATATCCTGGAATGAGGATAGTGAAAAATACGAATTGAGTAATTATAAAGAGAGAATTTTAACCCATGAACAAGACATTATAAATTCTGGAGAGACTTTAGATACTGTACTGCAATTTGATTTAAATAAATTAGTGTTTCAGGATTATATAGCCGAAACTATGAATTCTAAAAAGTTGAAAAATTTTTTAGATGATGAGCAAAGTAGAGGTTCAGAATCTATGGAAATATATTTAGTAGAGTACTACAAGAGAAATAGTATTCCCTTTGCTACGTATCTATTAATTCTAATGGGAGTTTCCTTTTCATATAGGAAGAAGAGAGGAGGCACTGGGATTAATTTATCCATTGGGTTGTTTATCGCTTTTTTATACATCTTCTTGATGCAGATATCTTCCACTTTAGCAATAAAATCAGATTTCCCAGTGTTATTAGCAGTATGGCTTCCCAATATAATATATGTTGTTATAACTCTTCTAATGCACTTAAAGGCGTTGAGACAGACTTGATAATTAGAGGTCTTTATTTAATTGATCAATTTGATCTTTCCTCCAACACATTCTAAAATACTAGAAGGGAATTTTTCTATCAACAAAAAATCGTGAGTTGACACTAAAACTGTTTTTCCTTCCATATTTATTTCTTTGAGTAAAAAGAATATCCCTTCAGAGGTTTCTGAGTCTAAATTTCCAGTAGGTTCATCAGCTAGGATAAATTCAGGTTCATTCAACAGAGCTCTCGCAATAGAAACTCTTTGTTGTTCTCCGCCCGATAATTCAAAAGGCATTTTAAAACCCTTTGTTTCCATTCCGACTTTCCATAGAGTTTCTTCGATTCTACTCTTTATCATTTTACTGTTTTTCCAACCTGTTGCCCTGAGTACAAAAGACATATTTTCATCTACAGTTCTATCTGTTAGAAGTTGAAAATCTTGGAATATTATTCCTAATTTTCTCCTTAAAAAAGGTATTTCCTTGGGTTTAATATTTCTTAAATCATAATCTATAACACGACCTTTTCCTTCTACTAATGGTAAATCACAGTATACAGTTTTAATGAAACTGCTCTTGCCGCTGCCAGTTTTGCCAGTTAGATAAAAAAAATCTCCCCTTTTTATCTCCACATTCAAATCGGATAAAATCATATTCCCTCCTTGGAATATAGATGCTTTTTCAAGTGAAAGAATTACGTCTTGTTGCATGAGCATTACAAATGGGTAGAATATATTTTTTTATTGTTTTTTTTTTTTTGAATATTTTGTTATTCAGTGATATTGCCTTGATCGTCGTAGTTTAGATACAAAAAGTCGTTATAAGGAAATCTAGTTACGTGTATTTCTTTTATTCTGTCGTAAATCTTTTTTTTGAAGGAATCTATATTTATCTTGTCTCTTACCGAGATAAATATACATTCTTGATCTCTGTTAGGGGCGTATTTTTCTCGTAGATCTTTTATAGATCCAGCATTGGCTTGCAGTTCTAAATCTCTATCGTCTTTGTTTTCTAAGTTTAAAACTTTGTCTATTTTGTTAAAAACTAATAATTGTTCCTTATCCTGAGCTCCTATCTCTGTCAGGATTTTATTTACCGATACAATTTGATCTTCAAAAGATGGATGAGAAACATCTACTATATGTATCAACAAATCTGCTTCTCTAACTTCGTCTAGAGTAGACTTAAAGGACTCTACTAGCTGAGTAGGCAATTTTCTTATGAATCCTACTGTGTCAGTCATTAAAAAGGGGATATTGTCAACCACTATTTTTCTCACTGTGGTATCTAAGGTGGAGAATAGCTTATTCTCTGCTAATACTTGGGTTTTTGCTAGTGTGTTCATCATGGTCGATTTACCCACATTGGTGTATCCCACTAGAGCTACTCTGACTAGTTTACCTCTATTTTTTCGCTGTGTGGCCATCTGCTTATCTATGGCAGAGAGCTTTTCTTTCAAAAGAGAAATTTTCTGTATTATGATACGTCTGTCTGTCTCTATTTGCGTTTCTCCTGGACCGCGCATGCCTATTCCACCTTTTTGTCTCTCTAGATGGGTCCACATCCTAGTTAATCTGGGTAATAGATATTGATATTGTGCTAATTCTACTTGAGTACAAGCGTATGAAGTAGTTGCCCTTTGAGCGAAAATATCTAATATGAGATTGGTTCTATCTAAGACTTTACACTCTAAAAAACGTTCTATATTTCTGAGTTGTGTAGGAGTTAATTCGTCATCAAAAATAACTGTGCTGACATCATTTTCTACTATAAATTCTTTTATTTCGGCAATTTTTCCCGAACCTATAAAAGTTTTCTGTTTGATAAAATTCACTTTCTGAATGAAAACCTTTACAACTTCGCTTCCAGAGGTCTTTGTCAAAAAAGACAGTTCATCTATGTATTCCTGAGTTTTGCTTTCGTTTTGTTCGGGTGTTATGACTCCTACTAATACACTTCGTTCGTATTTATTTTTTGTGACATTATGCATAATTATATTTTTTCTACTCCCATATATGGAATTAATACCTCTGGAATTTTAATTCCATCTGGAGCTTGATAGTATTCCAAGAGAGATGCAACTATACGAGGCAGAGCCAAAGAACTGCCATTTAGAGTATGGCACAGCTTTATATCGCCTTTTTTATCTTTAAAACGCAATTTCAAACGGTTGGCTTGGAAGGTTTCGAAATTAGAAACTGAACTCACTTCTAGCCATTTTTTTTGCACTACTGAAAAAACTTCAAAATCATATGTAATAGAAGAAGTAAAGCCAGTGTCACCAGTGCATAATCTTAAAATCCTAAAAGGTAAATTTAATTCTTTTAGAATGCTCTTTACATGTTCTACCATCTCATCTAAAGCTCTATAAGAATCCTTAGGATTTTCTATTCTAACAATCTCTACTTTGTCAAATTGGTGTAACCTATTTAAG
This sequence comes from Ichthyobacterium seriolicida, assembly GCF_002369955.1. Classification (NCBI taxonomy): domain Bacteria; kingdom Pseudomonadati; phylum Bacteroidota; class Flavobacteriia; order Flavobacteriales; family Ichthyobacteriaceae; genus Ichthyobacterium; species Ichthyobacterium seriolicida. The sequence continues at coordinate 668,961 of NZ_AP014564.1, forward strand.
CCTTTTACATCTCGTCCATAAGAACCAGATTCTCTTCTAAAACATGGGGTGTAAGAAGTGTGTTTTATTGGAAGATGTTCTTCTTTGAGAAGAACATCTCTATAGATATTAGTCACTGGAACTTCCGATGTAGGTATTAAAAATAGATTGTCTATAGCCAAGTGATACATCTGATTTTCTTTATCTGGAAGTTGCCCTGTTCCATATCCAGAACTCTCATTAATCAAATGAGGTACTTGTATTTCTTGGTATTGGGCTTTTATATTTTTATCTAAAAAATAATTTATAAGCGCCCTTTGCAGTTTAGCTCCATCACCTACATACACTGGGAAGCCAGTTCCTGTTATTTTAGCTCCAAGTTTAAAACTTATAATACCTCTATTTTCAGCTATTTCCCAATGAGGTTTTGAGTATTCCTTATCTTGGTAATCTCTTTTATATTCAAAGACTATTTCATTATCCGATTCATCCTTTCCTGTTTTGACTAAATCGTTTGTGATGTTAGGAATTTCGTATAACACTTGAGTTAGCTCTTCATCTACTTTATCAAAAAGTGTATTTGAAGCTTTTAATGTTTCTTTTAGGGTCTTGCTTTTTGTTTTTAGGGCTTCTGCTTTTTGAGAATCCCCAGATTGAAAGCACTTGTGTATTTCTTCAGAAATATTTTTTGATTCGGATAATATTTGATCTAACTCTTTTTGCAGAGATCTCTTTTTTTCATCCAAATGCAATACTTTCTCTACTAGAGGTGTGAAATCTTTATTTCTTCTATTTAATTTTTCTATTATAAATAGTTTTTCTTCTCTTATTCGTTTTATATTTAGCATGATTTCAAAAGTATTAAACAAATGTCATTTTTTTTCTTCATAAAAAGTATCTGTTTTTAGTTCATTTTTTTTGGTGGCCAAAGAAGCTAATTCATCGCATCTCTCATTTTTTGGATGATTATTATGGCCTTTTATCCATTTAAATTGCACTTTTTGTTTTCTATAGGCCAACAGAAAGCGTTTCCATAGATCGCTGTTTTTTCGCCCTTTAAATTCTATTTTTTCCCAGTTGAAAACCCATTTCTTAACAACAGAATCAACTACGTATTTAGAGTCGGTATAAACCACAACTTCTGTTCCTTCTTTCTTCAATTCCTCTAGGGCTACTATTACAGCTAAAAGTTCCATTCGATTATTGGTGGTCATGCTGTATCCCTCATACAACTCTTTTGAATGATTACTGCCTTCTAATTCCATTATAATTCCAAATCCTCCTACTCCAGGATTGCCCTTTGCTGCGCCATCTGTGTAAACATTTACTTTAGACATCTAGGTTATATATCATTAAGCTTAAGTGTTTTTATTAGGATGTTTTTGTAACGAAAAAGTGACGATGCGCAAACGTAATAAATATTTTTCTCATACTTTAGTTTAGAAATGAGTTATCTTCGCGCGATGCTTTCGGATATTTAAATAAATATAAGATTCCTGAACGGGAATTTATGTTTGAAAATGGTTTTTTTATGTGTTATTCATAAAACTTAAAAGAAAAAAATATGTATAGAATAGTTACCCTTTTGGGTATTACGCTCGTTTTATCTACTGTATCTTCTTGTTTAGACTATGAATTTCTAGAAGAGCAAGAATATGTCTTTGCTCCAGATGTAGCTTTAGGATTTGATGAAATAGAATTATCTTTAAAAAGAATTATGCATAAGAATGGAGGCAGCGCCCCTAATGCATTAGGTATAGATTTTACCACTGGGAGAGAGCAACCACTTAGTAGTTTTCCAAGTATTACCAAGGTCGAAAAAATGGACTTAGGTATGGTTGGCGAAGTTGCAGATTTGGATATACGTGAAATATACCTAGGCATGTATGTAGAAAACAATACTCCCCTTGAATTAAAAGTGGCTTTAGCCCTCGTGGGGAAAGGAATCTTAGAAATAACAACCCAAGATGACCCTTTAGTTATACCATCAGCTCACTTGGATAGCTCTGGTAGGGTTTCAGGATCTACAAAAAAGAGTTTTATGTATAAATTGGATGCCAAAAAATTCACAAAAGTTTTAAGTGGATCTAGCCCCTACGGTAAATTAACTATAACGCCGTCTATTCCTGGTAGTGTCTTCATTTCTGTTAACCAGACTGTTAATATACACTTTAAGGTATCTACTAGGATAAACTTTTTAAGAGATATTTAGGGAATTTAGATTAGTTACAATAATTTTTTTAAGATTTTAGTGAAAATGAAAAAAAGCATATTAATAGGTGTACTTATGCTTAATTATGCCAGTTTGATTGCTCAGGATGGAGTGTTGCGACAAATGCCCTTGTCAATGGATAGGGGTTTTTTAAATCCTTCTTTACAGCCTAAACATACATGGGGAATAGGGTTTTCAGTATTTGAAAATTTAGTTGGGCTTCCAATATCTCTAGATGATATAAGTAATAACTCTGTCGATGGAGTAGTAAATATATATGACGTCTATAACAGCTTGTATAACAAGAATATCTATGTTAGAAATAGAGCTTCAGTGGCGCCCTTGAAATTTTTTATGTCAAAGGATGACTTTTCTGTATTTGCTTCTATAAGTGTCAAGCACACCTCAAAAATAGATTTAAATAACATTAGTGAAATAATAGATGGAAACAGGTTATTCATAGGTAAATATATGACCATCGACGAAGTATACATACAAGAGTATAGTAGGATAGAGATATCATTTGGGGCAGGGCTTAAGTTAAATGAAAAACTACGTATAGGAGCCAATATAAAATATTTAGAAGCATTAAATTACACTGAACTTAGCACCAATAGGGTAGGTGTACTTACTGATAAAGATACTTATCAAGTTAAATTTTATGCAGAAAATGATATAGCTACTCTTTCTACTTCTGGATATGATACAAGTGGAGGAGATACGGGCTTGTATTTTGATAAGTATCTACCACATTTATATGATCCTACTAAGACTTCTCCAGGTTTCGCTGCGGATATTGGACTTAGCTATGACATAGATAAAAATCTAAATATTAGTACATCCCTAAACAATATAGGATTAATATTTTGGACAAAATATTCTTCAGTACACGTTTTAGATAAAGATTTATTTAACGATAAAAGTCTTACAGAGATTTTGAGCTCTCTTGAAAAAGATCCAAATAAAATAACTAATGATTTTTTATCTAGTGTTGAAAAGAAGGATATCATGCCTAAGATGTTGGATATAGATTATAATATTTCAGCATCTTATATACTGAATAATAGACATACGTTTTCTTTATCTACTACTCTATATGAAGTAAATAGAATATTTGATTACAGAATACAAGGTGCTTATGATTTTAGGCTTTATAAGTGGTTAGATTTAATAGCAGCTCCATCATTTTATAAAAATGACTTTGAACTTGGAGCAGGATTTGTCGTAGGCTGGGGGCCTGTACAGATTAATATGGCTACTCATGATTTAGTAGACCTTATTTTAATCAATCAAGCAAGGTCTGCAACTTTATTCCTAGGAATAAACTTTATGTTCAATCCTGATAAAAAAAAAAGTTGCAACTGCGAAAAAAAAATCGTAAAACCAAACAAGTTCAGCGACAAAAATGAATAAGTCTTTATCTCTAAGAATCTCCTGAGAGGTCTCCTTATAAAAGTAAATTTTGTGTAAGGAGATTTTCTTTTATGTGTTTTGATTCAAAATTATTCCCCCTTGTTTATCCAACAAGGGGTCTTCGCTTTTTCTGAAAAGAAGTTAGCTTTTTCTCAATATAAGATTCTTTTAACTAAAAGTTGTTTTAACTGATTATCAAGCTCAAACGTAATTAAAAGTAATCGAATTGATTAGCTTATGAAAAATTATTCAACTAACTTATCTATTATTGGATACCTTTGAAATGTTTTAGAGACTTCTATCTTCTAGAAGAGTTTCAGATTGCTGTGAAAGAGATTTCGCACTAAAAAAAATAACATAGATTTTATGAATGATCAATTATCCGAGCTAAACGAGGCTCAACGTTTAGCCGTAGAAAAAACAGAAGGACCAGTGATGATTATAGCGGGAGCAGGTTCTGGAAAAACTAAAGTATTAACTTGCAGAGTAGCTAATCTAATAAACAAAGGTGTTGACCCAACAAACATCTTGTCTCTTACTTTTACTAATAAGGCTGCCAATGAAATGAAACATCGAATAAGGAATATAGTCGGAGATAAAGCTGATAAGTTATTGATGGGAACCTTTCACTCTGTATTGGCCAAGATATTGAGAATAGAATCAGACAAATTAGGTTATTCTAGTAATTTCACTATTTACGATCAGATAGATTCATCAAAAGTTATAACAGATATCATAAATGAAATGCAGTTAGATAAAGATATCTATAAAGTGAAATTCGTACAAAATAGAATATCTCTTCTCAAAAATAATCTCATAACTGTTGAAGAGTATTACCATAACAGAGAATTGCAAAAGCAAGATATATACAGCAAGCGAGTAAAGATGGGAGAGGTATATCAAAAATATATCAATACTTGTTTCAATGCTTCTGCCATGGATTTTGATGATATACTGTTAAAGGCAAACGAATTGTTTCACACCGATTCGGAGACTCTAATTAAATATCAAAATAGGTTTAAATACATTATGGTAGATGAGTATCAAGATACCAATCACTGTCAGTATTTAATAGTAAAAACACTATCTGAGAAATATAAAAACATATGCGTTGTTGGAGATGATGCTCAGAGTATTTATTCCTTTAGGGGTGCTAATATTCAGAATATTTTGAACTTCAAAACTGATTATAAAGATGTCTCTGTTTTCAATTTAGAACAGAACTATCGATCTACAAAAAACATAGTTGGAGCTGCTAACAGCATTATCAAAAACAATACAGAACAACTAGATAAAAATATATGGAGCGATAATAATTCTGGAGAAAAATTAGGTGTTTTTAAGGCCTTCAATAGTAATGAAGAAGGAGATTTCGTGGCTAGATCTATAATAGACAATATTCAAGATAGAAATAATTTTAAAAATTTTGCCGTTTTATACAGGACGAATTCCCAATCTAGAGCTATTGAAGATGGTCTTAGAAAAAAAAATATTCCTTACAAGATTTATGGAGGCACATCTTTTTATCAGAGGAAAGAGATAAAAGATATCGTAGCCTATCTGCGACTTATTACAAATTTAAAAGATGATGAAGCTCTAAAGAGGAGTATAAACTATCCAGCTAGAGGAATAGGAGATACAACTCTTGAGAAATTGACAAAAGTGTCTTTAGAATACGGTAAACCTATATTTGAAGTTATAGAAAATATAGATGAATTAGATATTAATATCAATTCAGGAACTAGAAACAAATTGAGAGGTTTCTACAATATGATTAGTGAATTTAGAGATGAGAGCAAGGATAAAAACGCTTTTGAAATTACAGACTATATCCTAAACACTACAGGGTTAGCTAAAGAATTGCATGGTGATTTGACTATTGAGGGTCGTAATAGATATGAAAATGTAAAAGAGCTTATAGGAAGTATAAAAATATTTTGTGCGAGTAGAGCTTCTATGGATAGAGAGGCTTCTATATCTCAATTTTTAGAAGAGGTCTATTTAGCAACTGATTACGACAATGATAATAATTCTGAAAATAAAGTCTCTTTGATGACTATCCATATGTCTAAGGGATTGGAATTTGATACTGTGTTTATAGTAGGTATGGAGAACAATTTATTTCCATCTAGATTGTCTACTAGTTTGCCTGAGGAAATAGAAGAAGAGAGACGTTTGTTTTACGTAGCTATTACCAGAAGTAAGAGGAAGGTATATATGTCTTATACTCAAAGTAGAATTCAATGGGGAACAGTTACAAATCCTAGTCCGAGTATATTTTTAAAAGAGATAGATAAAAAATATTTAGAATTGTTAAATATAGATAGAATAGGAGGAGAATCTAGTGGTGATAGTAGTAGTAGCTATAGAAGTTTTGGCACAAACTCCAAATACAAGAGGCCTTATAGAAGATATTAAAGTTAGTGAAGCAAAATTTCTTAATCTGATATGTTTTCTGTAGAAGTAAGTGATATACCAGGAATTAGTCCCTTGATATTAGATTATGTAAATCAGGACAAAAATATATCTGGACTTTATGAAAACTACCCCTCTGTAAAAAACGTTAAAAGACAAATAGAGTATAGGAAAAATCACCCTGTTAATAGGGCTTTACTCGCTGAGGTATTCACGCATCAGTATAAAAATACTGAGATTTCTTCTTTGACAAAAGCAAATATAAACTCTATAAAAGATGAAAATACCTTCACCATTACTACTGGGCATCAAATAAATTTGTTTACAGGACCTGTATTTTTCATATACAAAATTATGGATGCAGTCTTATTGGCTAAACATTTAAAAGAGATATATCCCAAATACAATTTTGTTCCAGTCTATTGGATGGCTACAGAAGACCATGATTTCGAAGAGATAAATCACTTTAATTTTAGGGGCAGCACATTTAAATGGAATACCACTCAAACTGGGGCTGTAGGAAGATTTGACACTTGGGAATTAAAAGAACAATTAGAAGAGATCTTAAATACTGCACTTCCGACAAAGGTTTTTGATGTTTTCAAAGAGGCTTATTTCACTCATAAGAATCTGTCTCAGGCTACTAGATATTTGATAAATAATTTGTTTGGGGAATATGGACTGTTAATATTAGATCCTGATCAAAAACAACTCAAAAAACAAATGATCTCTTATTTTAAGAGAGAGTTATTAGGTCAAGTGACATATAAAAATGTCAATCAAACCATAGATGATATGCCAAAGAAATACAGAGTTGTGGTAAATCCTAGGGATATAAATCTGTTTTATCTCAAAGATGACATCAGGGAGAGGATAGTATATGAAGGGGATTCATATAAAGTATTAAACACTGATATAGAATTTTCAGAAGGAGAAATAATCAAAGAATTAGAATCTAATCCTGAAAGATTCAGCCCTAATGTTTTAATGAGACCTCTTTATCAGGAAGTCATATTGCCAAATTTATGTTATATGGGAGGGGCTACTGAAATATCGTATTGGTTACAATTGAAAAATAATTTCAATTATTTCGAAATTCCCTTTCCAATATTGAAAGTGCGAAACTCTGTTTTGGTGTTTACCAAAAAACAATACCATAAAATGAAAAAGCTAAATATCTGTGACAGAGATATTTTTTTAACTTCTAGAGAGATAATAAATGCCAGTTTAGATATTGATAATCATCATGTGTCTAAAGTGTTATCCGATCAGGTTTCAAAATTAAGAGACATATTTTGTACACTCAAAGAAGAATCTAAAAAAACGAATATAACTTTTTATCAAGCCGTATTAGCTCAGGAGGCTAAACAGCTCAAAGGGTTAAAAAAACTAGAGAGACGATTATATAGAGCAGAACGAAAAGTGAATCACTCTTTAGTAGAGAGAATAGAAAATTTAAAAGAAGAATTATTTCCAAATAATGGTTTACAAGAGAGATGTTCTAATTTTTTCGAATTGTATGAAGATAGTTGTGTCTTTTTATCTGATATAGAAAAAAATATAAATCCAATGGATTTCAAATATTTCGCATTAATATCCGATATATAATTACTTTTATCAAAAACTTTTGAAAGAAGTAAACTGCCTTGACAAATCATATTTTAGATGATAAACACTATAAAGAGATTTTGGCTTAGAAAGAAATTTGGAATCAGGCCATCTAATATATTTAGTCGTTTTATCTATAATGAAGTTAAAAAAGTAGCTATTATAGCTGAAGAGGGAGATACTGATTTTAAAAAAGCCCAATCTTTTTTAGGTGTCTTAAATTTTAAAAATTCCCAGGCTACATTTTTTTCTTTTGTGCAAGAGAATGCTAGTAATATTGAAAGTTCCAAATCTCATATTTTTTGTTCCAAAAAGAGTTTTAGTTGTTTTTTTGGTATTCCCACAGATGTGGAATTGACAAATTTCATAAAGACGGATTTCGACTTGTTGATAGATCTTTCAGAGGGTAATAAATACACAGATATGGCAGTTGAATTCTCTCATGCTAGGCTGAGAATAGGCAATATACAAATGGATAAAAAACACCTCTACGATATGATGTTTGATATGGGTGAAGAGGGAATAGCCCACGAAGTGAAAAAATATTTAAAGATTATAAATTTATCATGAAGAATTTCAATATTGAGGGGGTAGGAGTAGCTTTAACTACTCCTTTTTCAGATGACTTGAAAATAGATTATGATTCTCTGGAGAAATTAATAGAACACACAGTTAACAATGTAGACTATTTAGTTGTGTGCGGAACTACTTCTGAGTATCCTTCTTTAACTTCTAAAGAAATAGAGGATCTCATAGCTTTCATAAAAAAGGTGAATGACAATCGATTGCCTATGGTCCTTGGAATGGCTGGCAATAATACTGAGGTGCTAGTAAAGAAAATAAAGACTTATGATTTAAGTCAATTCTCTGCTATTTTGTCTTCATCTCCTCATTACAATAAGCCTTCACAGGAGGGTATATACAGACACTATAAGTCAATAGCTGAAAATTGTCCTATAGATATTGTATTATATGATGTTCCAAGTAGAACGGGTTCTAATATACATCCAGATACAACAGTTAGGCTTGGTAAAGAGTTTAAAAATATCATAGCTATAAAAGATGCTTCAGGACATATTAACAACTGTATGAATGTGATAAATGAATTTCCAAGAGGCATGAAAATAATATCAGGAGATGATGGACTTACTATCCCTATGATATCGGTAGGAGCCAGAGGATGTATTTCTGTTATAGCAAATGCATATCCTCAAGAGACTACTCAAATGGTGGAAAATTCTTTAAATAACAATTATGAAAAAGCCAATGAGATATGGTATAAACTCATGAATATCTCAAACTTAATATTTGAAGAGGGAAATCCCACAGGGATAAAACATCTACTAAAATTATTGGGGATTTTTAAGACAGATAAGATGAGACTTCCCTTGGTGGGGGCTACAGATAACCTCAAAAGTAAATTATCTCATGCTGTACAGAGCTTAAAAGTTTAGTAAAAATTAATTGATCAAAGAAACTACAATACAATTTTAAAACTATAATAAAGATGATGTTTCAAAAAAAGACAAAGATAGTGTCCACTTTAGGGCCTGCTTCCGACGATGAAAAAATTATGTTAAAGATGATTCGTGCTGGAGTAAATGTATTTAGAATCAATTGTTCTCATTCTTCACACGAGCAGATGGAGAATTTTGTCGAGAAGATAAGAAAGATAAATAGAGAAAATAATTTAAACATATCTATTTTATCGGATTTACAAGGTCCTAAATTGAGAATAGGTACTGTTAAAGAAGGGACTTTTATAAAAAAAAAGGATGTGCTGTTGTTTACAAACCAAGAGTGCATAGGAGATAGCGAAAAAGTATTTATGACTTATAAAAATTTTGCTAAGGATGTGAAAGTAGGCGAAAGGATATTATTAGATGATGGAAAACTCATTTTTAATGTAGTATCTACAGATGGGTTGGGCGAAGTAAAGGCAGAGGTTTTACAAGGGGGAGAGTTGAAATCTAATAAAGGGGTAAATCTTCCCAATACAAAGGTATCTCTACCAGCTCTAACTCCTAAGGATATAGAAGATGTCATTTTATCTGTGAAGTTAGGAGTTGATTGGTTGGCTCTTTCTTTTGTGAGAGATGAAAAAGATGTATTAGAATTAAGTGAATTAATAAAAAAGCACAATTCTTCTATTCCTATAATTTCTAAGATAGAAAAGCCAGAGGCTATAGAAAAAATAGATTCTATATTGGAGGTCACAGATGCCATTATGGTAGCTCGTGGAGATTTAGGTATTGAAATTCCAGCTGAATCTGTTCCTTTGATACAGAAAAAGATAGTTCTTAAGGCGAAGAAAAAAGCCAAACCTGTCATAGTAGCCACTCAGATGTTAGAGTCTATGATAGACAATTTAATTCCCACTAGGGCAGAGATAAACGACGTTGCTAATTCTGTGTTAGACGGTTGTGATGCTGTTATGTTAAGTGCTGAAACTTCAGTAGGGAAGCATCCAGTAGAAGTTGTGGAACAGATGAAAAAAGTTTTACAATCTGTGGAAGAAGATGAAAGTATTAGAAATTTTACACAAGAACCAAAGGACAAGTCTAGCGAGGGATATGTTACAGACTACATATGTTATAATGCCTCTTCTATGGCCAAGGGGATTAAAGCAGAAGCTGTAATAGCTTTTACGTATTCTGGTTACACTCCTTATAAGGTTTCATCGTATAGACCCAATGCTCATATAATAGCCTTCACTTCCAATAGGAATCTACTCACTAGGCTAAATCTACTATGGGGAGTCAGAGCTTTTTTTTACGATAAAGATGTAAGTACCGACCAAGCTGTTGAAGAGGTAAATCAGTTTTGTCTTAAAAACAAAATAGTAAGAAAGAATGCTTTAGTAGTAAATATGTCTTCCATGCCACTGCATAAAAAGGGAAGAGTAAATACTATTAGAATAACTAGACTTATATGCAACTGCACAAAAGGGAAAGAGTAAATACTATTAGAATAACTAGACCTAATTAATAATGAACTCTACTAAAGTTACATCTTATCTAGATGTGACTTTAGTATTTCTTGGGTTAATTTAGGATCGGCTTTCCCTTTAGATAATTTCATTATTTCTCCCATAAACATGCCTAATAGGCCTGTTTTCCCACCTTTGTATTCCTCGATTTTTTTAGGGTATTTGTCTAAAACTTCCTTTACAAGGAGAGAGATATTATCTGCATTGCTGTCTTGTATTAGATTCATATTTTTAGCTAAGTCCATAGGTGACTTGTCCAAATTCTCCAACATTTTTGGAAATATTTTTATAGTAGCTGCCGAATTACTCACTTTTCCAGTGTCTATCAAATGAATTAAATCGGCTATTCTTTTTGGAGAAATAGGGAAATCATCTATACTTATAGCCCTTTCATTTAGGTGAGATTTTATAACTCCCATCAAGATATTAGCTGAAGCTTTAACATTAGATGTGTGTTTTATAAGTTCTTCAAAATACATAGCTATCTCTTTGGTGTCTGTAAGCAATTGAGCATCGTATAGAGATAACCCTAACTCACTTGTATATTTTTCTATCAATTCACTTGGTAAGGGTGGAAGACTTTCTTTTATGCCTATTATAAAATCCTCTTCAATAACTATAGGTTGTATATCTGGCTCGTAAAAATATCTGTAGTCGTGTGCATCTTCTTTGGTTCTAATTACTACAGATTTGCCATTTACAGCATCCCAAGTTCTGGTCTCTTGTGAAATTTTACCTCCACCATCTACTATTCCTATTTGCCTTTCAATTTCAAAATTTATGGCTCTTTCTATATTACTGATAGAGTTCATGTTTTTGACCTCTACTCTAGTTCCTAAAATGGGATCTCCTTTTAATCTGATTGAAACATTGGTGTCACAACGCAGACTGCCCTCTTCCATATTCCCATTAGATATGTCTAAATATCTAACTAGTCTACGCAGTTCTCCTACAAAAATATAGGCTTCTTTGCTGGAACGAAAATCTGGTTCGGTCACAATTTCCAACAAGGGCACACCTGCTCTGTTTAAGTCGACCAAAGAACTGAAAGGATCTATATCGTGAATGCTTTTTCCTGTGTCTTCTTCCATGTGGATCCTAGTGAGCTGAACCTCTTTATCTTCTCCATTGGAATTTTTTATCTTCACTGTCCCCCCAGTACATATAGGAAATCTATCTTGAGTGATTTGATATCCTTTAGGAAGATCTGGATAGAAATAATTTTTTCTAGCGTACTCGTTATATCTACTAATCTTAGATCCACAAGCTAGACCTAAACTTACAGCAAACTCTATTGCCTTTTTATTAGGGATAGGGAGAGTGCCTGGATGACCTAAGGATATGGGATTTACATTGGTATTTGGCAATGATCCAAATATATTTCTATCTGAGGAATAAGCTTTAGTATTGGTGTTTAATTGAACGTGAATCTCTAAACCTATTACCGCTTCATACTTATCTGTTGACATCATTAACGATTCCTTAAAATAAATAATTTATCGGGCTCAAAGTTATTGATTTAATAATCATGCTAGTTCAATAAATATTATGAGCAAAAAATATTTTTGGATAAAATTAAAAACTATAATTTAGCGGTTTAAACCCATAGCTTAAGATCCGATTGTTTTATTGTGATGACACAAGAGAACTTAGAAATAGTAAAAAACGTGTTCACAAGATTCTTAGAGAAAAAAGGACATAGGAAAACACCAGAGAGATATGCCGTTTTAGAGGCGATGTATTCTTCCCAAGAGCACCTAGATATAGATGCTCTGTACAGTTTAATGAAAGACAAGAATTACAGGGTAAGTAGAGCTACTCTTTACAATACTATGGAGCTCTTATTGGAGTGTAGCCTAGTTAGGAAACATCAATTTGAAAAGCACCAAACTACATACGAAAAATCTTTTTTCAATAAAAATCACGATCACATAATATGTACTGATACTGGAGAGATAATAGAATTTTGTGATCCGAGGATACAAACCATAAAAGACACTATAGAGGATTTAATGGATATAGAAATCCAAAGTCATTCTCTTTATTTTTACGGCAAAAGAAAAGCAACTAAATAATTAATATTTAAATGAGTGTAGATTTACTTTTAGGTCTTCAGTGGGGGGATGAGGGTAAGGGTAAAATAGTAGATATACTAACTTCCAAATACGATATTATAGCTAGATTTCAAGGAGGTCCTAATGCGGGTCACACCTTACAGTTCGATAATGTAAAACACGTTTTACACACTATACCTTCTGGAATCTTTCACAAAAACTCTATTAATATAATAGGAAACGGAGTCGTTATAGATCCTATAATTCTCAATGCAGAGTTAGATAAGTTAAAACTATATGATATAGATATATACAGTAGGCTATACGTATCTAGAAAAGCACATTTGATACTACCTACACATAAGTTGATAGATACTGCCTCTGAGATTTCTAAAGGGAGAAATAAGATAGGATCCACTTTAAAGGGAATAGGTCCTACTTATATGGATAAGACTGGGAGAAATGGATTGAGGGTTGGAGACATAGAATCTGAAAATTTTGAAGAAAAGCTCAATTCTCTTATGGAAAAACATAAGAGGATGATAGATTTTTTCGATGTAGAACTAGATTTTGATTTAGATAAGTTAAAAGGGGAGTGGTTAGAAAACATCGAATTGTTAAAACAACTCACTTTAATAGATAGTGAGATATTTATCCATGAAGAGTTAAAAAAGGGGAAAAAAATTCTAGCAGAGGGAGCTCAGGGGTTTTTATTAGATATAGATTTTGGGACATATCCTTTTGTTACATCATCTAATACTATGGCTGCTGGAGCCTGCACAGGATTAGGCATTGCTCCTAATAAGATAAAAAACATCTTAGGCGTTTTTAAGGCTTACACCACAAGGGTGGGTAGCGGGCCTTTCCCTACTGAATTAATAGATGATCATTATGGTAAAAAGATGGCTGAGATTGGCAAAGAAGTGGGGGCGACCACTGGCAGAGCTAGGAGGTGTGGCTGGTTAGATTTGCCAGCTTTAAAATACGCTGTAGCATTAAATGGTGTTACCGAATTGTTTATGATGAAAGTAGATGTTTTGAGTTGCTTTGAAACCATAAAAGTTTGTACACATTATAATTACAAGAGAGAAAAAATAAATTACTTGCCGTATTCATTATCAGATATGGAGGAGGATATACAACCAGTATATAGAGAATTTGAAGGATGGGGCAGTGATATTACCAATATTAATGAGGTTGGTGATTTACCAGAAAATCTCAAAATATATATTTCCTATATAGAACAAGCCGTAGAAGTTCCTATTAAAATAATTTCCGTTGGTCCTAATAGGACCCAGACTATTTTTGCTTAAATCTAACTTAGCTTAATTATAAGCTAGTAGTTGTAGTTACTTGTTTATTTTTTTCCTTCGTTAAAAACTCCCATAGAAGAGAATTTTTTAACCCTGAGATCTATACGTTTTTCTGAGGATAAATTACTTATAGCTTTGAAGTGTTTTAGTATCTCTTTTTTTACCGTTTTGAAAATCTCTTTACGGTTTCTATGAGCGCCTCCCAAAGGTTCTTTTATTACATTGTCTATCAAATTATTTTTTTTCATATCCGAAGCGGTCAATTTTAAAGATTCAGCAGCAGTTTCTTTATAGTCCCAGCTCCTCCACAAAATAGAGGAACAACTCTCTGGAGATATCACCGAATACCAAGTGTTTTCTAACATTAGAACTCTATCTCCCACTCCTATTCCCAATGCTCCTCCAGAAGCGCCTTCACCTATTATAACACAAATTATAGGAACTTCTAAAACAGACATCTGACTTATATTCCTAGCTATGGCTTCTGCTTGACCTCTTTCTTCAGCTTCTATACCAGGAAATGCACCTGGCGTATCTATAAAGGAGACGACTGGAATATCAAATTTCTCAGCTAGTTTCATTAAACGAAGAGCCTTTCTATATCCTTCAGGGTTGGGCATACCAAAATTTCTATACTGTCTCATTTTAGTATTTACGCCTTTTTGATGACCTATAAACATAAATGGAATATTATCTATTTTTCCCAATCCCCCAACTATAGATTTATCATCTTTAAAATTTCTATCTCCATGGATTTCCATAAAAGAATCGTCGGTTATAGCAGTTATATAGTCCAGAGTATAGGGTCTACAAGGATGCCTAGAGATCATAACTTTTTGCCAAGGAGTGGTATTAGCATATAAGTCCTTTAGGGCTTTGTCTAATTTTTTTTCTAGTTTGATAATGGAGTCGCGCATATCTACTTTGCTTTCTTCCTCTAAGAGTTTGCATTTATTCAATTGTTCATCCAAATCCTTAATAGGTTTTTCAAAATCTAGATACTCCATAAAATAAAAAAAATTGTGAACCAGCAAACTTAAGTAAAAAATATTCAATTTAATGATTTTGTCTTTTCAAAGAGTTTGTGATTTAAACTTTGTCTAAGAACCTGAGATCGATTGATAAACTTCTTAATCTGAATTCGATTAATAAACTGAGTTAAAATAGGGATTACATACGTTTTTATATTTGACAGATATTTTTAAGCTTATCATTGATAGTTTTTATGATAGATCTCTTTCCGAGTAATAATTTGTCAATCATTTTATCTACAAAAAGTTTTCCGAATATTTTAGCTAAAAAAACCTTCATTTTTTAATGGTGTTCTATCATCTTCATTAGTCCTTGTGATGTAGAAATTTAATTGCCAGAAGTAATTATTAATCAAACTCAGGTATATAGGAAATTGTTTTGGACAGCCGTTGGTCAGTGTTTTTCCAAATTAAGTTCTTCCATTGCCGCGTAGTGAGTTCTGTCATGAAATATTTTCTTCACATCCATCAAATATTTTTTTCCTTCAAAGAAAGCTTTAAAAAATTAGCATTAATTTTGCCGTCTACTCATATAGTAAATGAGAAGTTTATTAATTGTTAAATTTTAAATCTAAAAAAAAATGTTTAAAAACCTTTTATCCCTACTAACCCTTGGTCTGGTAGTTTTCTCTTGTTCTAAATCGGATGAGGTATCCGAGAAAGCCCTAGAACTAAAGATTAGTTCTGTGAAGTTTGAGAAGAGTAAGAATTTAAATGCAGATAATGTTTCTGAATTTTACGAAAAGTTATTTGTTACAACAACTCCCGCTAGAGCTAAAGGAAAAAATGTTGCTCCAGGTGCAGCTACTAACGGATATCCGACTGAGTTTACAATCACAGCTACAAATATAGTAGGGGATAGTGTTATTAATGTAGAACTCCCTTTTAATGCGAACTTTGAAGCTTTAAAAACTAATGCTACAGCTAAGGCTACTATTACTTTTAAATCTGCTGTTGAAGGCGTTACTTTAGGGAATACTACTATTACGGGAACTAGCGCAGAAATCCCTTTTGAAATACCTACAGCAGAGCTTACTAAAGAGAAATTAGAAGCTGGATTTTTCAAAAAAGAACTCGTATTCTCTAAAGCTGGAGATACTTCCTCAGTAAAAAAATATACTGTAGTTGTTAAATTCTCTAATGATAAATCTGACAAATGTGATATAAAACAAGGTGAGTTTGGGTTTATAGTTGCTGATACTGGTGCTAATGCTAAGGCTTCGTTTAATCAACATGGCACTGCACCTACAGCTGGAAAAATAATAGCAGCTCATTATGTTACTCCTAGTAATGGTGATAAAGACGGATCACAAACTAAACCATTTGAGTTTGAGCTTAGGAAAGGGAAAAGTAGCGATGCTGCTGGGGAGCTTGCAGCGACTAATGGGGCTACTTCTGGTCAGTATTTTAAAGCAGACGCTTTAAAACTACCTGATGGGGCTTATATTGAGGTTGATAACACTCCTGGCTCTACTTCTAATACTGCTGCTGATGTTAATCCAATTACTGGAAATAGTAGCTCAAATACTGATGGTCAGCAGCTTAAAGTGAATTCTAGTACTGCAACTACAGCTCAGAGTTATACATTCAGAGTGGTAGCTCAAGATGGATCTAAAAAATACTACAAGCTAACAATTAATGCAACTGCGCCTAATTAGTAGTTAGGAGAACCAGGAAGATTAATTGCTTTGTTTAAAGTTTAGAAGCCGTCTCATTAATGAAATGAGGCGGTTTTTTAATTTTTGGTATTTAGCGCTACATTTTAGTTTCCTTTTTAAGACACTATCAACCTGAGTCCAATTAATAAAGACGGTTGAATCCTTTGAATTTATTGGAGTTTAAGATATTATTGGTGTGGTTATTGAAGTCCTTTTATGCTTATGAGGTGATTTAGTTGAAACTTGATACTTTTTGCACAAAAACATTCTATTTATCACAAATATGATTCTCTTTAATCCTAGTTAATTCAAGGCTTTTGATTGTTTTAACGTAAGTAAAGTATTAATCGAACTCAGATATATAAGAAATTATTTTGGACAGCCGTTGGTCAGTGTTTTTCCAAATTAAGTTCTTCCATTGCCGCGTAGTGAGTTCTGTCATGAAATATTTTCTTCACATCCATCAAATATTTTTTCCCTTCAAAGAAAGCTTTAAAAAATTAGCATTAATTTTGCTGTCTACTCATATAGTAAATGAGAAGTTTATTAATTGTTAAATTTTAAATCTAAAAAAAATGTTTAAAAACCTTTTATCACTACTAACCCTTGGTCTGGTAGTTTTCTCTTGTTCTAAATCGGATGAGGCATCCGAGAAAGCCCTAGAACTAAAGATTAGTTCTGTGAAGTTTGAGAAGAGTAAGAATTTAAATGGAGATGATGTTTCTGAATTTTACGAAAAGTTATTTGTTACAACAACTCCCGCTAGAGCTAAAGGAAAAAATGTTGCTCCAGGTGCACCTACTAACGGATATCCGACTGAGTTTACAATCGCAGCTGCAAATATAGTAGGAGATAGTGTTATTAATGTAGAACTCCCTTTTAATGCGAACTTTGAAGCTTTAAAAACTAATGCTACAGCTAAGGCTACTATTACTTTTAAATCTGCTGTTGAAGGCGTTACTTTAGGGAGGACTACTATTACAGGAACTAGTGCAGAAATCCCTTTTGAAATACCTACAGCAGAGCTTACTAAAGAGAAATTAGAAGCTGGATTTTTCAAAAAAGAACTCGTATTCTCTAAAGCTGGAGATACTTCCTCAGTAAAAAAATATACTGTGGTTGTTAAATTCTCTAATGATAAATCTGACGAATGTGAGATAAAACAAAGGGGGTTTGGGTTTATAGTTGCTGATACTGGTGCTAATGCTAAAGCTTCATTTAATCAGACTGCTACTGCGCCTGCAGCTGGGACTAAGGTGTTTGCGCATTATGCTGCTGGTAATAGTAGTAAGAACGGTGATAGCGCTGCTAATGCGATAGAGTTTGAGCTTAGGAAAGGGAAAGCTAGTACTGCATATCCTGCAGGTGGGGAGCTTGATACTGCTGGAGTTGATTCTACAAAGTACTTCAAAGCAGATGCGTTAATACTGCCTGATGGGGCTTATATTGAGGTTGATGACACTCCTGGCTCTACTGCTAATACTGCTGCTGATGTTAATCCAATTACTGGAAAGAAGAAATCTAATGCTGCCACTGCAGCTAACACTACAGATCTTAAAGGGGGTGCTAGTAACTCAACCCCTCAGAGTTATACATTCCGAGTGGTAGCTCAAGATGGAACGACTAAAAAGCATTATAAGTTAACTATTAATGCAACTGCACCTTCTTAGTAGTTAGGAAGATTAATTAAGTTAACAGTTTGAAGCCGTCTCATTAATGAAATGAGGCGGTTTTTTAATTTTTGATATTAGAGAGCTATTTTAGTTTCCTTTTTAAGATACTATCACGTAAAGTGTGTAAATAAAAAGAGCTGTCTCGGTTTTGAGACAGCTTCTTCTTCTTTTTAAGAACATAACTTAAACTGTTATAAATGCTGAAAATATTCAAGATATTTACATCTTGTAAAGTATAGAATTGATAAACATGCCCGCTCCTACAGAAGTGAATATTATATTGTCTCCTTCCTTTATCTCATGATTAGGCATCGATCCTTTTAAAATCATATCCAACATAGTTGGCACAGTAGCCACCGATGAATTCCCTGTCTTTTCTATTATCATAGGCATAAAATATTCTGGGATAGTCGTTTTGCCGTACAGATTCATCAATATCTTTAGTATAGAGCTATCCATTTTAGCGTTGGCCTGATGAATAAGCATTTTAGAGATATCATCTATGTGCATATCTACACTGTCTAACATGCTTTTTACGGCTATTGGGATATTAGTTAAAGCGTATTCATAAATCTTCCTTCCCATCATATGAATCATCAATTTTTGTTTTGAGAAATCCTTATTGAAAGACGCCCCTTCATACAGGTAGTTTAGCTCTTCTCTCTGGTTACAGATTACATTATGTGTTATGATTCCTCTCTCTGTATTACTCTCTTGGGCAGATATTACTACTGCTCCAGCTCCATCGGAAAAAATCATAGAATCTCTATCATGTGGATCTAATAATCTAGACATTGTATCAGAGCCTATGACTAAGATGTTTTTAGCTTGTTTGGCCTTTATAAATTGGTTAGCCATTATAACACCTTGCACCCAACCTGGACATCCAAAAATCATATCATAAGGGATACAAAGAGGATTTTTGATCCCCATTTTATTCTTAACTCTACTAGATACAGAAGGCATCAGATCAGAATAGCCAACTTCTTTTTGTATATCTCCGAAATTATGTGCCACTATTATGTATTCTAAATCTTCGGGGTTTATGCCAGCATCTTCCAAAGCTCTATTTCCAGCTATGGCAGCTATATCTGAATTTACTTGATCATCCTTTATATATCTGCGCTCTTTTATCCCAGTAATATCTTCTAGTTTTTTTACTGTTTTATCTACAGGTGTCTCTATTGGAGTTCCATCACTCATATGAAAAGAAGAATTGATAAAATAATTATTTTTTATAACTACTTCTGGCAGATAGTGTCCTGTTCCACTTATAATGGCATTAATGTTTGGCATTAGTTAATTTGTCTAAGAAAATTGATTGAGATGCAAAGTAAAGTATTTTTTATCAGTAGGATTTAATATTAAGTCTCACACAACTAATCCTCACCTATCGTTTACAGGTAGTTTTTGTCATATTTTTAATTCTAAAAATATACCTTTGCTTGCTTTAGAGAAAAGTTAATGAAAAGGTTTATGAGCCATTATAAATTGATTAATAACATATCGGGTTGTGTTGTATTTTTTATATCACTATCGGTTTATTTGTTGACCATGGAGCCCTCCGTTAGTTTTTGGGATTGTGGAGAATATATAGCCACTGGTTCAAAATTAGAGATAGGGCATCCTCCAGGCTCATCGTTGTATCAGATTATAGCTGCATTTTTTTCTATATTTTCATTTGGAGACCCAACAAAAATAGCCTTGATGGTCAACTCCCTATCTGCTATATCCAGTGCATTTACAATTCTTTTTCTTTTTTGGACGATCACCTCTTTAACTAAAATAGCTATAGGGAAAGAAGATCTATCCGATAGTGATATAATCAAAATAATAGGTTCTGGACTAGTTGGTTCTCTAGCTTTCACTTTTACCGACACTTTTTGGTTTTCTGCTGTGGAGTCTGGAGTGTACGCCATGGGGATGATGTTCATATCTATGATTTTTTGGCTATCGCTCAAATGGTATTTGGATGACAGCCAAAGATCTGACAAGTGGATAGTATTAATATCCTATATCATAGGTCTTTCTGTAGGTGTCCATATGCTTGTAATGCTTTCTATACCAGCCGTGGTATTCGTATTCTTATCTAAGAGAGATAAAGGTATAACCGACAGTATCAAAAAGTTTATTTTAGCTAATCTATTAGTGGTTTTTGCATTAGCTACTGTCTTTAGAGTTATATTTCCTTCCATCTTAAAATTTTTTCATTGGGCAGAGATATTTTTCACAAATTCCCTAGGGATGCCTTTCAATTCTGGAACGATAATAGCCGCAGTAGTTATAATTTCAATATTAGCCTTTGGAGTAGTCTATTCTGAGAGAAAAGAGAAGTTTAAATTAAATACATTTTTTATCTCTCTTACATTTATGATATTGGGATTTTCATCGTGGTTGATGTTACCTATAAGGTCTAATGCAGAACCTCCTATAAATGAGTCTCCACCTAACAACGCTGTAGAGCTTTTGTCTTATTACAACAGAGATCAGTACGGAGAATTGAATATTTTGTACGGCCCTATGTATACGGCTTATGAAGGAGGTATAAAATTAGATAAGGAGACCCCTTATCAAGATGGCTTTGTCTATTATCAACGAGATTATAAAACAAATAAATACGTAATAGTAGAAGATGGAAAAGATGCTAAACCCGTTATAGATAAAAAGCATATGGGATTCTTTCCTAGGATGGGAAATCGCTCTCCTGGCAGTATACAAAATTACAAATCCATAGTACCTAGCTTGATGAAAAACAAGGGGGATAAGCCTACTTTTTTTCAGAATGTAGAGTACTTCTTAAAGTATCAAGTTAGTTATATGTACTTGCGTTATTTCATGTGGAATTTTGCAGGCAGACAGAATGATCTTCAAGGTAATATGGATCTTATAAATGGAGATTGGATTAGTGGTATTTCATTTATAGATGAGATGCGCTTAGGTCCTCAAGATAATTTGCCTGATTCTTTGAAAAACAATAAATCTAGAAATACTTATTATTTCTTACCTCTTATGTTGGGATTACTAGGTTTATTTTATCACTTTAAAAGTGATAGAAACAGAGCTTACAGTGTTATGTTATTATTTGTATTCACTGGAATAGCTATAACGGTTTACACCAATAATAAAGCTTTTGAACCACGGGAGAGAGATTACGCTCTAGTTGGTTCTTTTTATACCTTTTGTATTTGGATAGGCTTTGGAGTATTCTTCTTGATAGATAGGGCTAGAGAGTATTTAAATAAAAAAATCACTTCTATTCTAACTATTGTTATTTGTCTATTAGCTGTCCCTGGAATATTGGCTAAGGAAAACTGGGATGATCACGATAGGTCTAATAGGTACATAACCAGAGATGTAGCTAAAAATTATTTGGATTCCTGTGCAGAAAATGCCATTTTGTTTTCACTGGGAGATAACGACACCTATCCCCTTTGGTATATGCAAGAGGTAGAGGGTTATAGAACGGATGTAAAATGTGTTAATTTGAGTTTGTTAAATACTGATTGGCATATAGATCAAGCAAAAAGAGATACCTATGAAGGGAAGGGTATTCCATCTAGAATACCTAAGGAGAGGTATGTCAAAAACAAGAGAAACATAATATACTTCTACGACAAATACGGAATTATCGATTCTTTGAGGTGGCCATTGTCAAATTTTATGGAGTGGATCACGAGTGATTCTAAGGAGACTAAGTTGAGATCTGGAAATACCCAAGAGTACTTTTCCCCTGTCAGAAAGATAAGAATACCCGTTGAAAAAGAAAATGTTTTAAAACACGGAATTGTATCAAAAGAGGAGGCCCACCTCATATTAGATAAGATAGACATAAATATTCCAAAAAAGAGTAGTGGCATAGAAAAAAAGGACATGATAATTTTCGATATTTTAAATGAATTGAAATGGACACGTCCTATATATTTCACTATTACTTCAGGATATAGAGATGAAGATTTTACGTATTTGTCTGATTATCTTCAGTTGGAGGGATTGACCTATAAGTTAGTTCCCATAAAAACAGATAGGGAGAAGATAAATTTTGGTTCATTCGGTAGAATTAATACCGATATATTGTATAAAAACCTCATGAATTTTGGATGGGGAAATGGAGAGGATCCAAATACCTATTTAGACGAAGTCAGCACTAGGATAATATCATTGACGACTAGATCTGTTTTCTTGAGACTAGCTACAGCTTTGGTCGAAGAAGGCAAAAATGAAAAGGCTAAACTAGTTTTAGACAGATGTATGGATAAGGCTCCTATAAGTATATATGGCAATAATATATTCACATTGGGTATGGCAGAGTTGTACTATCAAATAGATGATAGAGAAACTGGAGATTTAATAATGAGGAGCTATGCCGATAATCTAGTTCAAAATCTAAATTATTACATAAGTTTTGATCGTAATATGTTTAGAATGATTTTTGAAGATGTTCGTAAGAATTTGACCTATTTCAAAACCTTTTTGGAGAGTATACAAGATTACAATACAGAGATGCATTCTGAGTACGACAATGTTTTTAAAGATATATACGATAGGATAATATCTAAGGCCTAGTTGAAAAACTTTATTTTGATTATTAATGAGAACTTTAATACAGAGAGTATCCAAAGCCAGTGTGAGTATTGGCGGAAACACAAAATCTGAAATAAATAAAGGATTGGTCGTTTTAGTGGGTGTGGAAGACTCCGATACCAAAGATGATATAGTTTGGCTCTGTAATAAGATTACTAACCTCAGAATATTCGATGACAAATCGGGTCTTATGAATTGTTCTTTAAAAGATGTAAATGGGGAGATATTAGTGGTGAGTCAATTTACCTTATATGGTAACGTTAAAAAAGGGAATAGGCCTTCTTTTATAAGGGCTTCTAAACCTGACTTTTCTATTCCCATGTATGAAGATTTTGTAAAGACACTTAAAACTATATCTGGAATAGAAGTCCAGACTGGTGAATTTGGAGCAGATATGGATGTTCATATATTAAATACTGGTCCAGTTACAATATGGATAGATTCTAGAAACAGAGAATAATAAGATGAGTATTAAACAGTCCCAAGAGGAAGTAGATAAGTGGATAAAGCAACATGGCGTTCGTTATTTTAACGAATTGACAAATATGGCTCAACTTACTGAAGAGGTAGGTGAGGTGGCTAGAATAATATCTAGAAGGTATGGAGAACAATCTGAAAAAGAAAGCGATAAAGGCAAAGATCTAGGCGAGGAACTAGCAGATGTGCTTTTCGTACTGTTGTGTATAGCTAATCAAACTGGAGTGGATTTACAAGAGTCCTTTGATAAGATGCTAGACTTTAAAGGTAAAAGGGATCACCATAGGCATAAGAATAATCATAAGATAAGATAGATACAATCTTAAGTTATAATTATGAAAATCAGCAGAGTAGTATATGTTTTATTCCTATTTACTAATGCTGCGTTTGGGCAATACACCTCAAAAGACACTGAAGCCAAAGGAATGTCTTTAGCTGGAGCTATGGTTTCGGATAATTCTTTTTATTCTTTATATCACAATATCTCTGGGCTATGTTCGTTTTCAGGAATGAGACTAGCTCTGAATTACAGTAATAAGTTTACGTTGAAAGAGACTTCTAATAAGAGTATTGCTCTAGCTTTTGATGTTTATCCCAATAATGTCTTTGCTGTAGAACTATCCAATTATGGTTTTTACAAATACTCTGAAAACAAAATATTCTTGGGATATGCAAAAAAGATACACAGTAATATATTTGGAGGCATAGGTTTGTATTATCAATTTTTGGATGTAATAACTTCAACTAAAAAGTCGCATTTATTCTATTTTAGCATGGGGCTGCAATTTATAATTGATGATGATTTATCCATAGGTGTTCATATTTCAAATCCTACATTAAATAAGTACAGTCACAGTTATATCAAAAAATCATATCCAAGTAATTTTCAAGTGGGTATTAAGTGGAATATAAATTCTCACTTGGTTTTGTATTCTCAACTTCAGAAAGAGTTGTATAGCAATATTTGTCTTCAAATGGGGCTGGAACATTCTATAAAAAAATATGTTTATGTGCGTATTGGTTTAGATAGTAATTTTGACTCGTATAATATTGGAGTGTCTATGAAATATTCTCCCTTAGATATAAATCTATCTGTTGGATATCATACAAGGTTAAATTTTACTCCGTCTGTTTCGACGAGTTATAAATTTTACTGATAGATGAGACTTTTGTTATGTTCATGTTAAATATCATTTTTTTCATAAAGTATTAAAAATTGCCTGTAATATAAAAAACCCTTTATAATGGAATGTGAAATAAAAAAGTTTATGGATTACGTCTCTGCACGTAATAAATATGAAGATGAGTTTTTACAAGCTGTACACGAAGTTGCCAGTGTTGTAATACCTTATATAAAAGATAAGCCTAAATACAGGGATAGAAAAATTTTAGAGAGGATGGTCGAACCTGAGAGAGTGATTATTTTCAGAGTTCCTTGGGCAGATGACAATGGAGAAGTGCAAATAAATAGAGGCTATAGAGTTCAGATGAATTCTGCTATAGGCCCTTATAAGGGTGGCTTGCGTTTTCACCCTACAGTGAATTTAAGTATTCTCAAATTTCTTGGATTTGAACAAGTTTTCAAAAACAGCTTGACGACTCTTCCTATGGGAGGAGGAAAAGGAGGATCCGATTTTGATCCTAAAGGCAAATCAGATTTAGAGGTGATGAGGTTTTGTCAGAGTTTTATGGCAGAGTTATATAGACATATAGGGTCTAATAACGATGTTCCAGCTGGGGATATAGGTGTAGGGGCAAGAGAGATAGGTTATCTATTTGGTCAGTATAAAAAACTCAGGAATGAGTTCACTGGAGTGCTTACGGGTAAAGGCATAGAATGGGGAGGATCGTTAATACGTCCAGAGGCTACTGGTTATGGAGTAGTGTATTTTACAGAGAATATGCTAAAACGTATAGATACAAGTATGGTTGATAAAAAGGTTTTAATATCTGGTTCGGGCAATGTGGCTCAGTATGCAGCTGAGAAAGTTATAGAATTAGGAGGCAAGGTGTTGACAATGTCTGATTCTTCTGGGTATGTATACGATAGTGCTGGAATAGATAGGGAAAAATTAGACTTTATAATTACGTTGAAAAATGTAAAGAGAGGTAGGATAAAAGAATATGCCGATAAATATCCAGGTGTTTCATTTAACGAATCTAAAACACCTTGGACAGAGAAATGTGATATAGCTCTACCTTGTGCTACCCAAAATGAATTGTGCCAAGAAGATGCAGAGAGTTTAGTCAAAAACGGTGTAATATGTGTGGTAGAAGGAGCTAATATGCCATCCACACCTGAAGCGGTGAGTTTCTTTACAAAATCTAAAGTGCTGTATGCTCCAGGCAAGGCTTCTAATGCTGGCGGGGTTGCTGTCTCTGGATTAGAGATGTCTCAAAATTCATTGAGATATAATTGGACTAGACAAGAGGTAGATAGCAGGCTAAAGTCTATTATGAAAGATATTCACAATACTTGTATAGAGTACGGTGTAGATGAAAAGGGCTTTGTAGATTACGTTAAGGGATCTAATATAGCTGGTTTTGTAAAAGTAGCTGATGCCATGTTAGCACAAGGATTAGTCTAGATACTCTTAAAATGAGAGACCTTTTTAAAAAGATCTAAAAGAGACTAGACTTTTAAACAAAAAGGAAGCTGCCTCGGTTTTGAGACAGCTTCCTCTCTTTTTTGTTTTTGAAACTAGTTTTAGCTCTCCTTGGGTGGGGAGACTATCCCCCAAGGGGAAAACGCAAATAGTTAAAAGTATTAAATACAATAAAATTTATATGAATTTGACTATTCCAAAACACCTAATATTCAATCGCTATATATAGTAGACAAATTCATACAAGGAAGATCTGTTTTTAATAGTTTATCATACATCTCTTTATCGTAATCTTCTAATTTTTTAGATCTAAAATATAATTCACTATCATTCCCCGTGTGAAGTATACCATCTTTAATAATATATCTTTTTTCTCTTAACCGAGAAATAACATTTCTGCCAGGTGGCAAGTAACCGTATACACAATGAAAATACCCTTTTCTTTTTACTGACCAAAACGAATTAGGTACGTCAAATTTAGAGCTTTCACATCTAAACTCTTTAAGTTTTTTATTATAAAAAACTTGTTTATTTAATACTTTATCTTTTCTAAAAATTTCTAGCATAGTAGAATCACTTGGATCATTAGGGATAGTTATGTCGATCCAAATACCTAATAGATTCGGATCTATTGTTCCGCTTTTTACCATTTTTATATCTCTCTGATGATCCTCAGGTGTGTATACATTATACCCCATACAACACGCTAAAATTAACGAGGATATGGATATTAATATTTTTTTTAACATAGTTTATTGATTTAATCTTTTACTTTTAAGAGCAATTATATTCGGTGAAAAGACTAATAGTAATTCCTTTTCGTAGGTATTTTTTAAACCCATTTATACTGAGACTAATATTAGTTCTTTTTCGCACGTATTTTTTAAAACCCCTTTTCGATCAGTTGTTACACTATTTCTTTATAAGACGGAATTTTAAAACGCCTTTTAAGGTATCAACTGTATATAACAACTCCCCAAATACTCAAAGTAATTTTAACTCTACTTAAGTAGGGCTTCTCCTCCAGGGTATGGCGCAAATGTAAAGGAAAGAATAGGAATAAATATAATAAACTTCTAAAGATTTAAAACTCATTTGGAGTAACACCAAAAATAGTGTCTGAAGTTTTAGTTTAATTTATTCGTTAAAATTTCTATTTGCTTTTTTGGAGATTCATTTTTGTACAAAATATTGTACACAGCAGTCGTAATGGGCATATTTATCTTCAATTTTTCATTTAACACGGATATACTCTTAACTGCATAATAACCTTCTACTATCATATTCATCTTTTTCTGAGCGGACTCTACAGAGTCCCCTTTTCCTATCATATTTCCAAAGGTTCTATTCCTACTAAAGGGAGAGTACCCTGTAACGAGCAGATCTCCTAAATATGCAGAGTCGTTTATATTCCTATTTATAGGGTGAACCCTTTTTATAAAAGAATCCATTTCCCTTATAGCATTAGACATTAAAACTGCTTGGAAATTATCTCCATACCCCAGTCCATTTGCTATCCCCACTGCTATTGAAAATATATTCTTCAATACCGAAGCATACTCGGTTCCAAAGATATCATGGGAAATTATAGTCTTTATATAATCGCAAGACAGATATTTAGCCATTACTTTTGCATTGGCTTGGTTCTCAGAAGCTATTGTCAAATAAGAAAGTCTTTCTAAAGCTACTTCTTCCGCGTGGCAAGGCCCAGTTATAACTCCTATATTTTTGATGTCTATAGAGTATTTTAATTGAAAAAAATCACCCACTATAATTCTATCTTCAGGAATTATTCCCTTTATGGCAGAGAATATTATTTTTTCTTTTAAAGAGGTATTGAGTTTTTCTAACTCTTTTTTCAGAAAGGCCGATGGCACAGCAAAAACTATGAGTTTATAATTTTCAATTATTTCATTTATATCTGAGCTGATGTCTAATTTAGACACATTTAGCTTTGCTAAGCTTAAATAATTAGGGTTGGTGCCGTATTCTAATATGTGCTCTATGGCGTTGTTATTTCTCATATACCAACCTACTTGGTCCAAATTTCCCGAAAGTATTTTTACTAGAGCAGTGGCCCAACTTCCTCCTCCTATAACAGCCACTTTTTTTGTGTTATTCATAAGGAAAAAATATTTAACAGTTCGTCTATAGTATATCTGTCTTGTTTTGCTTCAGACATGTTTTTAACAGTTATAAAATCACTTTTTAATTCTTCATCTCCTATCATAGCTATAAAAGGGATATTTCTTTTGTTGGCGTAAGAAATCTGTTTTTTTATGTTTTGACTATCTGGAAACATTTCGGCATTTATATTGTTTTCTCTCAATATAGAGATGTATTTCATAGACTCAAGAGCTCCTAATTCTCCAAGATTTAGAAATAGTACCTGAGTGATATTTCTATCTAGTTTTTCAAATATTTTAGATTGTTCTAAAATCATATATATCCTTTCCAAACCGAATGAAATACCTACGCCTGATATATTTTTTAATCCAAATACTCCAGTTAGGTTGTCATACCTTCCACCTCCTCCAATGGAACCTATATCACCATAGTCTGAACGAACCTCAAAAATGCTTCCAGTGTAGTAGTTAAGGCCTCTAGCTAGAGTTATTTTAAAAACTATTTTCGCTCTTTTCAGTTTTATATTTGCAAGGGCATCTAGTATAAATTCTAACTCTTTTATTCCCTCTTTCCCTATTTCTGAAGTCGAGAGTATTCTTTTTAATGTTTTTACCTTTTCTAGATTATCTCCCTCTATATATATCAGTTCAGATAGTTTGTCTACAGATTCTTTACTTATTCCTTTAGATAATATCTCTTCCTTTACTTTTTCAGCTCCAATTTTATCTAATTTATCTAGAGCTACAGTGATATCTGTTATCTTGTCTATTTCTCCAATTATCTCTGTTATTCCATGTAGGATTTTTCTGTTGTTTAGTTCTATTGTGACATCTAGATTTAAATCGTTGAAAACTTGGTCGTATAACTGTATTAATTCTACCTCTTGCCACAGAGATTTAGACCCTATTATATCAGCATCACATTGATAGAACTCCCTGAGTCTTCCCCTTTGGGGTTTTTCGGCTCTCCACACAGGTTGTATTTGATATCTTTTGAAAGGAAAATGGAGTTTATCTTGATGTTGTGTTACAAATCTCGCAAAAGGAATGGTCAGATCGTATCTAAGTGCTTTGTTTGATATTGTATTTGTGAGAAAATTTAAATCTTCTTTATTCTGTTTATCTAGGAGATTTTTGTCTATATTTTTTGAATAGTTCCCAGAGTTGAGAATTTTGAATATTAATTTATCTCCCTCTTCTCCGTATTTTCCCATAAGTGTGGAAGAATTCTCTATAGATGGAGTTTCTATCTGGTTAAAACAGAATTTTTTAAATTGATTTTTTATTATGTTTATGACATAATTTCTGTTTACCATTTCATCTGGTAAAATATCTTTAGTCCCTTTTGGGGTATTAACCTTAGTAGCCATTTTATTTAAAAGAGGATGTTTTTATTTGTGTATTTAAGAGTTTTCCTCAATATAGGGTTGTAATTTATATTTTTTAAAGAGAGTTATTTATTTATCTCTATGAATCTTTCGATCTTTTTTATCTTGCCAAAAATCAGAAGTCTATCATTTTCTTTTATAATGGTATCACTATCGGGAACCCCTATAATGTTATGTTCTGTTTTAATTTCTTCTTCCTCTCTTTCTCCTTCTCTTTTTTCTTGTTCTCCTTCTATTTTTTCTTCCCTTAGAAGGGTCACTAAGTTGAGTTCATATTTTTGTCTTAAACCCATATCTTCTATGCTTCTATTGATTATTTTTTTTGGAGCGGTAATTTCTACTATTTCGTAGTCATTTGGCAATGGCATGCTCATTATCAATTCTGGATTAATAAGTGTTTGAGCTACTGAAATGCCTACCTCATCCTCTGGAGAAAGTAGTTCTTTAATCCCCATTTTGGTTAAGATTTTCTTCTGATCTTCCCCATTGGCTCTCGAGATAATTCTCTTTACATTCAGTTCTTGAAGTATGAAAGTAGTCAGCAATAAAGACTGAAAATCTTCTCCTATAGCCACTACAACGGCATCCATATTTTGTATATCCTGAGAGATCAAAGCATTTTTATCTGTAGATTCTAACATTACAGGATAAGTCACTTTATCTTTTATTTCATCTATTACTTCTTTTCGGTTATCTATAGCTATTACGTCAGCTCCTTTTTCTGTTAAAGTACGGGCTATAGCAAAACCAAATTGACCTAATCCTATAACGGCAAATTTCCCTTTTTTAGACATAGTTTTATCATTTAAAAAATACTTTTAAGGTGCCCAAAGGTACTTATTAACCTGAGTTCGATTAATAAAATCACTTGAATCTTTTAAATTTATTGGGATTTAAGAGGTTGCTAGTGTAGTTATTGGAATTCTTTTGTATACTTAGGCCGATTTAATGGAATTCTGATACTTTTTGCACAAAAACATTCAATTTATCACAAATGCGAGTTTCTTTAACCCTAGTTAATACAAGGCTTTCAAGCATTTTCACTAAACAAACATTTTCACTAAACAAATTATTAATCTAACTCAGGTTATTAAGATGAGTTAGGTTAATAATTATTCAGAAATAAATAATAAAAAAAAGATATATTTTGAGCTATTTGATGTGCTAAAACTTTAAACCTCTTAGCTTTAAGAGTATGTCAGTTTTAGTCAATGGAAACTCAGATTATTAAGTTTATTTTTTGTGTACATTGGCCCTCAAATATTTTTATTGGTTGATGAAGATATACACAAAAAGAGGCGATAGTGGAGTCACAGACTTAATAGGTTCTGAGAGGGTTAGCAAATCTAATTTGCAGATAAAGTGTTGCGGTGAGATAGATGAGCTAAACGCTTATTTAGGCCTGATAAATTCATTACATCGCAATGAGGTTATAGTTGAGATACAACATAAGTTATTTGTTGTAGGGACTATGTTAGCAACGTCTTTGAATAAGAGTTTTAGTTGTTCTCTACAGGAGAAAGATATTATTTTTCTAGAAAGAGAGATAGATGCTATTTCTGATGAATTACCTTCATTAAGGCGGTTTATACTTCCTTTGGGCAGTGTTGAATCTTCTCATTATCACATTGTTAGGGCTATATGCAGAAGAGCTGAGAGAAGTATAGTTCTATTAGATCAAGATGCTAAACGGTATCAAATAGTATTGAGATATATCAATAGGTTATCAGATTTATTATTCGTGTTAGCTAGAAAAAATGCTAACGGCAGAGAGATTTTTTGGGAAAAATAAATTTCTATAGTTATATTTTGGATGTATATTTTTAATATGTACTTTCGCGACTATTTTATAAAATAGTATTAGTTATGTATTGGACATTAGAATTAGCTTCTCATCTGAGTGATGCTCCTTGGCCAGCTACAAAGGAGGAATTGATAGATTATGCAATTAGAATAGGTGCTCCCCTAGAGGTTATAGAAAATCTTGAAGCTATAGAGGAGGATGATTCCGATGCTGTATACGACAGCATAGAAGACATATGGCCTGACTATCCTACAGATGAAGACTTTTTGTGGAATGAAGAGGAATATTAGAGTATCAGAGTATGAGTGTAATAAGCAAAATATTAACTCTTTTTATAGGTGATAAATCTAAAAAAGATATAAGGGATGCCATGTCTTTGGTATCAAAGATAAATGACATAGGCCTTGTTCTTAAAGATATTTCTAATGATGAATTAAGAGATAAGACTAAAGAGTTTAAGCTCCGTCTTTGCGATTATGTAAAAGAAGATTCTGCTCTTGTTGAGGGTTTATATAACAGAGTAAAAGCAGATGATATAAGTGTTGAAGAAAAGGAGAATCTCTATTCTAAGATAGACCTAATAGAGGAGAGGATATATAGAGAACAGGAGAAGTGTTTAAATGATATTTTGCCCGAGGCATTTGCTGTAGTTAAAGAGACAGCTTATCGTTTTTTTCACAACGAGGAGTTGGTCGTAACCGCTAATGAATTTGACATTAGAGTGTCAGCTGTTCATAAACACGTCGAGATACGTGACAACAAGGCTGTGTGGCTAAATTCTTGGGATGTGATGGCCAAGAAAATAGTTTGGGATATGATACACTACGACGTGCAGTTGATAGGTGGTACGGTTCTTCACAGCGGCAAAATAGCAGAGATGGCAACAGGGGAAGGAAAGACCTTGGTATCTACTTTAGCGCTCTATTTAAATGCTCTTACAGGTAGGGGGGTTCACTTAGTTACAGTTAATGATTATTTAGCAAAGAGGGATGCGGCTTGGATGGGGCCAATTTTTGAGTTTCACGGTCTTAGAACAGACTGCATAGATTTATATGAATCAAATTCTGAGGCTAGGAAAGAGGCTTATTTGGCCGATATAACCTACGGTACTAATAATGAATTTGGATTTGATTATCTCAGGGATAATATGGCTCATTCTCCCAATGACATAGTTCAGAGAAAGCACAATTACGCCATAATAGATGAGGTGGATTCTGTCCTTATAGACGATGCTCGTACACCTCTTATAATTTCGGGGCCGGTCCCGAAGGGAGATAAACAAGAATTTAATGAGTTAAAGCCTAAAGTAGATAGATTGGTCAGTGCTCAAAGGGAATATCTCAACACTGTTTTATTAGAGGCTAAAAAGTTGATAGCTGATAACAAGACTACAGAGGGTGGATTTAATTTATTGAAAGTTTATAGAGGTTTACCCAAGAATAAAGCCTTGATAAAGTTTTTAAGTCAAGAGGGAGTAAAAGCTCTACTACAAAAGACTGAGAACTTTTATATGAGAGAACAGAATAAGGAAATGATCAAGGTTGATGAATCTCTTTATTTTGTAATAGACGAGAGGAATAATTCCATACAGTTGACTGACAAAGGGGTAGAGTTTTTATCCGACAGTGATGATTCAGATTTCTTTATAATGCCAGATATCGGCGAGGAAATAGCCAAATTAGAGAGAGAAGAAATAGATCCCGAAAAGCTATCTGTTTTGAAAGAACAGATATACAGAGATTTTTCTATTAAAAGTGAAAGAATACACACTGTAAATCAGCTATTAAAGGCACACACTTTATTTGAGAAAGATAAAGATTATGTGCTTATAGATGGTCAAGTTAAGATAGTTGATGAACAGACTGGTCGTATCATGGAAGGGCGTCGTTATTCTGATGGATTACATCAAGCTCTAGAGGCTAAAGAGAATGTAAAAGTAGAACTTGCTACACAGACTTTTGCTACTATCACCCTTCAGAATTATTTCAGAATGTATAAAAAGCTTTCTGGGATGACAGGTACTGCAGAGACAGAGGCGGGTGAGTTTTGGAAGATATACAAATTAGATGTGGTGGTAGTGCCTACTAATAAGCCTATAAAGAGGGAGGATAATGATGATTTAATCTACAAAACTACTCGTGAGAAATTTAACGCTGTGATAGATCAGG
This sequence comes from Ichthyobacterium seriolicida, assembly GCF_002369955.1. NCBI lineage: Bacteria > Pseudomonadati > Bacteroidota > Flavobacteriia > Flavobacteriales > Ichthyobacteriaceae > Ichthyobacterium > Ichthyobacterium seriolicida. The sequence goes on from NZ_AP014564.1 coordinate 702,456, forward strand.
TGGTAAAGTTGTCCAGTGAAGGTAGGCCAGTATTAGTTGGTACTACATCTGTTGAAATTTCTGAGTTGCTGAGTAGAGCTCTAAAGATACGCAAGATAAAACACAACGTATTGAACGCTAAACTACACAAAAAGGAGGCTGACATAATAGAAGAAGCTGGAGTGTCTGGGGTGGTTACTATAGCTACCAACATGGCTGGTCGTGGTACTGATATCAAGCTTACAGAAGAGACTAGAAAAGCGGGAGGGCTAGCTATAATAGGCACTGAAAAACATGATTCTAGAAGGGTCGATAGACAGCTTATGGGGCGTTCTGGTAGACAAGGTGATGTAGGGTCTTCACAATTTTTTATATCCTTAGACGATAGTTTAATGAGATTGTTTGGATCGGATAAAATAGCCAAGCTGATGGATCGTATGGGGCATAAGGAAGGAGATGTGATACAGCATCCCATGATATCTAGATCTATAGAAAGGGCTCAGAAGAAAGTAGAAGAGAATAATTTTGGTGTCAGAAAGCGTTTATTAGAGTACGATGATGTCATGAACTCTCAAAGAGATGTAATTTATACTCGTCGTCATAATGCTCTGTTTGGAACTAAATTATCTATAGATATAGCAAATATGATTTATGATATTTGTCAAAATATAGTGTCTTCTAATAAGGAGACAGGAGATTTAAGTAATTTAGAATTTGAACATATAAAGGCTTTTTCTTTCCCAGTTGATATATCTGAAGATCGATTTAATAGAGATAAAACAGATAAAATAATAGATGAAGTATATAATAAAGCTTACAATCATTATATAGAAAAGTGTTCTAATCTAGCTGAGATTACTTATGCTATAATAGACAATATGTATAAGAGTGATGGGGCTAGATTTGAGAATATATCTGTTCCTTTTACAGATGGAGTAAAGGTTATGCATATAGTCACTAATCTAAAAGAGGCTTATGAGACTAAGGGTAAGCAGCTTATAAAAGATTTTGAAAAAAATATTACTCTACATTTTATAGACGATTGTTGGAAGGATCATTTAAGGGAGATGGATGAGTTAAAACAATCTGTTCAAAGCGCTGTATACGAACAGAAAGACCCTCTTTTAATTTATAAATTCGAGTCGTTTAATCTGTTCAAAGGTGTATTGAACAAGATAAACTATGAAATAGTTAGTTTTTTATTCAAAGGATTTTTTCCTCAAGATGAAAATAGGGTAAAGCAAGCTAGTAATATCAAGAAAAAAGAAAAATTAAGTGTAGGCAGAGATAAAGTTGTCTATAAGGGGGTGGGGGCATCTAATAGCGAAACAGAAAACAGTTCTCAACCAATTGTAAATGATTCCAAAATAGGCAGAAATGAAAAAGTTTCTATCAAAAATATATCTACTGGAGAGGAAAAAACCCTTAAATTTAAGCAAGCTGAGGTATTAATAGAGCAAGGGGATTGGGTATTGCTCTCAAAACTGTGATAATTATTTCTCTTTCATGATTATATAATCTAAAAAATATATAATTATTTTTATTTTACTTAGTGGCTGCTCTTAGCGGTTTGTTAACTATTAAAATTATTAGTCATGATACAGAGAATCCAAACATTGTATTTACTTTTTTCGCTTTTAATTTGGGGCCTTATGCTCTTTGCTCTAAATTTTGATCGTCCAGATCTGGGTGATCGTGATGAACTAACGATATTAGACTGTATGAATTATATCATATACGTGTTGCTCATAGGTAGTCTAGTTACAATTTTTAGCTTTAGAAAATTGAAAATTCAGATGATCCTCACTCGTATAAATATTTTAATGAGAGTTGTGGTATTAATAGTGTTTCTATTTGCTCTTTACATGTACGGAGGATCGAATCCAGATATTAGAGAAGTATTGATTCCCATCGTTATAGTATTAGATATGATATTTTTATTTTTATCTCTAAGAGGAATAATCAAAGATTATAGAATTATAAAATATTCAGATAGGATAAGGTAGATAGGGTTATATGAGTAAATTTTTATGAATACATAAAAATGATATTTGAAAAATATAGTTTCAACAACTATATTTGCATGATCGTCAGATGATTTGGACTATGAGTGAAAATTCACTTCAGCTTGTTGAAGAAATAGAGAAACAGATTAAAATTCTACTTGAAAAGTATCAAAAGATTAAGGAGTATAATTCTTTTTTGCTAGATAAAATAGGGGAGCTAGAAAAGGAACGTAAAAAATTAACAGAACAGAATTTAGCGCTTAAATTTGATTCTATATCCGAAGGTAAAGAAGAAGTAAATCAAGAGATAGATTATTTGGTCAATCAGTTGAATGATTGTGTAATAGAGTTAAGTAGAAGGTAGTTTTGGATAAAAAAAGAGAGATAAATATAAAAATATCTGTAGGATCCAGGTCTTATCCTTTGAGGGTTTTTATCGATACGGAAATTTCTTATAGAGAGGCCGAGAAGTGCATAAAATCTTATGTGAGTGAGATAGAGAGGAGTTATGGTCTTGAAGATGAACACGATGCTATATATATGACTGCCTTGCAGCTTGCTTTTAGAATGCAGCGTCAAAAAACAATCAATGTAGACGATGAGGTTGCAATCAAAAATAAGTTGAAAAAGATTTTGTCGTATTTTGGTGAATCAAAGTGATTTTAAAAGTCTTGTATTAGTTCTGACGAGTTTTAGTAAACTTAACAGTATTTAATAATAAGAACGGATGTTGTCCCTATAGTAAGCTACACTTTTCTGTTTTGTGAAGTCAGTAGAAACTTGAATGGCAAGGTAAGTTCTAATCTTGTGTAAAGATGAAGTTTATTTAAATATGTCAGGCTAGTGCAGGGCTTTTTTTGTTAAAAAGTGAATGATTATGGATTATGCGTTATTTATATTAGCTTCTATTGTAAGTGTGGGTACAGGCTTTGTCATGTCTAATGTTTTAGACAAGAGAAAAAGAAGTGTACTTCTATCAGAAGCAAAGAAAAAAGCTAATGGGATTGTTGAAGAGTCAAAAATAAAATCGGAGAACATAAAGGAAGAAAAGCTTTTAAGTGCTAAAAAAAAGATAGCTGAAATAAAAAGCAAACACGATAGTGTTATCAAATCTAGAAATAATAAGATAGCTCATATAGAAAAAATACTTAAAAGTAAGGAGCATAAAGTCAATAAATACTTGGAAGAGTATAAAGTAAAAAGTGATTTATTAGAGGCTGAAAAAAATAATTATAGGACACTTTTATCCATAGTCGAAAATAAAAAAGAGGAATTAGAACAAAGCAGAAAAGAGCAAATTGCCATATTGGAAAATATATCTAATATTTCTGTAGGAGAGGCCAAAAAAGAGCTTTTAAAAAGTTTAAAAGAGGAGGTAGATACCGAGGCTATGGTATATGCTCAAGATGTTTTAGAAGAGACTAAAATAGCTGCAGAAGCAGAGGCTAAAAAGCTAATAATACAGACTATACAAAGAGTTGGGGTAGAGACTTCAATAGAAAATTCTGTGTCGGTTTTCAATATAGATTCCGATGATATGAAGGGGCGTATAATAGGGAGGGAAGGTCGTAATATAAGAGCTTTAGAGGCTTGTACAGGTGTTGAAATAATAGTGGATGACACACCAGAATCTATAGTTATATCTTGTTTTGATCCCGTTAGGAGGGAAGTAGCTAGGCTAGCTCTTAAAGTATTAGTTTCAGATGGTCGTATTCATCCAGCTAGAATAGAAGAGGTAGTGTCAAAAGCTAATAATCAGATAGAACAAGAAATTATAGAGGTAGGTAAAAAAACAGTTATAGAGGTAGGGATACATGGGTTGCATCCTCAACTTATAAAAATAGTAGGAAGAATGAAATTTCGATCTTCTTATGGTCATAACCTTTTACAACACTCTAAGGAGGTAGCTAGATTGTCGGCTATTATGGCATCTGAATTAGGTTTAGATCCTAAATTAGCAAAGAGAGCAGGCTTGTTGCATGATATAGGGAAGGTTCCAGAGACAGAATCAGAAAAGCCACATGCTCTTTTGGGAATGGAATGGGCCGAAAAATACAGGGAAAATAAAGAAGTTTGTAATGCTATTGGTGCCCATCATGATGATATTGAGATGACTTCATTGATATCTCCTATAGTTCAAGTATGTGATGCTATTTCTGGGTCTAGACCTGGAGTTCGTCATCAATCTGCTGATATATACTCCAAGAGGTTGAGAGATCTTGAAAACCTAGCTATGTGTTATTCAGGAGTTAATAAATCTTATGCTATACAGGCGGGTAGAGAGTTAAGAGTTATAGTTGAGAGCGAGAAAATTTCAGATAAGGAAGCTTCTAAATTAGCTTTTAATATCTCTAAGAAAATTGAAAATGAGATGACCTATCCTGGGCAGGTGAAAGTAACAGTAATCCGTGAAACACGTGCTGTAAGCATAGCTAAGTAGACGGAGAAAACGCCCCTTAAGATAAATATTTTATAGGTTTTGTTTTGCTTTTTATAAAAAAATCCTCTATTTTTTGTAATTTAGCGCCCGTTTAACCAACCTAAAGCAAGAATGAAAAAGAAAAAAATATTATTTGTCTCTTATGGGGTTAATCCTTATGTAAACGGGTCTGTTTGTGCTTCTGAGAGTTTTAAGCTCTTAAAAAAAGTAAATTCCGCTGGAAATGAAGTTAGGATGTTTATGCCTAGATACGGTCATATAAATGAGAGGAAGTATCAATTACATGAAGTTATAAGATTATCTGGGATGAATATTGTAGTCGATGACACAGATCATCCTTTAATAGTGAAAGTAGCTTCTATACCTAATGAAAGATTACAGGTCTATTTTATAGATAATGAAGAGTACTTTAAGCGTAAAAAGTTGTTTGAGGACGATAAAGGAATTATGTTTAAGGATAATGATGAGAGAATATTATTTTTTATAAAAAGTGTTTTAGAAACGGTAAAAAACTCCAATTGGATTCCAGATATAATACACATCCACGGATGGCTAGGTTATTTACTTCCTTTTTATTTGAATACTCACTATAAGAATGATCCCGCTTTTTCTTCAATAAAAATTGTAGTTTCAGTATACAATGATTATTTTCATGGAGTGATGGACAGTATTGCTGATAAAATGAAATATGATGGAATCCCTAATGAAAAGATAGGTTATTTCGATACTGCTGATTATTCTAGTTTATTAAAATCCGCTATAGACAATTCTCATTTTGTAATAAAAGGAGAATTAGAAGAATTTGATGATAATATAAAAAATATATTAGAAAAATATCCAGATTTAGATGTGCTACAAAGCCCAGAAGATGACAAGGAATATGTTAGTTTTTACCAAGAGTTATACGCTAAAGATATGTAGATTGAGAATCATGGGAGGTTTTTCTTATTTTTTACTTTTTTCCTTATGTGTTGTATCTCTTTTGTCTTGTGAGAAATCAGTAAGTATTCCCTTGGAGTTGGTAGACACTCCTCTAAAAACTGGAATGTATTCTGATTCTAGGGTTGTAATATACAATGATATAGATAGTAAGATTCATTCCAATCCCATTGATTTGTATACTTTTGGCGTTTATAAAGATCCTGTATTTGGCACTTTAAAATCTTCTTTTGCTTTACAAGTTCAATTGCCAGATAAAGTGCCAGGCAAAGATCCAAATTCAAATAAGAAGTTTGGGACTAATCCAGTTATCGATTCTGTTGCGCTTTACATTCCTTATCTAGCTAGAGGGGTTGATGGTGTTAAAAAAGCATCATCAAATATTTTTGACACAGATTCTATATATGGAAACAGGAATTCAAGTATAAATGTGCAAGTTTTAGAGTTATTAGAACGCATAAAGCATGAAGATTCTGTATATTACACTAATCATAATTTTGCATTAGGAACTCAAGCAATAGCTAATATTTCCTTTAAACCCTCTATAGATTCTATCGCTTTACTTATAAATGGAGAACAAAAAAAATATCCTCCAGGACTTTGGTTGAACTTAGATAAGTCTTTTTTCAAAAAAAAAGTAATAGATAATCAAGGGACTCCTATCTTAGAAAATAATGTGAATTTCACAGAAAGTCTCAAGGGGTTGTATGTTACAGTAAATAGTAATAATAACTCAGATGGTTCAATTATTTCTGTAGATCCAGAAAAGATTACTTTGACTATTTTTTACAAAAACGATGAGACCGAATCAGGCCAGAATAATCGTTTTGATTTTAAGATTAAAGGAGTCGATGCTGCAAGGGTCAATAAATATGAATATACTCCTAGTCAGGAAATCAGGTCTATTGTAAGTGATAATAACAGAAAAACTCAAGGGCAGTCAAAGGTTTTTGTAAAGGGAAGCACAGATCTCACAACTACTATAGAATTATTTGATGAAACTCAATTAAAGAGCCTTAGGGATTCGGTGTGGGCTGTAAATAATGCAGAGTTGAAAATATATACTGATAATATTACAAGAGATAATCCTCAGCTGAGATTATTTGATAAGGATAGCAAACGTTTATTAACAGATCAGATACCTTTAAATAGTACAGGTGAAAGTTTATCACAAGCCTATAAAGACTATGGGGTAAGTGTAAGTAAGGACGATAAAGGGTATTTTTATTCTTTTGATATTACCAAACATGTTCAATCTATTTTGACAAAAAGTGTAAAACGTAAGAAATATGGAGATAATGTCAAGCTAGGCTTAGAAGTTAAATACAAAAATACAGCTCTAGGCGCTGTCTTATTTGGCAATAGACAACAGGCAGATAAAGGGATTAAATTAGTTATACACTATACTAATTAGTGTTTTTTTTATCAGAAAAAATGAAGGTGTATCGTTCATTAGATAAATTTAAGCCTGTAAAAAATGCCGTTCTTACAGTTGGGGTATTCGATGGAGTTCACTTTGGTCACAGAGAAATAATAAGAGAATTAAATCGCATATCTTATGAGGTTGATGGAGAGTCAGTATTATTTACTTTTTTCCCTCATCCTAGAATAGTTTTAGAAGAAAATAGTGATATCAAACTTCTAAATACGTTAGAAGAGAAAATAGAACTATTGGAGAAAATAGGATTACAACACCTTATAATATATCCTTTCACTAGGGAGTTTTCTAATTTTAGCACCTCTAAATACATAGAGGAGATACTGGTAAATAAGATTAAACTTAAAACTCTCGTAGTAGGTTATAATCATCGTTTTGGCAAAAATAGAGAAGGGGATTATAATAATCTTATCAAATATTCTAGAGCATGTGGTTTTGATATTGAAAGGGTTCAAGAGAGAAAAAATCAAGAGGTTTTGATCAGCTCTACTAAAGCAAGGATAGCTGTTGAGAGGGGAGAGTTTAGTTTGGCTAAAAAAATTCTGAGTTATGATTTCTATATAACAGGTAGAGTTGTAGGAGGAAATAAGATAGGGCATCAAATAGGTATTCCTACGGCTAATATACATATAGAGGATAAAAATAAATTACTGCCAAGTAATGGGGTCTATGCTGTGAGAGTAATCTTAGATGATGATATTTTTAATGGAATGCTAAATATAGGTTTTAATCCAACCGTGTATTTAGAGTCTGATACCAATTCTAAGGTAGAAGTTCACATTTTTGATTTTAACAGAGATATATACGGTTCTAATATTAAGGTAGAATTCATAGAATTTATAAGGGAAGAGAAGAAGTTTCCAGATTTGGAATCATTGAGATGTCAACTGTTAATGGATAAGGAAATTGTTTTAAACAAGTTAATCCATAGTGATAGAAAAGACAAAATAATATTGTAAAAATGAAGATAATATGTGTAGTCTCAAATTATAGAGAACACATTTTGGAAGCGGATGATCATCTTTGTGAGGGACCAATATTTTTTTTAAAACCAGACAGTTCTATTTTGCTAAAGGGGAGACCCTTTTTTATACCCGAATTTTCAGATTCTATATTTCACAATGTGGGGTTGTTGGTAAAAATAAATAGAATAGGGAAATATATATCAAAAGAATTTGCTCATAAGTACTATGATGAAATAGGCTTGGGAGTAGATTTTACTGCCACAGATGTATTAGATAAACTAAGAAGAGATTATTTGCCCTGGGAAAAATCTAAATGTTTTGACGGCTCGATGGTAATAGGTAAATTTATAGACAAGAAGAATCTAATAAATGATTTCAGTTTATTAAAAAATGGTTTAGAGGTCCAGCGTGGGAATATAAATGATATGATTTTTAGTATAAATGATATAATATCACATGTATCTAAGTTTATGACAATGAAAATAGGTGATATTATTTTTACAGGCACTCCTTTTGGTTCATCTATAGTTAAGCCCAATGATTTATTAGTAGGCAGATTAGAAGGCGAGCAAATGTTTGAGATAAAAATAAAATGATGAATAATCTAGTTTAATCTTTTTGTTATGGAGTACAATGATGCGATATCTAAAGCTAAGACTTGGTTGACACAACCATATGACTTAGAGACTAGAAGAGAAGTAGAAAAGCTCATTTTAAGTGATCCTGAAGAGTTAAGAGAATCATTTTATAAAAACTTGAATTTTGGAACGGGTGGCATTAGAGGGATTATGGGAGTGGGGACTAATAGAATAAATAGATATACACTAGGAATAGTCACTCAGGGGCTGAGTAATTATTTATTTAAATACTACGGCGACGATCACTTATTAAGTGTGGCAGTAGCATATGATTGTAGGAATAATAGTAGAAATCTTGCTGAGAGTGTTGCTGAAGTTCTATCGGCAAATGGCGTAAGAGTTTTCATATTCGATGATATACGACCAACGCCAGAATTATCTTTTGCTATAAGGCATCTTAAGTGCAATGCAGGCATAGTCATCACTGCTTCACATAATCCTCCAGAGTACAATGGTTACAAGGTATATTGGAATGATGGCGCTCAAGTTGTTCCGCCTAATGACAGAAATATTACAAAGGAGATAGACAGTTTAGATATAAAAGATGTAAAATTTGTAAATAAAAAATCACTTATTACTAAGATAGGCAGAGATATCGACGATCTTTTTTTAGAGGAAGCAATCGAGAACACTTGTTTTTCAGTTAGAGGAAAGGAAGATTTAAAAATAGTTTTCACTCCCATACATGGGACTGCTACTAATATTCTGCCACAGGCCTTAGAAAGAGCTGGTTTTACACAAGTATATACTGTTGAAGATCAGATGAAAGCCGATGGTAATTTCCCTACGGTAAAATCTCCTAATCCTGAAGAGAGAGAGGCCTTAAATATGGCGATATCTCTAGGAGAGAGTAAAAAGGCAGATTTGATAATAGGCACCGATCCAGATGCAGATAGAGTTGGGATAGGTGTTAGGGATTTAGAAGGAAATATTATTCTGTTAGATGGGAATCAGACTGGAGCAGTTATGGTTGATTTTTTACTCTCTAAATTACAATCTAGTGGAAGGTTAGTTGGGAAGAATTTCATAGCTATTAGTATAGTTACTAGTGATATAATTAAGAGTATAGCCGATAATTTTGGAGTAGATTGTAAAAGGGTATTTACTGGGTTTAAATGGATAGGCAATGAGGTTAGATTACTAGAAGGTAAATCTAAATTTATCATAGGTGTAGAAGAGAGTTATGGTTATATGATAGGGGATTTTCTTAGAGATAAAGACGCTGTAACTTCATCTTTATTAATTTGTGAAATAGCTGCTGAAGCCAAACAAAGAGGAGAGAGTTTTTATTTAAGGTTGATAGAATTGTACAGAAAATACGGATATCATCAAGAAAAACTTCTTTCGATTACTAAAAATGGAATGGTTGGCACTGAAAAGATATTGAGCATCATGTCAAGATTTAGAAATGCTCCTCTTGATAAAATAGATGGATCTAGAGTAGTAAAGATAATAGATTATGAAGAAGATAATAATCCAAATGGAGATAGTATCTTACCAAAATCAAATGTTATAGTGTTAAAAACTGCTGACCAAAGCAAAGTGTCAATTAGGCCATCAGGCACGGAGCCTAAGATAAAGTTTTATTTATCTATAAAGAGCAAAATGGATGAGTTAGATTTAAAGACTACAGTTGAAAATGGCACTAGAAAGCTCGACAGAATAACAAAAGAGCTATTAGAATATATAGATTAGATGATCAACAAGTAGAAATATTTAGTGATACACGTATTATTAATGTACAAAAGCTAGCAGACACAGAATATGTCTGCTAGCTTTATGTTTTTTTTCGCAGAGCTCACAGTTAGAACTGGTAATAGTATGTTGTTTAATTCTTAATTATCTTAAACGATGCAGATAAGGTGTTTCCGTCGGTTATATGCATAATATACCCTGCAGTTGGAAAATCTTGTAAATCTACTTGAGTTAGATTTGAAGTTATATCTTTATTCAAAAGTAGTTTTCCGTCATAGCTATATATCTTGTATTTAATCCTTTGGCTGAGTAAAGTCTCCATATCTCCCTCTGAGTTAATTCCATCTATTTCTATTGTCAGAAGATCAACAACAGGATTAGGATAGACTTTGAAGTTTCCTTCTGGAAAGGTTGGTTTGATAAGTTCATCGTCAGATATAGGATCATCTCCTAGAATCTCAAATAATTCAAAAGAATGTTGAATACCTTCGTGTACGGTAGTGCCATCTTCCCCTTCAAGGGTATTAAAGAACAGTTGTCCTAGGCTATAACTAAAGCTGCCAGCAGAGTTGCTAGCTGTACCTCCCGACGAATTGAATGATTGCTGAGCTCTAGATGATAAAGAGCAAGACAATAATACTACAAGACAAGAAATAAGAAACCTATTAGGGATAACATTAACTTTTTGTAAGAACATAACTAGCCTTTTTTTATATCAAAACCTCTCCACTGTATGCAAAGGTAAAACTTTTTTTTTAAAAAACCTTTTTTAGGGGGGCGAAAATATGTACTTTGGTCATTCTTTTTTTAACTAAAGATGAGTTCAAAATCACGAAACCTAAAAATAGGTGATAAAGTGTCGGTTATAGATGACGATTTAGATGGGATCATAGTAAGCATAGTAGATGATAATATCTCATTTGTAAGTGATGATGGGATGCAGTTTGAATGTTTGGTAAATGAGTTAGTTCTCTGTGAAGATTTAACTAAACATTGTGTTGATACAAAGAAATATTTTAGCAGTAAGGATTTTGAGGTTCGTGATAAACCTAATTTTAAAAAATCACGGTCCAAACTCATAGAGATTGATTTACATATAGAAACTACAGCGGGTAAGTATGTAAATTTATCTAATTCAGAAATTATTAGACTGCAAATATCACTAGCAAGAGAGAGATTGGATGAGGCTATAGAGTTGGATATAGAACAAGTGGTATTTATACACGGTGTGGGAAATGGTACTTTGAAATGTGAATTATCCAAATTATTTAGATCTAATTACAGTGGTATTGTAAAATACAATGATGCTCCATTGCACGTTTATGGTAGAGGAGCGACTACTGTACACATATTATGATTGGTTTGATTTTTTATTTAAAAGATATACATTTGTCCCTCGAATTTTCTTCATTTGTGCGATATTATTTGTTTTTGTGAGCAGATAGGAAAGGTTGTTTATGTGTAGTTTTTTCATTTGCTATATACTGAGTTTAAGATGATAAACATAACGGTAAATGGTAAGCCCATGTCGGTATCTCCCGATACTACTGTGTCGGATTTATTATCTGAGATGGGTGTAGAGGAGTGTGGAACTGCGGTAGCTTTTTCTAATGAGATTTTATCGAGCGCTCTATGGTCTAAGCAAACATTTAAGGATAATGATAAAATGATTGTAATAAGGGCAATTCAAGGTGGTTGATGTGTAATTTTAAGTCAGATGAAAAGATCAAATAAAATACCTACAGAGGCCTCGGTTAGCAGAGCCCCATTTCCTTCTTCCAAAAAAATTTACGTAAAGGGTGGTATACACGATATAGAAGTTGCCATGAGGGAAATAACTTTGACTAGTTCAAATACTGATAATTCCTTAGGTGAGCAACGCAAGGATACCATCATTGTTTATGATACTAGTGGTCCTTATACAGATCCTGATGTAGACATAGACATAACTACAGGTTTGAAAAGGTTACGCGAAAGTTGGATAAGGGATAGAGGCGATGTAGATGAATTATCTACCCCTTCCTCTTCTTATGCAGCAAAGGTGTTAAACGATGGTAGTAAACTGTACTTCAAAAACACAAATGTCCCTTTCAGAGCAAAGCAAGGGAGGAATGTGTCACAGATGTATTACGCTAAGCAAGGGATTATTACCCCTGAAATGGAATACGTGGCTATACGCGAAAATCAAAAAATTACAGAGGTCAGGGAATATGTGAAACAGCACCCTGGCAATAGTTTTGGGGCTATGATACCTTCTGAGATAACTCCAGAATTCGTTCGTAGTGAGATAGCCATGGGTCGGGCGGTATTGCCGTCAAATATAAATCATCCAGAGATGGAGCCAATGATTATTGGCAGGAATTTTCTAGTGAAGATCAATGCTAACATAGGTAATTCTGCTGTCACTTCTAGCATAGAGGAAGAGGTAGAGAAGGCTGTTTGGGCTTGTAGGTGGGGAGCAGATACTATCATGGATTTATCTACTGGAAAAAACATACATGAGACTAGAGAGTGGATAATAAGAAACTCTCCTGTTCCAATAGGAACTGTGCCTATTTATCAGGCTTTAGAAAAGGTAAATGGAAGAGCCGAAAGGCTTTCTTGGGAAATATTCAAGGATACTCTTATAGAGCAGGCAGAACAGGGAGTCTCTTACTTTACAATACATGCAGGAGTGCTATTGAGGTATATTCCCCTCACTGCTAACAGGGTAACTGGAATAGTATCGCGTGGAGGCTCTATCATGGCTAAGTGGTGCTTACACCATCATAAAGAAAGTTTCTTATACACTCATTTTGAAGATATATGTGAAATTATGAAAGCTTATGATGTGGCTTTTTCTTTGGGAGATGGATTGAGGCCAGGGTCCTTAGCTGATGCTAACGATAAAGCTCAGTTTAAGGAATTAGAAACTTTAGGAGAGTTGACGCGTATAGCTCACAAACACGATGTTCAAACTATTATAGAAGGGCCTGGTCATGTGCCAATGCATATGATAAAGGAAAATATGGATAAGCAGTTAAAAGAGTGTAATGAAGCGCCTTTTTACACTTTAGGTCCTTTGACTACAGATATAGCTCCTGGATATGATCATATTACCTCTGGTATAGGCGCTGCTATGATAGGGTGGTATGGATGCGCTATGCTTTGTTATGTAACTCCTAAGGAACATTTGGGGTTACCAAATAAGGAAGACGTCAAGACAGGGGTAATAACGTATAAAATAGCTGCTCATGCTGCTGATTTAGCTAAGGGTCATCCTGGGGCGCAGGTCAGAGATAATGCTATAAGTAAGGCTCGTTTTGAATTTCGTTGGGTAGATCAATTTAACTTGTCTCTAGATCCTGATACTGCTAGATTATTTCACGATGAAACTCTACCTGCTGAGAGTGCTAAAGTAGCTCATTTTTGTTCTATGTGCGGTCCGCATTTTTGTTCTATGAAGATCTCTCAGGATGTTAGGGATTATGCAAAGAAAAAGGGATTAGATACACAGGAGGCTATAGATAAAGGCTTAAAAGAGAAGTCTTTAGAATTTGTAGAAAAAGGAGGAAATATATATGTAGATGGTTAGAGAAAATAAGTGTTTTTTTTGATCATTTCAGATTTGTGATAATAATTCAATCCCAAAATTTACCTTAAATAGAGTTTGTGCAAAAATAAAATCATATGATGAAAAATAAGTTTTTGGTTGTTGGTAATGGAGCGAGAGAGAGTGCATTTGCTATTAATCTTTCCAGCGATAGTATTGTATATGCTGTTATACAACATAAAAACCCCACTATAGTAGAATGTGTGCAAAATACGCATGGAAAATATTTAGTAGCTGATGTGAACGATCCTGATGTGGTCTTAAATTTTGCCAGAGATAATGAAATAGATTATGTCTTTGTAAGTTCTGATCAGCCTTTGGCTAATGGAGTTGTCGATGTATTATTAGAAAATAATATAAGAGCCATAGGCGGAACAAAAGAGGCCACTAGAATAGAGTGGGATAAAATTTATTCTATCGATTTAGTCAAGAAGGTCTGTGGTGAGTGTGTGCCCTTTTACTTAGTGGTATCTAATGATAAAGAGTTAGTAGATGCAGTAGAAGAATTCAAAAAAAGAAGATTAGATATAGTTGTAAAACCACAGGGTTTGACAGGTGGCAAAGGGGTGAAGTTAATGCCTAATCACTTAAAAAAATATGAGGATTGTATAGATTACTCTAGGATATTACTAAAAAATAATCCTACTGAGAGGGTATTACTCGTAGAGAAATTAGATGGTATAGAATTTACTATTATGGGTTTTACCGATGGTGAAAACTTAGTATTATCTCCTGCTTCGTATGATTATCCATATAGGCATGAGAATGATTTGGGAGATGGAACAGGTGGAATGGGATGTTTCACAAATTCGGAATTAAAACTTCCTTTTATGAGTGACAGTGATTTGGATCAATGCAAAGAGATAATGAAAAAGACATTGTCGGAGATGAGAGAGAGAAATTTAAATTTCAATGGGATTTTGAATGGTGGCTTTTTCAAGACCAAAGATGGAATAAAATTTATGGAGTACAATGGGAGATTTGGAGATCCAGAAGCCATGAACGTGTTGAGTGTTTTAAACGAACCATTATCTACAGTATTAGAGAATATATGGCATAAGAAGATATCTGAAGATAATATAACTTTTGTGGGCAAGGCAAGTGTAGTTAAATATTTGGTGGCTAAGGAATATCCTCAAAAAAGTGAGTCTGAAACGTTATTTTCCATAAAAAAAGAGGAAATGTCCAAATTCGGGATCTCAATATTTTGTTCTTTTTGTGAAGAATTGGGCAATAGAGGCGCTTATACTGAGTATAAAACGTTAAAGACATCTAGAGTTATAGCATTTGGTTGTATTTCAGAGGATATAGAATCTGCTTCAGATTTGATTAATGAAGCAATTGAAAAATATGTCATGAGGCAAGGTCTAGAATTTAGAAGAGATATTGGTTCTAGAGAAAACTTGATCCTTTTGTCAGAAAAGGCATCTAAGTATTGAGTAGTTATTATCCACAGGATTGTTTTACTTGTGAAGTATATTTTGTTTTAGTCTATTGGTAGACAGATGGTGGATTTTTTTAAAAAAATCTAAAAATGGGTTGTTCGAGTTGTTCTCAAGATGGGCGAAGTCCTATAGGATGTAAAAATAATGGGTATTGCAACTCAGGGGGATGTTCCAAATTAAATGTATTTAACTGGTTTTCTAATATGAAATTGCCAGAATCTGATCCCGTGTTCAACTGTGTGGAGGTTCGTTTTAAAAACGATAGAAAACAATTCTTCAAGAATAGCGAAAATCTAAAAATTCGAGTGGGCGAGGCTGTAGTAGTACAAGCTGATATGGGTTATGATATTGGAACTGTCAGCATTGTTGGAGAATTAGCTCGTATGCAAATGCGCAAAAAAAAGGTCAAAGAAGATGATGGCTCCATAAATGAAATACTTAGAAAAGCTTCTGAAAAAGATATAGAAAAATGGCAAGAGGTTAAAGCTAAAGAGGATAATACTCTATTTGTAGGTCGTTGCATTGTAGGAGATTTAAGTCTGAAAATGAAAATATCTGATGTGGAATATCAAGCAGATAATACTAAAGCATTTTTTTATTATACATCAGAGAAAAGAGTAGATTTTCGTATTTTGATAAAAGAGTTAGCAGTTCGTTTTAGGGTTAGAATAGAGATGAAACAGCTAAATCAAAGACAAGAGTCGGCTCTTGTTGGAGGTATTGGATCTTGTGGAAGGGAATTGTGTTGTAGCACATGGCTTACAGAGTTTAAATCTGTGAATACCAAGGCTATAAAATATCAACAACTCTCTTTAAATCCAGAAAGGGTAATGGGGCAATGTGGAAAATTAAAATGCTGTCTGAATTATGAATTGGATTCCTATGCCAGTGTGTTGAAGACATTCCCTAAAGAGTCAAAACTATATACGACCAAGGGAGTTGCTCTGTTTAGCAAGATGGATATCTTAAAAGATATAATGTGGTTTTACTATAAAGATGATAGTGATTCAGGACTTTTTAAAATAAAGAAAGAGGATGTGCACGATATGGTAAATAAAAACAAAATGGGTAAAAAAGTCATATCCTTAGAGGACTACGCCATAACGGATGATGTATAAGTATTAATTGAGACTTTTATGTTTTGGTTTTTTATTTTTTTTGTTATTACTGCCTGTAAGAATGATGTAATTTACCATCGGGATTATGTAATTGAAGGCGGATGGGTTAAGGATAGTATAGTTTCTTTTTCTTTTGAGATAAAAGATATAAAGAATAAAAAGGATATATTTATACACCTTAAAAATAATGATGAATACGAGTTTAGTAACTTGTACTTTTTCACTAAAATGATTACCCCAAAAGGGGTGGTTATAAGGGACACTTTAGAATATGAGATGACAGATATAAATGGTAAATGGTTGGGCTCTGGAATATTTGGGGGCATACAAAACATTCTTATCTATAAGAGTTTTTTCAGTTTTAATGATGTGGGTTTGTATAATTTGCATTTGCAGCAAGGTATGAGAAGAGATATTTTGAAAGGGATAGAAGAGGTTGGGTTGAGAGTAACCGATTCAGATGTAGAGTAAAGTGAAAAAATATAAATTTTACAGTTGTGTAATTGTATTTATATATCTCTCGGCAGTTGCTTTTGTGGGGTCGTTATTATACCTAGGAGCCAATGGTCAATTTGGTGAGTTGCCACCTGTTGAGTATATACAAAACCCCAAAATAAATTTGGCTTCTGAGATAATATCTTCCAATGGAGAGGTGATAGGAGTATTTTACGAAGAGAACAGAACACCTGTAAAGTATACAGATATTTCTAATCATTTAGTCGATGCTCTTATAGCTACTGAAGACATTCGTTTTTTTAGTCATTCCGGAATTGATTTTAGATCTTTGGCTAGAGCTGCTCTTAAATTGGGCTATTCTGGTGGAGCTAGTACTATAACACAGCAATTGGCAAAGATGTTATTTACCAAGAGCCCTTCTACTGATTTTTTCGAGAGGTTAAAGCAAAAGGTAAAGGAATGGATAATTGCTGTAAGGCTCGAAAGACAATACACAAAGCAAGAGATAATAACTATGTATTTCAACAAGTTTGATTTTTTATATCAGGCTGTAGGAATAAAGTCAGCGGCTAAAATCTATTTTGATAGTACTCCAGATAGTTTAAAGATAGAAGAGGCTGCCGTATTGGTAGGAATGGCTAAGAATCCCTTTTTGTATAATCCTAAGAAATTCCCTGAAAATTCCTTAAAAAGAAGGAATGTAGTTATAGATCAGATGTATAAAAATGAAAATATATCTAGACGAGAAAGGGATTCTCTTATTCAGATTCCTTTAAATATTAAATTTAGTGTTGAAGATCACAACATAGGGATAGCTACTTATTTTAGGGAATATTTGAGACTGCATTTAAATCAATGGATTAAGGAATACGCCAAAGAGTCAGGAAAAAAATACAATCTATATAGGGATGGATTAAAAATTTACGTCACATTAGACTCTAGGATGCAAAGGTATATGGAGGAAGCCATGAAAGAGCATTTATCTAATCTACAAGAGATATTTTTCAAAACACATAAAGACAATATTACAGCGCCTTTTCTTGAAATCACTCAAGAGGAAGAAGAAACTATTATGAGGAATTCTATTAAGGTAACAGGTAGATACAAGGAATTAGTCAAGAATGGGGTCGACCAAAGCAAAATAGATGAAATATTTAATAAAAAAACAAAAATGACTTTATTTTCATGGAAAGGCGACATAGACACATTGATGTCTCCATTAGATTCCATAAGATATTACAAGCATTTTTTGCAGGCTGGAATAATGAGTATGGAGCCCAATACAGGACACATTAAAGTTTGGGTAGGTGGTATAAATCACAAACATTTCAAATACGATCATGTAAAGAAGGGCAAGAGACAAGTAGGTTCATCTTTTAAACCATTTGTATATGCCACTGCTATAAATCAATTGCATTTATCTCCTTGTTATAAGTTGCCTAATACCAGGGTCCTTTTTAAAAAGGAAGATTGGGATATAGCAGAAGATTGGTATCCAAAGAATGCAGGAGATAAATACGGTGGTATGATCTCGCTAAAAGAGGGATTAGCTAGATCCTTAAATGTCATCACAGCTAGATTGATGAAGATGATAGGGCCTAGACCAGTTGTCGCCCTTGCAAAGAAAATGGGAATTACATCTGATATACCTCAACAACCTTCTATATCTCTTGGCACTCCAGATTTATCTGTATACGAAATGATTGGGGCTCTATCGGTATTTGCTAATAAGGGCATGTATATAGAACCTAAATATATACTTAGGATAGAAGATAGGTACGGTAGTGTATTATTAAATCGAGAAAACACTGGAATAGTGAGAGAGGTCATGAGTGAAGAAGATTCTTTTGCCACATTAAAACTTATGACAGGTGTCACCCAGTATGGAACTGGAGTTCGGCTTAGGACTAGTCACATGAGTTATCCTTTTGATTCTTCTACTGGTTATCCTTATGCATTTGTAAATGAAATAGCTGGTAAGACAGGGACTACTAATAATCATTCTGATGGATGGTTTACTGGAATAGTGCCTAATTTAGCGACTTGTGTTTGGGTTGGAAATGAAGATCGCTCTGCGCATTTCGAAGATTTAACATTTGGACAGGGGGCTACTACAGCTCTGCCTATTTGGGCTTTGTTTATGAGAAAGTGTTATAACGATTCTACACTGAATGTCAGTATGGATAATTTTGAATCTCCTGAGAATATGAAAATAAATGTAGATTGTAAAGATGGGGTATACAATGATAAAAAAAACGATACGGAGTTTTGAAATAAAACAAAGAAATATATTTGCATCTCTTTTCAAGTACACAATCTATGATTAGATATTTTATCTCTTTTTCCCAAAAGAAGAGAAATATAATTTTTCTTTTGACTTTTTTAATTACGTATATATCCCACGGTCAAGAGAAACACACGAAATTGCATAAAATAATTCAGGGTGAAACAGTTTACAGCATATGTAAAATGTACAGTATCTCGGAGGATGCGTTTTTTAAATATAATCCTGATATTAATAGAGATAGTCTTAAAATAGGTGATAGTGTAATTATAGTTGATGATAACTATATTAGTTATCACGTCAAGAGCAAGGAAACGCTTTTTTCAATCAGCAGGGAGTACAATATATCTATAGATGAACTTAAAAGAATAAATCCTTTTTTAAAAGATGGGCTTAAAGCAGGAAATGTATTATTGATACCAGTGGTGAAAGAAGAGGATTTAAACGATGTAGATGTCGCATTAGAATCAGACTTGGATACCCAAAAAAGAGTAGAGAGCATAGAGCTGGGGATTACAGAGGATAATTCTCAGAGATATTATGACAGCTTAGATATAAAAGCAGCACAACGAGTCGATTACGTCAGTGTAAAAGACACATTACATAAAAGATCTTTAGATGTTTGTCTTATGTTGCCATTCAATAAATCAGAAGTGTCTTATAGCTTTTATAATGGGGTGCGTTTTGCCTTAGATTCTATTAGTATAGAAGGGGTTGATATAAAACTATCAGTATACGACACAAGGAATGATAGGAGAATTATAGATAGCATAATAAAACGAGATGATTTCTCTAATACAGATATTATTATAGGTCCTCTTTATAGTTCAAACGTAGAATTCTTGTCAGATAAGTTAAGGGGGCGTATTCCCATTATTGTTTCGCCTCTATCTAAAAGAATAGTCTTAGATAAGAGACCTAATATAGTTAATACTGTCTCTTATGCAGAGGATATGCATAATACTATTCTATCTTATTTTGTTCAGAACTATAGTTCTGGAAGAATATGTATAGTTGGAACTTACGACGACTATAAGGAATTTTTAAAGGTTAAGAAATTTATTTCTAAGGTAGCTCCTATAGATAGTGTACAATCCATATTATTGGAAAAACATAAATTGGAGAGAGATACTCTTATGGTTAAGATAGATTCATTTGCTGTGAACAATTTTATATTGGCTACCAAAGATGATGTTATCACAACAGATTTAATAAGTAGTGTATATGGATTAGGAGATACTGTAATACCCAAGATTTTTCTATTAGAAAAAACAGATATGATTGAAAAATTGGAAAGCGAATATTTGTCTAATGTAGAATTACATTTTCCAGATGTGAATCATATAGATTATCGAGATGAAGACACAAAAGAATTTCTGAAAAGGTATAGAAATAAATACTACACAGAGCCAGATAAATACGGGCTCATAGGCTTTGATGTCACTTATGATATTTTATCAAAAAAAATATTTGGCAAAGATATAAACACTCCAACAAAGGGTCTGTACAGCAGATACATATATGAAAAAACAGCTTTAGGAGGTTATAAGAATAAGCATTCGCATATAATTAAATATGAGAATATGGAAAAAAAGGAATTATTCTTAAAAAAGGAGGACATCACAGATGAAATAGAATACGAATCAGACTCAGACTCAGACTCAGACTCAGACTCAGACTCAAAAACAGATAGCATTCCTAATTTAGATGGTATACAAGGATGATATAGATCGAAAATATTTAAGGGATAAATGGAATAAAGTGATATCTGTGTTATCACTTAGGTTCTCCCAAGGAGAGAATTTAGACATAGATAATGTATTATACATCATAGGACTGAGAGAATTTGGTCAGGTTAAAACAAAATTTTCAAAAGATCAAAAGGTAAACTTGATGCATATTGCCATTTGTAGACTGTTGGAGCCATATGGTTATTATGCTATGGAAGGTATAGATCATGATGGATGGCCTCATTATTCTGAAGTGGAGAAGCTTCCTAATATGAGTGTGGGAGAACAAACTATATTTTTAAAAAAGGCTGTAATAAATTATTTAGAAGACGAAAAAATTATATGATTCTTATGAGAAAAAAAACAAGCTTATTAATGATTTTGATGTATTTAAGTTTAAGTGCTATGGCACAGAAAGTTAAAGAGTTAAAGGAGGTGGTAGTTACCGATACTCAGTTTAGGGTTCCACTGAAAATTTCGGGAAATAGTGTAGTCCTTATTTCAGAAGAGGATATAGAAAAACAACAGGGCAAAAGTATATCTCAGTTAATAAATCAAGTTTCTGGTATAGAGATAAATGGAACTCATGGTAATTTGGGTAATAATTTAGCTTATTACATCAGAGGGGGTAGGACAAAGGATGTTCTCATATTAATAAATGGTAAGCCATTGACAGATCCTTCAGGAATTTCTTTTACTTACGATCTCAGGAATGTAGACTTATCTCAAGTGCAACAGATAGAAATAGTCAAAAGTGGAGCAAGTGCATTATATGGATCTAATGCAGCTACAGTAATAGATATAAAGCTAAAAAAATACTCTAAGGATTTGTCATTATCTACCAATCATAGATACTCTTCTCACAATACTTTTGACAATAATATTCAATTGTATCTAAATTCAGAAAATATCAATACGAGTATGTTTCTCAGTAATACTTATTCTGATGGGTTTTCATCTGCTAAGACAAATAATAGTGATGAAAAATTTGATAATGATGGATTCCACAGGCAAAATGCAACTGTTAATTTTATGGGTTCTCCATATGAAAATATATTTACAGAGGTAGAGGCGAGTTATACCAAATACAAGCATGATTACGATTTTGGATCATTCTCAGATGGCGAACAAAATGGAGTTAGTAAGCAGAAGAATATTTCTATTAAAGGGGTATATGAACCTGCAGAAGATTTATCTGTTTCCTTGTATTATTTGTTAAACGATATAAAAAGGGAAGATTTTACCTCTCTTGATAAGAGAAATAGTTTTTACAGAGGGATGTCCCACAATATGAAATTATATTTTAAGTATACTATTTCAGAGAGATTAAAAATATTGATTGGGTCGGACTATAATAGGTTTTCTATGGATAATCTATCATTTGGAAACACTGACAAAGGTAAATACGATGTTTTAGATGCTTATTTTTCTACTCTTTCTAATTGGAATGGGCTGAATTTTCATCTAGGAGCTAGATTAAATAATCATAGCAATTATGGAATGAATTTTGTGTATAACACGAGTTTGTCTTATTTATTTGGGATTACTGATAATACAGATTTAGTAATAAAAACGAATTTATCTAATTCTTTTAATGCTCCTAGTTTATATCAATTATTTTCTAAGTATGGATACAAAGAGCTAAAGCCTGAACAAATATACAATATAGAAGGAGGGATATCTCTATATTCATTTAACAGATTTAATTTGGATATTTTATATTTCCATAGGCAAGAAAATAATGCTATTATATACGATCGCATGCGTTATGCTAATATAGATGATAAGAGAACAGTTCATGGTAGTGAATTGAATTTGAAATACGATATAAATTACATGTTATCTATTTTGGGAGATGTTAGTCTTTTATGGACTGATAAAGAGGAATTATTTTACAAAATTCCAAAACAGAAATATGGAGTAGGAGTAAATATAATTCCATTTGAAAATTCTAATTTAAATCTGCAGTATAGATATACGAGTAAAAGAGAGGAAAATGTATATGATATGAAAGAGAAAAAGAGTATCGTAAAAACTTTAAAGCCATTTGGTTTATTAGATCTTCATGCTAATTATAAATTTTTAGAAGATAAGAATCTGACTTTATCACTATTTATATACAATCTGCTCGACAAAGACTTTATGACAATGTATGGTTATAATACCTCTGGGATAAGTTTTTCAATAGGTGTTAACTATGTGATATAGTTTTCTGTATATTTTTGTTATCTTACGGCGTAAAAACAGGAGGTATCTGTTTTCTGTTTTTTTGTTATTTCGTTTAAGATTTTAGATTGGTGTCAAGTAGTTAATTTTACATTTGAAATTTCAATTTTATACTGATATATATGTAACTCGATGGTTAGTTTTTGTAATTATGATTGTATAAAATAATACTTTAAATTTGTCTGCTTCTTTAAAAAGAAAAGAATATGATTTATTTTAAGCAAATACTAGAAAACGTTATTCTCGATAGAATATTTTTTGTTTTGTCTTTTTTGTCCTTGATTTTTCTAAATTCTTGTAGTTCTGGTGCAAGTAGTGCGACTGGATGGGGTTTTAATGATCCAGCAAATGGAGGTTTTTCTGTAAATACTGGTTATTCTGGTCAGCAAGCAGCTCCAGGATTAGTCTTTATAGAGGGTGGCTCTTTCATTATGGGAAGGTCTCGTGATGATGTAATGGCTGATTGGAATGTTACATCTATTAGGAAACACGTTCCTTCTTTTTTTATGGATGAGACCGAGGTAACTAATGTTATGTACAGGGAGTATTTATTTTGGTTACAGAGGGTTTTCCCTCCTTCAGAAGAATTTTTCAAAAATATTTATAAGTCGGCTCTCCCGGATACTTTGGTGTGGCGTGATAGATTTTCCTACAACGAAGTTTATGTCAATAATTATTTAAGACATCCCGCGTATAATGATTATCCTGTTGTTGGGGTGAGTTGGGTTCAAGCTACAAAGTACGCTGAGTGGAGGACGGATAGAGTAAATGAAAAGGCTCTGATAGATTTGGGAGTACTAAAGGACGTAAATGGTTCTAAGGATAAAATTATAAAGGGAGGTTCTAATTTTGTAACAGATGCATATTTAGATGATCCAGAAAAGGTGTTTGGTGGCAATACTGAGGGGGTTTATGAAAGGGGCTTACCTGATTATACTACTTCTTCTGAAGAGGTTACAAATTCTAATTTTGAAGGTAGACATGTAAATGTAGAGGATGGTATTTTATTACCTAAGTATAGGCTTCCTACAGAAGCTGAATGGGAGTATGCTGCACTTGCACTAATAGGTGAAAGAACAGGTAGTAATGTAGAAGGAGGCAGGCTTTATCCTTGGTCAGGTAAAAAGCTAACAGATGACGATGGTTACTTATTAGCTAACTTTAAATTAAGTCAAGGTAATTATAGTGGTGTTGCTGGATGGACTACTGATAAAGCAGATGTGACTGCTCCTGTAAAATCGTATCCGCCTAATGATTATGGCTTATATGATATGGCTGGTAATGTTTCTGAGTGGGTTTTAGATGTATATAGGCCTAGTGTTCAGGGAGAAGGAGATTTAGAAGATTTTAAGTATCATAGAGGTAATATTTTCAAAAAGTCCAAATTGGATGCTGAAGGTAATAGAGTTAGGGTTGGGGAAGAGGAAATAAAATACGATACTCTTGCAACTGGTAGGATTATGGCTAAGAATCTACCTGGTCAGTTATTAGAAGAGAATATCACACCCAATGATACTTATATGAGAAAAAATTATCAAATATCTGATAATAGGGATTATTTAGACGGAGATGAATTATCTGTTAAGGCTTCTTTCGGAGCTAAAAAGCCTATGTATAATGATCCAAAGAATACTGTAGAGGTAGACAATACGGGGAAAATAACTGGGAAGTACGACACCAAGGGGAGCACTTTCATAAATAATGATGTTAGGGTATATAAGGGTGGTTCTTGGGCAGATAGGGCTTTTTGGTTAGATCCTTCAAATAGAAGGTTTTTACATCAGGATTTATCTAATGCATTTATAGGGTTCAGGTGTGCTATGGATAAACTCGGAGAGGTATCCCTTAAAGGGAGACAATACGAAGGTGTTAGACAATAGCTTTTTCTCACCTGGAATATAAAAATACAAAGAACAGTAATATAGCCAGAGGCAGACTCTTATTTCAGTTTCTTTATGAAGAAGGCTACTTTTTTAAGTTTAGTTTCAGGCTTGGCTCTGTCTTGTTCTTGGCCGACTTATGGATTATCTTATCTGATTTTTTTCTCTTTTGTTCCTTTATTATTAGCCATAGATAGCTTAGGAGACCAAAGGTTTAGAACTATAAAGGTTTTTGGTCTTTCTTATATCTCTTTATTTATCTGGAATCTATCTACTACCTATTGGCTGTTTTATTCTACTGTTATAGGTGCTTTTTTGACTATTTCATCTACTGCTCTTTTTATGAGCATTATATTTGTAGTATACAGTAAGGTAAAAAAAATATTAGGATATAATTTATCTCTTATATTATTGGTTATGTTATTCATCTGCTATGAAAAGCTCCAGACAATATGGGATTTGGCATGGCCTTGGCTCAACTTAGGGAATGTGTTTTCTAATAATTCGGATATTGTCCAATGGTATGAATACACTGGTAGTCTAGGTGGTAGTTTATGGATTTGGGTTATAAATGTGGTCTCCTTTAAAAGTTATCTGTATTTCAGGAAAACAAAGCAAAAGTCTGTATTGAGGAAACAGAGCATATATATAGCATTGTGTATTACAGCTCCCATAATTATATCCCATTTAATATTGTCTAACTATGAAGAAAATGGTCAAAAGGTAGATGTTTGTATACTGCAGCCCAATATAGATAGTTACACAGAAAAGTTCAATTTTACTAATTATAGTATGATTGAAAATATATTTGATCTAGTTAAGGACGTAGATTTAACCGAAAAGGACTATCTAATATCTCCTGAAACTTCATTACCCAATCAAATAGACACATCTGAATTAGAGAGTGAAATAAGTATTTTAGAATTAAAAAAATATACAAGTCAATATCCTGAACTATACACTGTAATAGGAATAACTTCTAAAAGAGATTACAATCAAGGGGATGTTTTGCCCTATTCTGCCAGAAAGTATATAGATTACGATATTTGGTATGATATTTATAATTCAGCTATACAATTGCATGATGGGGATAGTATAGATATATATCACAAATCCAAACTAGTTCCTGGAGTGGAAATATTGCCATTTAGTAGTATAGTAAAGCCTATTATAGGCAATAGATTTGTAGATTTGGGAGGGGTATATGGAAGTTTAGGAACACAAGATAGTAGAGAGGTTTTTTTCAATAAAAATGGGATTAAAGTTGCCCCCATAATATGTTATGAATCTGTATTTGGACAATATATCACCGAATATTTAAAAAAAGGAGCAGAGTTATTATTTATAGTCACCAATGATGGTTGGTGGAGTGATAGTCAAGGACACAAACAACATCTAGCGTATTCTAAGATTAGGGCTATAGAAAATAGGAGATCAATAGCCAGATCTGCAAATACGGGAATATCTGCCATAATAAATCAGAAAGGGGAGATAGTAGACAGTCTACCATATGGTGAAAGAGGAGTATTAGAAGGTCAATTACATATTAATAAATCCCTTACTTTTTACTCTAAAAATGGAGACTATATAGCTAGGATAGCTCTTTTATTATCCGTAATAATCATACTTCTGTACATCTCAATTTTGTTGAAAATGAGATATATAAAAACTAGCTTAGATAGTTGATATAAATTATTTCAAGTGTACTTATTTTGTCAATCTTATGATATAAGATCACTTAGGGCTAATAACTTTTTTAGTGCTTTTTAGGTCGAATACATTATTTATAATGTCAATAGAGCTGCCATCATTTTTAATTATGTGATTGGCAATTTGTGTGGTTATTCTCTGTATCATCCTAGATGATATCAAATGGGCATCTTCTTTATTGAAAGAAGGCATTTTTTTTTCTAAAAAGTCTATTTCGGCATATTTTATATCATTTAGCATATCTCTAAAAGCATTTATGGTAGGGGCGAATTTCCTAGTTTTTACCCACTCGAGAAAATCTTTTTTATGCTCTTGTATTATCTCTTTGGCCAATGGTATCTGACTTTCTCTGTTTTTTAGAGTACTGCTTACTATTTTAGATATCTGATCTACATCTAGGTAAGTTATATTTTTCATCTCTTGTACTTTGTGATCTACATTTCTAGGAATAGATAAATCTAAAATCAAAATGTCTCTCTTAGAATAGATGTCATTTACTGTAATTAGGGGGACTGTTGATGATGTAGAAACTATCAATATATCAGCTAAATTTATTTGCTCAGTTATGTCTTTAGGGTCTACTAGATCCAATTTCATTTTTCCGGCAAATTTTTCTGCATTTTCTACTGTCCTGTTGTATAGTTTAATGCTTTTGCAAGTAGTGTGTTTTACTAAATTTTCACAAGTATTTTTGCCCATTTTTCCCATTCCATATAGTAAAATGGTCTTTTGAGGCAGAGTATCGACATTTTTAATAATATAATTAGCAGCTGCAAAAGAGACCGAAGCGGCCCCATCACTTAGAAGAGTGCTGTTTTTTATAGTTTTACTAGCCTGCATTACACTGTTTGTAAGCCTTTCGAAAAAACTGCTCAACACTCCATTTTTTTTAGAAGATCTAACAGCTTTTTTAAGTTGTCCTATGATTTCAAAATCTCCTAATATTTGACTTTTAAGACCACAACCGACTTCATATAAATGTGTTATAGCTTTTTGATCAGTATAGGTATAGCTTATGCTATCAAATAAATCTTTATTTCCATTGGAATATTTACAGAATATATCGATTAAGAGACTTTTATCATGAGCAAAAGCGTAGAGTTCAGTTCTGTTACAAGTTGAAATAATCAGCAGTGAGTCTACCCCTAGACCTAGAGCATACTTAAAAACATCTTCTTTAAGATCTTCAGAAATATTGAAAAGCCCTCTCAATTCGCTATTTGCCTTCTCATAACTCAATCCAACGACAAACAGATGTTTCCCTTGCTCTATGTGCTCAATCATATACTCAGTCGGATAAAAATAATATTGTAAAAATAGGTATTAAAATACGTAATAACAGACCAACGCGAAGGTAAAAATAAAAAGCTTGTAATTAAAATGAGCAGTTATAAAATGTGTAAGAAATGAAAGGGTAATTATTTTACAGACTAATTAAATTTTAAGTTGGATTATCTTTGGGGGTTGAATTTGAAAGAGTGTCTATAATATTTTCTTAGGATGAGAACTACTGTGCTGCGAATTTTACTTTTGACTTTTGATATCTTATAATTTTAGAAATGCATATTGAGTTTAAAGATAGAATAAGAGTTTCAAAATACATAGATGATGTAGACATTTGTAAGGCACAGATCTTAAAATGGACTAATTCTAAGTACGATAAAGCAATACTGTTAGATTCTAATCAATACAATAGAGATAAATACAAAACTTTTGATTTCATCTTGGCATTGGGAGTTGAAAGAGAATTATTATGTGAATCTGAAAAAGGAGCTTTTGATGAGTTGATTTCTTTTAGAAAAGAAGTAGATGATTGGCTTTTTGGTCATTTTAGTTATGATTTAAAAAACGATACGGAAGAGGTATATTCTAGAAATTTCGATGGAATTAATTTTCCATCTATGTATTTTTTTCAGCCACAAAAAATTTTTATTTTAAAGGGTAATGTTTTAGAGTGTTTAGCATTAAAAAATGTAAGTGTCGAGGAAATAGAAAATGATTTTTTCCAAATATTAAATTTAAATACGGAGACTGATACATCTGTTTTACAGTGTGAGATAGAGATAAAAAATCGCATTTCTAAAGAGGCCTATATAATGGCTGTAAAAAAATTATTGGAAGAAATTCAAAAAGGAAATATCTATGAAGTAAATTTTTGTCAAGAATTTTTTGCAGAAGAGATCACTATACGACCCGAAGATGTATTTAAGTCTTTAAATAGTATTTCCAAAGCTCCATTTTCTTGTTTTTACAAGTTTGAAGATCGGTTTTTGATTTGTGCTTCTCCAGAGAGATTTTTGAAGAAAACAGAGGATAAAATCATTTCTCAACCTATTAAGGGGACGGCAAAAAGAGGAGATAAATATGAGGATCCTTTAATTATTGAATCCTTGAAAAACTCTTTGAAAGAGCAAACAGAAAATATAATAGTAGTAGATTTAGTTAGGAATGATCTCTCTCATTTCGCTGCTGACAATAGTGTTAAAGTAGAAGAATTATGCGGGGTTTACACATTCGAACAAGTACATCAGTTAATATCGACTATAACAGCGGAATTAAAAAGTGATGTTTCAATAGAAAATGTGATAAAAAAGGCTTTCCCAATGGGATCTATGACTGGAGCACCTAAAATAAAAGCCATGCAATTATTAGAAAAATATGAGAGCACAAAAAGGGGTATATATTCTGGATCGGTTGGCTATATCACCCCTGGAGGGGATTTTGATTTTAATGTTGTAATACGCAGTATTCTTTATAATAGCACAAAAAAGTATGTGTCGTTTATCACTGGAGGCGCTATTACCTCTCTATCTATTCCCGAAGAAGAATATCAAGAGTGTATGTTAAAAGCAAAGGCAATGATAAAAGTATTAAGTGAATATAGATAATTCAAAGTTATATAAAATGGAATATATCGCTAAAAATAAGGAAGACTTATTTGCTATAGCAAAGGATATTATCACGAGAAAAACATCAAAGATATTTTGTCTAAATGGAGAGATGGGAGTTGGCAAAACTACTTTGATAAAAGAAATATTAAAAGTTTTAGGTGTAGAAGATAATACTTCTAGCCCCAGTTTTTCAATCATAAATGAATATCTTTCTGCTTTGGACAGTTCGCCTATTTATCATTTAGATTTTTATAGGTTAAATGACAAATTTGAGATTTACGATACGGGATGTGAAGAGTATTTTTATTCTGGTTATTATTGTTTTATAGAGTGGAGCGATAAGTTTGCTGATATAATACCAGAGGGAGCTGTTCGGATTAACATGAAACTAAGTGGATATAACAGAATTATACAGTGCAATTATTAAAGAGGTTTTATTACTACATAATAGGGATTGGAATAGGTATATTAATAACATATTTCTTTTTTAGAGATAGAGATATTTCTTTTTCGTATATGCCTACAGCCAGAGTGTTAAAAAATATAAATAGCAAATATTTATTATTCACAGATGAATCAAAGCAACAGTTAGAGAGTTTGGATATAGATACCCTTCAAGTAAAAAAAATGTTGAAAGATGGAGATGTAAATTTCTCCGAGAGCGATACTTCTTTAGATTCTTGTAAGATATATCAGATAGAATCCGAATCTTTCATTGTGAGAGTAAAAAACTGTGATAGTACAGCTCTTTTAATTCATGCTAAAAGAAAAAATGATTAAAATATTTAGGTTTAAATATTTAGGAGGGAAAAAATAAAGTTTTATAATTAAAAGTGACTCCGGCAGGATTCAAACCTGCAACCTCTTGAGCCGTAATCAAGTGCACTATTCAGTTATGCTACGGAGCCTAATTTGGACCTCAAAATTAACAGTTTTTTTGCCAAAAAACTAAGAGTTAGAATAAATCTCTTCCCTTATCTTTTTTATATCACTAGAGGATATATACTCATCGTAAGTACAGTTTTTGTCTATAGTGCCATTGGGAGTTATCTCTATAATTCTGTTGGCCACTGTTTGGACAAATTCGTGATCGTGTGTTGTCAATAATACGGTTCCCTTAAATGTCTTTAAAGAATTATTAAAAGCAGTTATGGACTCCATATCTAAATGCCTAGTAGGCTCATCTAAAAGTAGCACATTAGCTCTCAATAACATCATTCTAGAGATCATACACCTGACTTTCTCCCCACCTGAAAGCACATTACAAGGCTTTAGAGCTTCTTCTTTAGAAAAGAGCATTTTACCTAAAAATCCTCTTATAAAAATTTCATCTTTCTCATTGTCTTTAGCATATCTAGTCAGCCACTCTACCAGATTGTCATCACTTTGAAAATACTCAGAGTTATCATAAGGCAAAAAAGCAGTTTTGGTAGTTATTCCCCAGTTGTATTCTCCAGAGTCTGGTTCAATTTCTCCTGCTAATATTTGATAAAAATATGTGGTGGCTAAACTGTTTTTAGATAAAATGGCTACTTTATCTCCTTTGTTTAAATTGATATCAATATTTTTGAACAGGCATTCTCCTTCTAAGGATTTAGACATTTTTTTGACATGCAATATTTGATCTCCTACCTCTCTTTCTTGTTCGAAGATAATACCTGGATATTTTCTATTAGATGGTTTTATCTCATCTATATTGAGTTTTTCTAATAACTTTTTTCTACTTGTAGCTTGTTTGGATTTAGAAGCATTAGCGCTAAAACGATCTATAAAAGACTGCAATTCTTTTCTTTTGTCTTCTATCTTTTTATTATCCTGGCTCTTTTGTTTTAAAGCCAATTGACTACTCTCATGCCAAAAAGTATAATTTCCAGTAAATACATTTATTTTTCCGTAATCTATGTCTACAATACGCGTGCATACAGAATCTAAAAAATGACGATCGTGAGATACCACTATAACGGTGTTTTCAAAATCTGCGAGAAAATTCTCCAGCCATGATATGGTATCCACGTCAAGTCCGTTAGTCGGCTCATCAAGTATTAAGATATCTGGATTGCCAAACAGAGCTTGGGCTAATAAAACTCTAACTTTTTCTTTTTCTGTGAGTTCTCCCACATTGGAATAATGTGTGTCTTCGAATATTCCTAGAGAGGATAACAATGATGCGGCATCGCTTTCGGCTACCCATCCGCCCATCTCTTCATATTTGAGACCTAAGTCTGCCACTTTTAATCCATCTTCTTCCGAAAAGTCTTCTTTAGCATAAATGGCATCCATCTTAGATTTTACCGAATAAAGAGGTTTATTGCCCATTATTACAGTTTCTAAAACTTGATATTTGTCAAAAGCAAAATGGTCCTGAGATAAAACAGACATCCTTTTGCCTTGTTCTATGTGTATAGAGCCAGATGTGGGCTCTTCTTCTTTGGATAGGATTTTTAAGAGAGTAGACTTTCCAGCACCGTTAGCGCCAATTACACCGTAGCAATTTTGAGTTGTAAATTTGATATTTACTTGGTCGAAAAGAACCCTTTTGCCAAACTGAACGGACAGATCGGATACTGTAAGCATGATAATAAATTATTTTTTGAGTTGTAGAATTAGGGGCACAAAGGTAATTTTTTATATCTATATATGTTTCGGTTCAAGACAAACTTAAGGTAAATTTATATGCGTGTAAATCCTTATCTTATCTATGAAAAATGAGTATATAATTCGTTTGAGAATTTTTGAGGCAAAATTCAGGTCTATTTTACGGTTATTTTGCAAGGTTATTACTGAGAATGTAAATTGAATTAAAAATTTAGAAGTTGTAGGTAATTCCAAAAATTATATATGCTAGAGGTCCGTTATTTATTACTACCTCATCAATTCCATCCGATATAGTGTATAGAATAAGATGAATATTAGCATATGCCTCTTAAGATATAGTTATTTAAAGACTTTCAAATGTTTTCGTTAAGCGATTCTATTAATTTTACTAGGGTTACCAGAGATTTTTTTTGGATTTGATAAAATTTTTGCAAAAAAAACGAACTTTATTGAAAATTATTTATATATTTCGGGCATGTTTATCGTTTAATTTAAAGAAACAAATTATGAAAAAATTATTATTTCTCACAATTTCCTTAAGTACTTGTTTATTAACTTATGCTTATTCCTTTTCAAATTTTAATCAAGAAGAGGATACGGTGTATGTTTGTTCAAGTTCACGGAGCATATGTTATAAATCAGAGGGTGTAGTAGTTCGCGGAGATTTGAAAGCAATAGTAATAGATAAAGGTTCCCGTTAATTGAAAAGAAGGATATGTAAACTTATTCTACGCTTCTTGCCAATAAAAACTGTTTCTGTTATGTAGAAGCAGTTTTTGTTGGTTTAGTATTAATAGAATTCGGTTCAAGACAACTTAAGGGGATTTTTTCTTAGCCATTTTGACAGATAAGAATACAAATTTTCATTGCGATAATTAAATCTCCATTCACACTCTTTTAGGTGATAATAAAAATTGTGTTTATGGACTCCTCTAAATCTGGATAATCGAACTTTACATAGTCCCCAAAAACTCTCAATTCCATTAATGTGATTTACTCCTTTAGTAAATTCATTTTCACTATGTTTTACTCTATAATGCTTCTTATAACCATAGTTTACCAAGCTGTCATAAGACTTAAAACCATCAGTATAAATTGTACTTTCTTTACTTGCTCTGCTCTTTATAATAGGCATTATTACTTATTATGAGCAGTTTTTTACAATTTGTGTATAAACTTTTCCTTCTCTCTTTAACATGCCAAATACAGGAACTTTTCCTCCTGATCCTCGTCCCCTTTTTCCCCTAGCTCGTTTAGCTCCAAAATAACTCTCATCTAATTCTATTTCCCCTTGATTAAAGAGGCTTTCTTCTTCGCATTTTTGAGCAATTAACAAACGTAATCTGTCAAAAATTTTGTTGATAGTATAACGGTTTACATCAGTCAATTTACTAACTTTTTTCGCTTGAATATCTAGGTGAGATAACCGTAAAATAGACATGAATTTTGCCTCAGAAATTCTCAAACGGATTATATGCTCATTTTTCATAGATAGGATAAGGGTTTGCACACATATAAACTTGCCTTAAGTTGT
The DNA here is from genome assembly GCF_002369955.1 of Ichthyobacterium seriolicida. Lineage (NCBI taxonomy): Bacteria > Pseudomonadati > Bacteroidota > Flavobacteriia > Flavobacteriales > Ichthyobacteriaceae > Ichthyobacterium > Ichthyobacterium seriolicida. The sequence goes on from NZ_AP014564.1 coordinate 736,017, forward strand.
CTTGAACCTTAAAAATTTAGAAGTCGTAGGTAATTCCAAAAATTATATATGCTAGAGGTTTGTTATTTATTACTACCTTATCAATTCCATCCGATATAGTTAGACGAGATTTATACTGAAAATTATCATATATAGAGAAAAGTTGCCCAAAATTCCTGGAAGAAATACTAAAGGTTATTTTTTCGATTTTGTAAGAAAGAGATACGTTTATCTCTTGTGTGTTGTAAATCTTGTTATTTATTAACCTATTGTTGTACAGTAAAGTCATTTTTCCATTCAAATTCTCATTCTTAAAAAGAATTGAAAAGGAACTTTTTATAACTCTATTGTATATATAGCTATCATGTGTTTTTCTCGTTAATTTATTATATCCAAAAGAAAGACCAAAGGATGTTTTGAAATTTATTAAATGATCGGAAAGAGTTTCTATCTTAAATTTAGGATAAAGAGCCACTTCATTTTGGGACACTTTTTTTTCATTTATCATAGATGGATAGAATGAACTACTAGCATTTATTTTCAAATAAAGTTTTACAGGATAAGTTATTTGAAACAAAGTTTTACTAAAATCAGAATAAACAGTGTATGTACTTCGAGAATCTGCAGTGAAAAGCCTAAACTTGAAGAAATTTTCTTCTATGTCTAAAAGAGTTCTAGATAGATAGTTTTTATGCTTAGAGTAACTTGAGCCTATAGAAAATGACTCTCCGTAGAAAAGATTATTGTAACTGTAATAGATATTTCCATTATTTGACTCGCTGTATTCAATTGGATAATCTTCTCTTCCAATTAATATTATATTACTACTACTAGTTCTATTTATACCTGATTCTAAATTATTAATAGATTCACTTCTATTGAAAGTACAAACAATACTATGATTTCCTTTTTCATGCTTCACATAAAATTGAATAGGGATAAATAAAGAGTTATTCTCTTTGTCAAGAGAGAGCTTGTTGGTATTTCTCGCCAGAGAAAAGGACGCGTCATAACTTATATTTTCAAGTATTTCTCCCCATATTTTTATACCTATACTAGAATTATTAATTCTTCTTTTTATGGAATTATTATCATTTATTTTCTCTTTCAAATATTCATTAGAAAAAGTATAATCCGAAACTATGGAATATTCAAAATCTTCGTTCAATTTATGATTAAAAGACAAAGAGGGCTCAATGATGTTTCTTTTAAAATTAAAATCTTGATTATTGTTTGATAGAATATCATCAATAGTGTATTTATTATTCATAGAGTCGTTTTCCATTTTCATATATACGTTAGCTTTTAGGATTATATTCTTAGCTGTTTTCATTGTTAATACCGAGTTATTGAAAATGGAAAATACTCTATTAGAACTGTAGAACTCAGTGTAATTATCGCTAAAACTTTCATTTTTAAAGAGAGTATTTTTTATGTTGTTGTCATAGTTATTATCTGCAAAGTATATTCCTACGAGATTAGATGCGATTATTTTTCTAGATAATTTATAGTCTATAGAGGTTCTTCCTAAAACTGAATTTCCATTTGAGGTCATCTCATTATAACTCTTTGACAAAGCTTTATTTTCAAGAGTGTTGATATTTTCGTAAATAGTTTTAACCTTAGAGGGTTTGATATAATAATATACGCTAGAGTGTCTTAATTTTTCCATAGTATTTCTCAAGGTTAGGTTAGAAATGCTAAAAAAATAATTCTTAACCTGTTTTTGCAATGAGATTATTTTACTGAGCTCGGCGATCTCATAAGGAGAAAAAGAACTATGCCGGCCAAAAATATTGCCGAGTTCTATGTTGCTGATACTGGTACTTATTATATTATTCGTGTTGTTTGTGACAAAAGCATTTGTGTTTTCTGAGAATAAAAACCCGTCTCCTTTTAATTGGTACTTGTTGTGATAGCCATAATTTGCGGAAACAGATCCAGTAAATACATTTTTAAAACTCTCCTTAGTATTTAAGTTTAAAACGGTTTCTCCTACTTCATCAAAACTGATATAAAAATCGTCTTTGTAATCATCTATTACCTGAATATTCTTTATCATTCTCTTTTTTACACTTTTTAATGCTAGTTCATTTTGGTTGACAAAAGCTTCTTTATTGTTTATTAAAATTTTGTCTATATTTTTCCCTTTGTAAATTATAACTCCACTGTCATCGATTGCAAGGTTTGGATTTTTTTCTAAAATAGTTTTTAAGTCATCGGATTCTTGTATATTTAGCTTGCTTAGATCAAGTGTATGAGTTCCTTTTTTATCAGATGTGACTACAATTTCTTCTAAGTTGAGAGTGTTGTTTTCTAAGATAAAATCTATAATAATCTCTTCTTTTTCCAAATCTTTTTTTGAGAAAACCTTTGTCTTTTCTAAAAAAGAAACATGTCTAACTACCAATCTATATTCTATTTTCAAAGAGTCTTTGATTTCAAAACTACCCTTTTTGTCAGAAGTGGTATACGAAATTATATCATCTTTATCGCTATACAACACAAGTGTTGCTCCTCCTATCTCTTGATTTTTTTTATCATAGACATGTCCTTTTAAAATTCTAGTTTGAGAATAAATAGATGTTGATAATAACAGGCATGAGATGATGTTTTTAAAAGTCATTTATTATTATGTTGATGTTATTTACTCAAGATAACCTCTTAAGGGAAATTAACATAAATACAAATAAAATCCTTATGCTTGAAGTCAAAATCGCAAGATTGCAAAAAAAGTGTCAGAGTGTCGACAAATTACCTCGCTAGTATACAGAATAAGATGAGTATTAGCATATCTCTCTCAAGATACAATTATTTAAAGACTTTCAAATGTTTTCGTTAAGCGATTCTATTAATTTTACGAGGGTTGCCAGAGATTTTTTTAGACTTGATAAAATTTTTTCAAAAAAAACGAATGTTACTGAGTATTATTTATATGTTTGATAGCACGCCTATCATTTAATTTTAAAAGAATGAATTATGAAAAAAATATTACTTCTGACAATTGTCTTGTGTGCTTCTGTGTTAATCTTATGTTTATTCTTCTCCAAATTTTGTGAAGCATCTCGATAAGCGTTAAAAACTATTTATGTTATGTAGAAGCAGTTTTTACTGGTTTAGTATTAATAAAATCCATCTAATTCCTTACAAATTATTATAAATGTCTTATTTCAAATTCTATCTATTGGCTGTAACTGTTATTTTTTTAAATTCATGTAAAAACGATAAATACAACAACGTGCGAGGATCTGTAATTTTTGATAATATAAAAAACAATAGTGATGTTTTTAAGATTTCAAAAGTAGGATCTAAAAATATTAAAGGGGATGTTATTAGATCAAATAATGAATATGTATACATCTATCACAATAAAAAAATTAATGTGTTTGATGAAAAACTAGATTCTCTAAGAAGTATAAAGATAGACCAAAAAGTCTATAAATACTTACAGAGTTTTGAATCTATTTTTATTTTCGATAATTACTTATTCTTTTCAAAGAATAGAACTTCTATTAGCATATACGATTTAAATAATGATACTCTTAAAGAGATAAGACCTCCAAAAGACTTTGTTATTGATGAGTTTGTAATTATTTCTCAAACAGATATCTTGGTATTCGGAGCAAAAAGGAAACCTGATAGACATGAAGAAACAACTAACGGGTTTTATAGATTTTATCTTGACAAAGACTCTAACTCTCTTAATAATCCCGTGTTAATACAAGAGGTAGAATTAAATAAAAATTCAGTAGAAGCTTCTTTAAGGATGTTAGGGTATTTTTTTCTAAATGGAGAAAAGGTTACCTATAATAATTATTATTTGAATAAAACACACGTTTTGGATTTAGAAAAAGATAAACTAATAACTGTCACTAGCAGACATCCAGTTAGTGACCTTACACTTGATAAGTTTAAATTTACAGGTGATCTATATTATAACTATATGTATAGAGAAAAGAAAGTGGGTGAAATTTACTTTGCTTCTATTGCGATAGATGACTATTTATTAAACTTCAATGCTAACAAAAAGGGAATTTTATTAGAATTATACTCTGTTTTAAATAAAACACATATTGGTTCTTATCTATTTGATCAAACTATTGATTTTTATAATTCAGGTTCTATAACTGTAAAAAAAATACATAAAGATTTATACCTTTTTTCTGATTATGACAACAAAATCCTATACAAGATTGAAAGAAAAAATTAAAAAAACATATTCTCCACTTGTAGAGATATTGACATTAATTATTTTTTCCTATACGGCAGTTTTCAAAATATTGAATATACAAGGCTTCCAGCTTAATATAGTTAAAACAGGTATTTTTTATCCACAACTTATTCAACCTGTATCTTTTATAGTAATAGCAATAGAACTACTAGTTATATCCTTAATAGTGTTAAGACATAAAAAATCTATTCATGTTTCTTTATTATCTATGACAGCATTCACTTTTTACATAATTTTTGCGAAAATTATTGGTAAATTCTCCACATGTGGATGTGGAGGCGTAATTTCTCAAATGACGTTTTTACAACATATAACTTTTAATTTAATAGTCATAACTATGCTATCCTTAACTTTTTTATTTAAGCGTAAACGTAAATCTATTCATAAGTAATCTTTTATGAAAACACTCTTTATCCTACTAGTTATTTTTAATACTATTCTCTTTGAATCAAAGGGACAGGAAAAAAATAAACCAATTTTTAAAATTACTTACGAAAGTAGTCCGCTTACAGCAGCCGCCATTAAGAATTTAAAGAGTCAATTTAAAAATCTAGATATGTATGATTTCCTTGTTTCTGAAATAAAGAAAATTAAGTTTTTTTATTCTTTGTTTTACGATTCAAGGGAAAATACGTCTATCTATGCTCTAGATTCTATAAAACAGGGAGAAAGGTCTAAAGGTACATATAATGTTGTTTTTGCATACAAAAACAATAATACTCTTTATTCAAAAGAAAATATTTCCAATTCAGATGTTCATGTCCAAGATGATGATTCTTTTTTAGAATGGGAAATAACCAAAGAAAGAAAGAGGATAAGTAATTACGAATGCATAAAAGCTTTCTTGAAAAAATACCCTGATCATATAGTTTGGTTTTCTCCTGAAATTCCTATAGGTATCGGACCATATATATATCATAATTTGCCTGGACTTGTATTAGAATCTGAAAATAAATCTTCATTAAATAAATTGACATCTATATCACATGTGGAAAGCAGTATTTTTGAGGAAAAATTAGAAGAAATTAAAAAAAATATGATCAAAGAAAACACTGAAAATTTTAATTCCTTATTCTTAAAAAGAGATCTCATGAGAAGGAGAAATAAATAATCAGAAATTTAAACAAGGGTTTCTTATTTAGAGATTTTAGTTAGATTAATAAACGGAGTTAAGACAGGCATTGCTGACGATTGGATGATTAATAGAGGGTTTTTTAAGCGAAAAACTTGTAAGCAATAAGTCCAGAAATGATATTGGTTAGAAAATTAGCGAAACTTCTATGTCTAGAATGCTCTATCTGGACACTATCCCTTAGAGTGTGTAAATAAAAAATGACATATTTTTTTGTTTTTATTCATAGTCGAACTCTTTCGTCAAAAATAGTTAAAAATTGATTTAGGATTATTCCTCAATTCAGTATCGGTTTGGATCATTTTTTTGTAGCCTCTCTCAGAGCTAAAAAAGTAGAAAATCCCATATTTTCTTCTTTAGTGTTTATCTTGGAAATCTTCTCCTGAACATCATAGAGGTGTTTGAGTTCTGAAGGCTTGAGCTGATCTTTCATGTCTCTCTTAGCTTTGTTTATTAGCTTATGGTATTTATTTTCTGAATATTCTCATTTGATGTGCTTAAAACATTACCACTATCATCGTAGGTGTATAACGAGTTTATCTTAGCTGTATAGTAGGCTATTAAAATAGCTAGATCGTTTACCAAGCCCTCATTAAAAGCTATGCACCTATCTACCAAGGTCTCACCTGAATTATGGGGATTTAAAAACTCAATACGGGTATTATTATCAGGCAATGCATCATCGGGGTTGTTTTTATTCTACTCTGCTAATAGCTCTCTTCAACCTAGGTCTTTTGAATACTTATAAACTATTGATTTGCTTATATTAAAGTCTTCAGCAAGCTTTTTAACCCTATCGGGCTAACTCATGCCATTGGGATATGAAAAAAAGTTTGAGTGTATTTTTTTGATTTTGTTGAATGATCCTACGAAGTTTTTTTCATTAAGAAAATACTTATTTTTAGTTATATCCTATTTAAGATAATAAATAGATAGTTATATTTCTCCAATAGAAAAAGAGCCTAATTTAGAGTGTCGTTAAGATTTAATTCTTTTTTTAAAAACATAGTCGTAGAACTCTCAGTATTTTCTGCTATGCTCTCTGGAGTGCCAAAACACACTATATTCCCACCTTCTACTCCTCCTTTGGGACCTATATCTATTATGTGATCAACTACTTTTATCACATCCATATTATGCTCTATTACAATAACTGTATTTTGCTTTTCTACTAGTTTATTGAGTATATCTAACAACACTTTTATATCTTCAAAATGCAAGCCTGTGGTTGGCTCATCCAAAATATAAAGAGTTTTGCCCGTATGTCTTTTAGATAATTCTAAAGCTAATTTCAAACGTTGTGCCTCTCCTCCTGAGATAGTATTAGATGGCTGACCAAGGGTGATATATCCCAAACCCACATCTCTCATGGTTTTTAACTTCTTATATACCTTAGGTATATTTTTGAAGAAATCTACAGCAGTATTTACAGTCATATTTAAGACGTCCGAAATAGATTTGCCCTTGTATTTTATCTCTAAAGTTTCTCTATTAAACCTATTACCATTGCAAGATTCACAACACACGTAAACGTCTGGCAAAAAATGCATCTCCAAAGTGCTTACACCTGCTCCCTTACAAGATTCGCATCTCCCTCCAGGTACATTAAAAGAAAAACGACCAGATTTATATCCCCTTATCTTTGAATCTGGTAACACAGAAAAAACAGATCTTATATCGGACAATACCCCCACATAAGTAGCTGGATTAGAACGAGGAGTACGACCTATAGGATCCTGATTTACATTTACTACTTTGTCGATATTTTCAATCCCCTCGATAGAACCATATGACAATGGTTCCTTGACAGAATTATAAAAATGCTTACTCAAAATTGGATATAAAGTGCCGTTTATAAGACTCGACTTACCACTTCCAGAAACACCTGTTATACATATCATCTTTCCCAATGGGAAAACCACATCTATATTTTTGAGATTATTTCCTTTAGCTCCTTTTAAAATCAAATCTTTTCCTGTACCACATCTTCTCTTTTCAGGAATTTCTATAGCCTTACTATTATTCAAATACTGAGCCGTTAAAGTACTCTGACTCTTAATATCTTCTAAAGTGCCTTGAGCGACTATCTCTCCTCCTTTCACCCCTGCAAAGGGCCCCATGTCTAATATGTAATCTGAATGTTCCATTACCTCTTTGTCATGTTCTACCACTATTACACTATTGCCTAAATCCCTCAATTTCTTTAGAGAACTAATCAGCTTTATGTTGTCTATTTGATGTAGACCTATGCTAGGTTCATCCAAGATGTAAGTTACCCCTACAAGCTGCGAACCTATCTGAGTGGTTAACCTAATTCTTTGAGCCTCCCCTCCCGAAAGAGTATCTGAAGTCCTGCTCAACGAGAGATATCCTAAACCCAAATCAATTAAAAAATTTACCCTAAGGGATATTTCCTTTAATATCTCCCGCGCAATCAGATTTTGTCTTTGATTTAAAAAATCAGGTATTTTTTTTATGAAATCAATAGAAGTCAATAAATCTAATTGTGATAATTCTGAAATGTTCTTATCCATTATTTTAAAACTCAGAGATATTTTATTTAATCTGAGCCCTTTACACTGCGGGCAAATAGTCTTATCTATATATTTCTCTGCCCATCGTTTTAGAGTAGGAGAATCTGAATTATTGTAATTATCACTTATAAAATTAGCAATACCTTTAAAATCTATATAAAAATCTTTGGAAACACCTATGTTGCCTATTTCTTTGGAAACCTTTTTATTCCCTCCATACAAGATGATATCTATGGCTTCTTTTGGAAAATTTTTTATAGGAGTATCAAAAGTCAGATCATATACAGATAGTATTATACCTATCTCATCGTAAATCCAACTCTTGTTTTTTCCAACTAAAGGTGTTATCCCCCCTTGTTTTATACTCTTTTCTAAATCTGTAATTATTTTTCTCTCGTCTACACCATAGCTATAACCCAAGCCTTTACAATCAGGACAACTGCCCTTGGGAGAATTAAAAGAAAAAAAGTTAGGTTCAGCAGTAGAATAAGATATCCCTGTAGTAGGGCACATTAGTTTCCTGCTGAAATAGACGAAATTCTTTGCTTTAGAATCGTATAATTTCATAACCCCTTCTCCGTTGTCCAAAGCCGTTTTTACACTTGCTGATATCCTGTTGATATTAGCCTTATTGATACTGAGTTTATCGATTACTATATCTATATCGTGAAGTTTATATCTATCTAATTGTAGATCTTTTGTTATTTCTATTAATTCATTATCGACAAAAGCTTGTATAAATCCTCTTTTAGAAATTTTTTCGAATAGCTCTCTGTAATGGCCTTTTCTAGATCTCACTACTGAAGAGAGTATATAAACCATTTTACCGTCGTTTTTTTCTAGTATGTTTTCTACTATTTCCTCATCGGTATAAGAGACCATCTTTTCAGAGGTTTCATAGGAATAGGCATCTGCACAACGAGCGTACAAGACGCGTAGAAAATCATATATCTCTGTAATCGTACCGACTGTAGAACGAGGATTTTTATAAACAGTCTTTTGGTCTATGGAAATAACTGGAGATAGCCCATCTATCTTATCCACATTAGGGCGTTCCATAATACCTAAGAATTTTCTGCCATAGGCAGAGAAAGTTTCTATATACCTCCTCTGACCCTCGGCGTAAATAGTATCAAAGGCGAGTGAAGACTTCCCACTGCCACTCAAACCAGTGATTACAACCAATTTGTTTTTAGGTATTTTTACATCTATGTTTTTTAGATTATGCTCTTTGGCACCTAAGACGACTATAAATTCACTTTGCATACTATTCTTTTTTCTATCTCAAGGAATTTAAGTCAAATTAGAGACGACATAAAATCTTCCAAGGAATTGATCTCATTAATCTCAATAGCTCCCTTTCCCGTCCAAAAAGATTGGTATTCTCTCATAGATTTCCCCTTGGCAAAATTTCTAATACCCTTAGTGGCATAATGCAAAAATGGATATTCTACTTTGCCTTTTATCTCTAATGACGACAGTTTGTTTTTGATACCCTTTGCCATCTTGCCAGTAATGCTACTTGTAAATATAATATCATCTTGGTTTTTTGTCTCTACTAACACATTTTTATATAAATCATTGGCTGTGCTCTCTTGGGTCATTAAAAAACCCGTTCCTATTTGAACTCCATCATAGCTGTCATTCAAAGCACTTTTAACTCCAGATTTATCTATTACTCCACCAGATTTAATTATATAAATACTAGGATATTCTCTTTTCAAATTATCAACTGATAAAAAATCACTATGAGAACTCTCACTTATAAAGCCTCCTACATGACCTCCTGCATCAGAATTTTGAAAGACAATTACATCTGATCCTCCGTCACTGACAGCTATTTTAAGCTCTTCTAAATTATTGATAGTGGTCATTATCCTTACACCAGCCCTCTTTAATTTTTCTATATCATCACTGTTGAATATTCCAAATGTGGTGCTCAAAATTCTCACCTTATGATCAATAGTTAATTGTACAATTTCAGAGACTTTAGATTGTGATGGAATATCAAAAAAGTCAGATTCATACATCCCTATTTCTCTTTCAATACTAATGATCTCTTCTGGTTTTTTGAGATTTAACAGATTGTATTCATTATAATCTGCAAATACATTTACCTGAAATGAATGCGATGTCTTACTCTTAACTTCAACTATAAATTTTTCTATATCGTCAATAGTTAGGTATCCACTTGGAATGCTTCCCAACATACCAAAATTTGAAACCTTCGAGACAACCTCTGGACTTATTATCCCGCCAGCCATAGGCGCCTGTATAATAGGATACTTAATTTTCAATCTCTCACAAAGGCTATTATCACTCATAATTTTAATTTTTAAATTATCTAGAACCCTCGAAAATAACTGTAGATTTTTAAATTTAAATCTAAAACTATATAAAACTACCTAATAAATGTGAAGCCACCTTATTGTTGTCGTACAAAAATGTAGATATCATATTGGGCCTGCCCAATACCAGTGTGAAATATTTAGATCCTTCGGTAATAAGACCCAAACCGTATATATTTTCACAGACTTTACCACTCTCGGTTTTTATCCTATGAGTTTTGTCTATTTCTAAACCACCATGAAAAAAATCACCATATCTAAATAGTTTATATCTCTTAGAAATATTACTGATGAGCAAATCCTTACTATTTCTATAATTCAAAGATGGTATTCTGGCTTTTATCAAAGAATCTACTTCTACCTCATTATTTTCTCTGTCGTATGTGCTATAAAGCATGTATTTATCACCTTTGTTAATCTTAGGATATTTGGCGTATTCTATACTGCAAACCCCAGCTTCTATCAAGGCTTCTAGCTGCTGTAATCTCATATATGGCGGACCTACACATATTTTATTAAAAATAGATTGCCATGCTGATATAAAATCTTGATAACTCTCACGTGTCAGACCTTTGTATTCCACAGCATATCTCAAAACATCTCTGATATCTCTGATAATATCCTGACAGAATTTATAAGGGCTATTAAATTTACCTAATCGACATTGTTGAATATCCCAACGCAGATAATCCATAAAGCTGTCTCTGAACTCCTTTGGAGAGGAGGTATTGAGATTTCTCTCTGGAGCAAAAAACTTGTCTATATCTAATTCTCCCTCGCCTCCCCTATCCTTGTAAGCAAATTCTAATTCTTTTACTACAAGAGGTAATATATTACTTCTAAAATCTAGTTTAGCATTATTCTTTTTGAGCAAATCCACAGCTTCTTTAGTGAAGAATCTCGGTGTATAGATATACTCAGTATCTGAATTATAAGCTCTGCCAGATAAGAACACCCCCGAACGAGAAAATAAGTATATCTGTGGTTCTTTTCCACTAGGAATATATTTTAACTTACCATTGTCTATATCTTGAAAGATGCCGCCTGCCCCTTCGGTGAGTTCACTAATAATATCAAAGGCTGTAAGCCCCATGCCTTGTATGGCAATAGAGAATTTATCTGTTTTTCTACTTAGCTCTCCAATCTTTGATATATCCTTGAAATACTCGTATTGGGATTGTTCAAAAGTCTGATGCCCATTACACAAAACACATTTGCAAACTAAATACTCATTTTGAGTAGTGTATATTTTAACGCCATTTTCACACTCTACAATATCTATTGCTTCTTCATTTTTTTCGTGAAATACAATATTATTGTCAATCATACGTTTTTTCTGCTCCCGATAGAAATGATTGAGATATTCTCCCAAATCCTTTCTAGAGAGATAATCTCCTTTATCTACATTCTGTGATTTGTTTTCAAAATACCATTCATAGAGGTTAGGCCCTTCATATATAGGATCGCAATCCCCCATCTCTTGACCAAAATACATGGTCACTTGACTGGCTACTGTGTTTATCTTGATATGTTGAGAGATTTTAGGATCGTGGCACCCCGATCCCAAGTGTTTATTTTTAAAAATTAAAAATAACTCTATTTTATCAGTAATTTTTAATTCAATGACATGAGAAACAATGCGCTCTAGAAGGGATGTTCCCCTAGGCCCCATACCAACAATAGCCAAACGCATATTGATCCGTTTATATTATCGATTCAGGTGTTTGAACCTCATAAATTTATAAATGGGCATTTATTTTTTTCTCTAATTCTTCTTTACTAGCTACCCCAACGTGTTTGTCTACCACTTCTCCATTTTTTATTATCAAAATGGTAGGAACGCTTCTAACTCCATATTTCCCAGCTGTCTCTTGGTTGTTATCTACGTCTAATTTTCCTACTATTGCTTTTCCTTTGAACTCTTCATGCAGCTCGTCTATTATTGGCGATAGTGTTTTACATGGACCACACCAAGTAGCTGAAAAATCTACAAGAGATACTTTGTCTGAATTTAATATCTCTTCTTGAAAATTTGAATCTGTTATTTCAAATGCCATAATAATTGTGCTTTTTTAGTTTAAAAACTGCGAATTTACGACTTTATACATTAAAATTTAAGTTACTTTTTTTTCTAAATTAGCGCCCCTATTAATCTCACCTTTTCATGAAAAAAATAAGAGTCAGATTCGCTCCGAGTCCTACGGGACCGTTGCATTTGGGAGGAGTCCGTACTGCGCTTTACAACTACTTATTCGCCAAAAAACACAATGGAGATTTTATCCTTAGAATAGAGGATACAGACGCTAATAGATTTGTAGAGGGAGCAGAGAAATACATCAAAGAATCTTTAGAGTGGTGTGGAATAAAAATAGATGAAGGAGATGATATAGGTGGGAATTACGGTCCGTACAAACAATCCAAAAGGAAGGATATATATAAAAAATTTGCCGATCTTTTAATAGATAAAGGGCATGCCTATTACGCTTTTGACACACCTGAAGAATTAGAACAGATGAGAGATAGGGTAAAGAAGTCTGGTGGCAAGACTTGGCAATACAACAGTATTACCAGGGGTTCTATGAAAAACTCTCTGACCCTTCCAAGAGAAGATGTGGAAAATAGATTGAAAAATAATGATCAATACGTAATAAGAATAAAGTTAAACAGGGATGAGGACATAAAGTTTTTAGATGAGATAAGGGGATGGGTATCAGTAAACACCAATAATATGGATGATAAGATCTTATTTAAAGGAGACGGTATGCCTACCTATCACTTAGCTAATGTGGTCGATGATCATCTAATGGAAATAACCCATGTGATCCGTGGGGAAGAATGGTTGCCATCGGCTCCCTTGCATGTAGTCCTCTATAAGTACTTTGGTTGGGAAGCCCCAAGTCTTTCTCACTTGCCTCTGATTTTAAAGCCTGATGCAAATGGAAAACTCAGTAAAAGAGATGGGGATCGTTTGGGTTTTTCGGTATTCCCTATAGATTGGATCGACCCCGACACCAAGGAGAAATATTCTGGATACAGAGAGCAGGGATTCATGCCCGACGCCTTTATAAATATGTTAGCCCTACTGGGTTGGAATCCTGGAACTCCTCAGGAAATATTTTCCATGGAAGAATTAATAGATAGTTTTTCTCTAGATAGAGTAGGAAAAACAGGCGCAAAATTTGATTTTGAAAAGACAAAGTGGTTTAATCACAAGTATATAGTAAATACCGATAATGAAGTTCTAGCAGAAAAACTCAATCCTTTAATAGAAGAGAAAAAAATAGATATTCCCAAAGACAAACTGATTAAGATCTGCGGAATAATGAAAGAGCGAGCTACTTTTATACCAGATATACTACAAGAAGGGAGGTATTTATTTGAAAGACCTGATTATAAGAGTATAGAAATATCAGAAAAGCATAAAAAAAATCTACACTTTATGCCTGAACTAAAAGAGTTATTAGAGGGTTGTGATATTTTCACATCAGATAAGCTGAATCTTATATTCAAAAAATTCTTAGAAGATAGGGGGTTAGCCTTCAGCGGTGCAGGTCCTATTTTCAGATTATGCATTACAGGGGTAAGTACAGGCCCATCTTTATTTGAGATATGTGAAATTCTAGAAAAGAGAGAAGTGATAGACAGAATGGATATAGCTATTAGGGAATTTAGCTAAACTGTAAAATAACAATCTCTCCTTCAAATATGGATCTAAAACTTCCTAGTGCAGATATAAAAGACTTTTTAGATTCTAAGGTAGAACAATACAACAATGCGGATTTTATAGAATCCGATCCTATATCTATACCTCATATGTATACTTCGAAGGAAGATATGGAGATATCTGGTTTTTTAGCAGCGACTATTGCTTGGGGTAATAGAAAGATGATAGTCAAAAATGCTAATAGGTTAATGGATCTAATGGGCAATATGCCCTATGAATTCATTATGGATCACAGAGAGGAACATTTAGAACAATTAGATGGATTTGTACACAGAACATTCAATTCCATTGATTTAAAATATTTTATAAAGTCTCTTAGAAATATCTACAAAAACCATGGAGGCTTAGAAAAAATTTTTTCGGATCATGCCACTGACCATTCCACTCAAAATGCCATTTGTGAATTCAAAAAAATATTTTTTTCCATAGAACACCCCAATAGAACTACTAAACACATCAGTGACCCAAACAAGGGATCTGCCGCCAAAAGAATCAATATGTTCCTGAGGTGGATGTGCAGAAAAGATCTTAAAGGAGTAGATTTTGGGATCTGGTCTTCTATTAAACCATCAGCCCTTTCTTGTCCATTAGATGTCCATTCTGGAAATGTGTCTAGAAAATTAGGCTTGCTCAAGGGAAAACAAAACGATGCCAAAGCGCTATTAGAACTAGATACGACCTTACGCAAATTAGATTCTAACGACCCTGTTAAATACGACTTTGCTCTTTTTGGCCTGGGTGTATTCGAAAAATTTTAGCCTATAAAAACGTGTTACTTTAAAAGTGTGGTGCTTTTTTCTTTAATGCCATTAAAATAACACGTTTTGAATGTGGTGCTTTAATCCTAAAAATAAACTTTACACTTTACGTGATAACGTCCTGCATAATCCTACTCGAATACTTCCCGTATTAATTTTTTAATCGTCAAATTTTCAAGTTTCGATGCTATAGGAGATATATTGTCTTGTCCATTCACCCAATGCATACCATCATTATAAACAATCCCAAGTAAGAAATAAATTTCTGGAACTTCATAACCCACGCTTTGGAGATACTCAAGTTTTTTTCTTGTGCCGTTTATGGAAATAAATTCTGTTCTCTGTGTATCTTCTCCGATTAGTTGGTAAACCAATTCTTCTATTTGAACTCTTACAGCACAACAGACTGCGAAAGGGTCATAGTCAACATCATTTAATAAGTATTTATCCTTTTCTTTTAGGGTAAACTTTTTAAAATGTTCTTCTCGTCCCCATATTTCTGGGATATGCAAGCGCTTAAACTCATCGCTTTGATTAATTTTCATTGTATGGTAGTGAAACAACTTTCCAGAAATATCATCTCTAAGCCCTTCATCTAAATCTTTATTCTCTCTCGCTAGTAATAATTTAGTCATCTCATTACTTATCTTAATCTGAGATTTACAGAGGTAATAGACTTTCTGTTTACTAAATGCGAAATTTTTAAAGTACAAAGGGTTTAAATGTGTTAAAATAAGGGGGTATATATTCCTTCCTTGCTTCTTAAAATCTCTAATAAACTTTGTTATATAGTACTGAGCAGTGATTAGATTAGCATCATCTAAGTAATCAAAAACTTCATCAATAATTAATATGCAATTCCCTTTATTTAACTTGAATTGGGCTTTAAACAACATGGATATAAAATTCAAAATATCTCTTTGCCCATTAGAAATCTCATGTGCTTTAGGGAACTTTACTACAAGTGAGCCACCTGTTTGACTTGTTCTTATATTTTTCCAAGTCGTATTAAAATCATTTAATAAATCATCGAACATTTCTTTATGTAACCTATAATTACTGTATTTACAGGCTGCCTTGAATCGATTTGGATCATTTTGGTATAACCAATGAATTTGGATACTATACAATAGAAAATTTACTACATTTTCGTTAGACACTTTCATGTCAATCATAGTTTTTGTTAGGTTCATCAGAGGTTTGATACCTTTTAAAGTATCTAGTTCATTAACTTTTATCCAATCAAGAAGATTTTCAATTGTTCCTGTTTGCTGATTTACTCTACCTATAAATTCGTTAATTGCATTCGTTGCCTTTACTCCATTAATACGATTTATTAACGAATAATCTTGAGATAGTTTTTGAACCATTACCTTATTATCCAGTACTTCTGATAAAGATAACTTAGAAAGGACTCTTCCACATTTTCCGAATCTATTTTTAAAATCTTTTAAATCATATCCAAAACCCAGACTTGGCGGTATTCCCTTAACGAGAACTACATCTTCAATTTCCATTGACCCAGTTGCACGACCAAATTGACTACCCTTGCCTTTTGCTACTAATGGACTTTTAATTACAAAACAATCCAATTGAGTTTTAATCGTATTTGATTCGTGGTTTGCAAATAGACGCTGAGTAGTTCCATCTGGTTTATTAATAGTTAATTCAATTCTAGGGTTTTTACCTTTATCTCCTTGACACCTCTCATTATCATGAAGATCTATTCTGGCATTGTTCATTCTCGCAAATGCACATGTGAATGAACTTTTTCCAAAACCATTCGGAGCCACTAACAAGCTTGGTCGATTTCTTATAATATTTAGATTGAATGTTTTGTCTTCAATCCCCTTCACATTTTGTATTCTTATTGATATTAACGTCATAATTATTAATATCCCCAATCATTATATGCAATTGGTAAACTATTTAATTCATCCCTATGCAGCCTCCATTTAGGCATAAACTTATCCATCAATGCAATAAACCTATTATTGTGGGTTCTCTCATGCAGATGGACCAACTCATGCACTAAAATGTATTCTAAACAAATAGTTGGTTTTTTGGCTAGTTCTAAGTTTAACCAAATACGTTTAGCATCCGTATTGCAAGAACCCCATTTGGTTTTCATTTGCTTTACGCCCCAATCATTTGATTTAACACCAACTACTTTTTCCCAGTGTTCAATTAATTCTGGAATTTGCTTTTTTAGTTGTTTTCGATACCATTCTTTCATTACAACAGCTTTATCCTCAGTGGTTGAACCACTTTTAACTGTCAACTTTATCTTTTTGATACCAACTAGTTTTACAGAATTGTAACCATCATGCTCTTCAACTTCCAGTAAATACCTCTTTCCTTGGAAGTAATGGCTTTCGCCAGAAACATAATCTCGTTTGGTTTCTCTGGCTTGCTCTTTAAAGTTCTTTATCTGCTTTTTTATCCAGCCGAGTTTAGATATTGCAAATAATCTCAATACTTCTTCATCTGTTTTCTTTGGAGCAGACAATCGAATACGACCATGTGGTGGATAAACTGCAAGATGCATATTTTTTATATCCTTCCTAACCACATCTATTTCGATGTTGGCAAAAGCTATGGTTTTTTGATTAGTACTCACTTTGTGCTTTTATTATCTCCATTAATGATAATGTCTTAGCATTATCATCAATAACATTATTTACTGCTAACATCAATTTCTTTTCTTTGATTCCTCCATCACGCCACCCATCTAGCTTATTATCTTGAATCTCACGGTCTAATTCAATTGCTAATTCTTCGTTTGATTCTAAATTATCGTACAGCGCCTGTTTAGCCCTTGAATTAATGCTACTCGGATAAGACTCACTGTTTGACGGTTCTGCAACCTTTTTAGCGAGTTCCTTAATTTTCTTTAAGTATTTTTCATAAGATATCTTTTCTTGTTTTCTAAGTTGTATTATCTCATCCAACAATTTAGACATTTTCTCATAATACTTAGGATTGGTTTGTGATTCGTCGACAATTACCTTCCTAACATTGTTCTCGATAGTTTCAGCAACAGCTTCTTGTTTTTTTTTCTTTTTATCCTCAGGAGTGCCTTTTACCTCATCATCCAGCTTAACAATCAAATCCACCAATGATTTATTTTCAAAGTCAGATATCTTGGTGCTTGATTTCGCATCCAAATACATATCCATTAGCTGACGCATACCAGATTCAAATCTCTTTAGATCAACATGATCAGCACTAGCTATTTTAATAGTTTCTCTTAAATTAGAGTAATACTTCACCTCATCCTTAATAGAATTGGCTTCTGTATCACTGTAACCCAGTTTATGCATTTCGTTAGCCACACTTGAATAGGCTCTAATTAATGAGCCTACCGCTTTATACAAATCAACTCTTTTCTCTTGGGTATCTTTAATGTCATTTGGGTTGTCTGTGTTACCACAAAAGAATTTTATAAAGGCTATTTCATCTTTTGGATAAACAGGCTCACATATGGCTCTAACAGCTTCCAAACAAGTTTCTAATCGTTCTTTACTCTCTGTATGCCTATCTTTAAGTAATCCTTTTACATCATCTTTATCGTAATTGTCAAACACTTCTGATGTGTAATCCCGTATGGAGTTTTCAAGGCTTTTAAATAAATCTTTATAGTCGACAATATAACCGTACTCCTTATCATCTGTATCAACTCTATTAACACGGCATATCGCTTGAAATAAGCCGTGGTCTTGCATTTTCTTGTCAATGTATAGATAAGATGCTGAAGGTGCATCAAACCCAGTTAATAGCTTATCTACAACGATAAGCAACTTCATTTTACTAGGCTCTTTTATAAATTTAGCTTTTGCCTCAGCTTCGAAGTCCTCAGTCGTTTTACCATTGAGCATTTTAGTGTAAACCTCATACTTCAATTGCTTATCTGTAGGGTTATCTTCCCCTGTTTCTTCTCCTTTAATATCTGCAGGATGAGGTTGATAGGAAGTGATAATAGCACAACCCTTAAATCCAGAGTTCTGGAATAACTCATAATATCTACATGCTTGATACACTGAGCCAGATACCAGCATAGCATTTCCTTGACCAGTTGATAATCTTGTTTTTGTTTTAAAGTCTTTAACTATATCGAATACAATCTTCTCTAGTCTTGATTTAGAACCTAAGACCTTTTGCATGGTTACCCATTGCTTTTTCAATTCTACCTTAGCAACATCTGTTAAGCCTTTGGTTTCAGCTTCAAACCAATCATCGATACTTTGTTGGTCTGTTATAAATTGTTCCACGTCTCTAGCTTCATAGAGCAAATCCAAAACAACACCGTCCTCAACTGCTTCATCAAATTTGTAAGGATTACCTATGTATGGACCAAACACTTCAATGCTCTTCTGCTTGTCTTTCTTAAGTAGTGGTGTTCCTGTAAATCCAATAAAAAGAGAATCTGGTAATATAAGTTTCATTGCATCATGTAGCTTACCCGATTGGGTCCTGTGACACTCATCTACAAATACATAAATATCACCTTTGGCTTTAAAATCGCTTTCTAGACTCGATTTTAAATCTTCAATAAAAGTATCGTAATCACCTTCATCTGATTTTTTACCAAATTTGTGCACCAAGCTACCGATCAACATTTCGGTTTTGTCGTTCAATACATTGATGAGGTCTCTGCCGCTTTTGGTTCTGTAGATTTTCTCATCTACACCAGTAAACAGTTTTTCTATTTGGTCATCGAGTTCTTCACGGTCTGTAATAATGAGCACTCTACTATCTTTCACATTCTCACGAATCCACTTAGTGAGCCAAACCATGGTAAGAGATTTACCAGAACCTTGGGTATGCCATAGAATGCCTCCTTGTTTAGTACGAATATTTTCCTGTGCTGCTGTAATCCCAAAATACTGGTTAGGTCTACAGAGTTTTTTCACTCCTTTATCAAACACCACAAAATCATGAATCAACTCTAATAATCTAGACTTTTCACAAAGTTGAAAGATGTGTTTATCCAATAAATAATCAAATCCCTTATCACTATCTTCCTTCCATTTTAGATAGTGTTTTTCAGGTGTTTTAATAGTTCCATACCTCAAGCCTTGGGTATCATTACCAGCCATTATCAACTGCATGGTGGTAAAATACTTTTCTATGAATTCGGGACTTTGATTATCAAGATTCTGTCGAATTCCCTCTTCTACACTAACTTTGCTTCCTTTTAACTCAATAACGCCTATTGCTATTCCATTTACGAACAACACAATATCTGGTCGCTTTGTATGTTTGCCAACGACAGTCACTTCCTCAGCAACAGCAAAATCATTAATAGTTGGATTCTTCCAATCTATTAACCAAACAGTTTCTTTTGGTTTACCAAGTTCTTCACGAACTGTAACCCCATAACGAAGCAGCTTATACACTTCCTTGTTTGATTCATATAAATCGTCTGAAAGATTGGTAGCAGTTTTTACAATTGCATCAACTGCTTTTTGAGCCAACTCATTAGAATATTTACTGTCTTTCGTTAAGTACTCCAACAATAAATCCTCTTCGATAGGTTGGGTGCGAACTTTTTCTTTCCAATCACCCAAATAAGTGTACCCTAATTCATCTTGAAAAAGTTGAATCACTCTATTTTGGGTGTCACGCTCTTTTTTACCTATTTGATTACTCATACCAATCTCGTTTTACCAGTTAATAACTCTTGCATCATCCCTTGTTTGATGTCTTTGTATTTTGCTTTTTTTGTTTCTAATTGCTCAATATTAGTATCTATATCGGAAAGGATTCCAGAAATAGTTTCTTGTTCAATTTTTGATTTTGGAAACCAACATTCAATCTTGTTCATTTCACCTTTGTTCAACTTTGCTCTCGTCCCTCCATTAATGTAATCAAGTATATTTTTATGAACTAAAGAGAAATATAGAAAGCCTTGGTCAATCTCATTTTTAGCTTTAAGAATATGTGCATGATTGTTAACCCAGCATTTCCCTTTCATTCGATAAGCAATAGGTCTTGTTTTATATTCATCAAAATACCCCCCATCCTCCGCCATCAGTATGATATCATCGTCAATAACAAAGTCATTTACATAATCAACAACACCATTTGCCCCGCAATATGGTATATCACCATTCATTTTTCCTCGCTGCTCTCCATTTAATGGCACTCTTAAGTTATCAAGACAATCAGCTACCGCTTCAATAGTTAAAAATTGCCATTCCCCAGTAAATCTAGCTAAACGTTTACCACCTTTATGTGGCGGTGTTAAAAGCTGCTGCATAGCACCTTGTTTGATGGCTTTCTTTTTGGAGATGAGTTTATCCATATTGGAAATAAGGTCATCAACATCGCTCAATGCAGTGGCTATGGCTTTTTGTTCGGTGATAGTTGGAGGGAGAGGGATTTTGAATTCCCTAATATCTTTTGGACTAATATGTGGGATGGCAGTTACTGTCTTTACTGAATCTGCGTATTTAATAAACCAATTACTACCAATAAAATGCTTCAATAAATCAACACTAAGTTTTTCTGACCTTATCCTTCCTACTCTTTGAAGTAATAATGCTGGTATATCTTTCTTCTTTAACTGAGCATAACTTCTTCCAACAAGAGAACCATCCATAGCGATAACTAAGTCCCCCTCTTGCATTTGAAACTGAGAATAACTAGATATATTTTCATTCCAATATGTTAGAATATTTTTATTCCAATCTGTTTCGCCTCTCTTAATGTTAGTACCTCTAAGTAATCTAATCCCATCCGAAGAATATTTGGTACTAGGAAAAGGAAATCCAGTAAGCAAGTCAATATAGCTTTCAATTGACGTGTAATTCCAATCTTCTGGGATTAATCCAACCTCAGTTTGCTTGTATTTTGTTTTTGTTAACTCCATACCAATCCCATTTTTTCAAGGTGAGCACTTACGTTTTCTTCTAATGTTTTGGTACTGGTAGTTAACTCGCCCAAAGTGTTCTCATAGCGTTCTGCTAATTCCTTAATACGACCAGTTAAGCGTTGGGAGATGGCATCTATTTCACTTTGCATTAAGGCACTTAAAGAAGCAATCCATTTATTATCTACCACTAAGGTTCTTATATCAGTTTCGGTTAGTTTTGAGTATTGCTTAAGAGTTAAATCATCCAATTCTGCTTCTTTGGTTTTTATTTGTTTTTTTAATGTAGTCTCTTCGGTGAAGAATTTTAACAAGGCATTTGCTATTGTTAAGGCTTCTTTTTCAGCTGGGTCAGTTTTTATTTCCTCAATGTATTTGGTTAACATAGCCTTGGTGATTGTTCCTTTATCATTAGTTGCATAAGACAACAAACCTTCATCACCAGCGTGTTCTTCTTGGTAAGAAGTTATTTCAGCTTGGGTACTTTCTAGTTTAGTATTTAAGTCATTCAATTCATATTGCTCACTACTCAAATGCTTGTCAATTACCAATTGCTTTGGAATAAGGTCACAGGTCCAGCCTTTATCTATTTCTTTCCCTTTTTTATTCTTTTCTGTAATACGTTTGGTCTTGGATATCCAACCATCTTCCACCAATAGATAAACATCATCTTTCATAGTGTCATTCCAATAATCCATTAAATGCTGATACATATTGTATTTGTCTACCAATGGCTTATTGTGGTATTCATTCAGTAAAGTTTCTGATATTAAATCCGCTAATTTCTTAGGTGCTGTTGTATTATTAATGTCTTGTAAGTTCTGATAGACTTTGTCTTTCCAAGAAGTAAAAACACCATTTAACTCATCACTGTATCCTGTAAACTCTCGATGATTATAAATAGTGTTTTTAATTTCCGATGCTTGAACATTTAGTTTGGAATATCCATCTCTTAGGAGAGCAAATAAATCTGATTTAAGACTAGGATATACCTCCCAGAAATGATTCAGTCTTTCAATATCCTCATTGGGTATCCCTCCACTTAAATGAGCGTTGAGATCTTGTATATCTTCTTCCTCTTGGGTGTCAATATACCTTGGAATGTTGAGGTTAAATTCATTCTTTTCAATCTCATCAAACTTTACAAAGCGAGAGAATTTATCCTCTTGTTTTTGGGAGTTGAACACATCCACAATTTTGTGAAGGTCCTGTTCTCTTAATCTATTTTTGTTACCATCTTTAATAAAACCTTTACTGGCATCAATCATAAAAATACCTTCTCGTTTTTCGGCATTTTCTTTGTCAATTACTATAATACACGCTGGGATGCCTGTACCATAAAATAAGTTAGCTGGTAGACCAATAATTCCTTTTATCCATTTACGCACTATAATGTTTTTACGAATCTCTGCTTCTGCATTCCCTCTAAACAAAACACCATGTGGCAGAATAATAGCACCTTTACCAGTACTCTTTAAAGAAGCGATGATGTGCAATAAAAAAGCGTAATCCCCATTCTTTTCTGGTGGTACACCAAAACCTTTAAAACGATTATACTCATCATTTAATGGAACAATTCCACTATCCCAGTTTTTAACAGAGAATGGAGGATTTGCAACTACAAAGTCAAAGCGTTTTAACTTACCATCTTCGGTAAACTGAGGTGATGAAATGGAATTCTTTCCAGCGATGGATGCTTCTGGGTAACCATGCAACCACATATTCATCACCGCTAAACCTTTAGTTGCCACATCCTTTTCTTGTCCGTAAAGTGTCAAACCGTTAGGTGCTTCACCAGCAACTTTTAATAATAGTGAACCAGAACCACAAGTTGGGTCATAAGCAGTATAAAAAGGTTTGTCGGCTTTATCTACATCAATTACCTTATACAATATTCTCGACACCTCAGCTGGTGTATAAAATTGCCCCTTACTCTTACCAGATTCCGTTGCAAAGTGACGCATTAAAAATTCATAAGCATCACCTAGGATATCGTCATCCTCAACACGGTTGTTTTTAAAGTTTAGTGCTGGATTCTCGAATATGGCTATCAACTTAGAAAGTAATTCTACCTTCTCTTTACCACTACCTAATTTTTCATCATCATTAAAATCGACAAACTCTAAAGATCCCTTTAATCCATCGGATAAAGACAATGGCATAAGTATTTCTTTGTTTATACGGTCACCAATATCTGGTTGCCCCTTAAGAGCCACCATATCATCAAATGAAGCGCCTTTAGGCACTTCAATTAAACTCATTGGGCTACCAGCATACTTGTCTGATACATACTTCACAAATAACACGGTAAGTACATAATCTTTATACTGGGATGCATCCATGCCACCTGTTCCTCTTAACTTATCACAGCTTTCCCAGAGGCTACTGTATAATTCAGATTTCTTTATTGCCATATTTAATCTTCTACTTCTTTATTCTCAAATAATAACTCTTTCACATTTACATCAAGTAATTCCGCAATCTTATATAACACCTCAACGTTTGTTTGTCTAGCATTATTTACATAGCCATTAACCACGTTGTAGCTTTTCTCGATTCTGTTGATGACATGAAAAATATTAGATGTCAAATGTAGGAATACACCCTAAATTATAGGATGAAAAAACAAGTGTATTTTAGGAGAATGACACTATTCTGTAAAATGTGTAAAGTTTATATTTAGGATAAAAAATTCTAGATATTTTTTTAAAAAACCAATTAAAACTTTACACAAATGAAAAAAAAGAAGAGTTGTTAAAAGATGGATTCTTAAAACAATTCAAAACAGGGAAGGTCTGCTGTCATTTCTAAAAGATATTCAGAAACGAGGTATTGAAAATATTCTAGAAGGGGAATTAGATTCACATTTGGATTATTCTAAATATGAGCAATCAAAGAATACAAATTTCCGCAATGGCTATTCTACAAAAAATGTTAGGACATCATTAGGAGAGAGCAAGATTAAAGTTCCAAGAGATAGAGATTCCTCTTTTAATCCTATGCTAGTTCCCAAACCCAAGAATATATTCCTGAGGTGGATATGCGGAAAAGATCTCAAAGGAGTAGATCCTGGGATCCAGCCTTCTATTAAACCATCAGTCCCTTCTTGTCCATTAGAAAATAATCCAAACTCGGCTTATAAGCGTATCGCTTTACAGTTCTGCTGACTAAAAATAAGTTTAGAATATATAAAACCTAATATCTCTATCACTCGTTTATTTCAATTCAATAAAATTGACTCTTGCCATTGCAATAGGTCCAGTTCTTCTTTCAGTTACAGGATCAAGACCTTCTACAGGTATATCTTGCACATATAATTTTCTTTTTGATGAATCCCATATCACGTAAGGTTCGCCAAATGGTCCGCCAAATGAGAAAGTGTTTTTATTAATCTTTTTTGGCGTTCTGCTCTTCCAACCCAATCTAACTTTCCCATCAGAATCGGTATTCATACAACAGGTCCCATTATGTTTTAAAATTTTTAAATAGATTCTAACTGTATTTTCTTCTTCAATAGGAAAATCAATTTTTAATATAGAGTGCCCTTCACTAAAATTAATAGCAGGCATTATGTTGAGACTTTTTGATATCCTACCAACAGTATTAAGATCCCTCTCTAATTGATCTCTTGTTATATTATATTTCTTTGCAAACTCTGCTCGGATATTGCTGACAACCTCTATATTGATAGCTTTAAACCTTTTCCCTTTCAAATTTTCAATAATGTTGGTTTCGTAAACTACACTTATAACGTACTTCCGTTTCCTGTTATTCTCATCAATAGATTCCACTGTATAATCCTTTTTAGGGTTTTTGAAAGTTACGCTTGACAAATCTACTTTCACAGTATTAGAAGTCATAGGCGAACCATTTAGGGTGAGTTTAACGGTTTCGACTTCTTTAATAAATATAACTTCTACAGTAGCCTCTTTAGTTCCCTTTGTCTTAGTAATAATAAGATTATCCTTATTTGAGGAGTCTACCTTAAGATTTTGATTGGCAGTTATATTGTGCCTCACCGTAAAAGATTTTGGCTCTTCTATTTTATCGTCTGAACAGCTTACACTTAATAATAACAATAAGCCTAGGTGGCTAATAATTTTATTTTTTTTTAGTATTTGTTTTAACATCATTTTGACTTTAATATTATTTGCAATCTATACAACTCGCTATAATAAGCGTCAATGTAGTATCTTTTTTTTAGAATTCTCAAATGTAATTTAAAGAATATTTTGTTCCATTTCATCATAGAGATAGCCAAGATAGAGATTACTTAAAGAGAAAAAGGATTATTTCTTCTAGACTTAGTCTAGAAGGGCAATAAATTTCTTAAAAAATATTCTACCCCTGAAATAAATAGTCTTGGTTTAAGATAACTTTATATATATTATATAAATCCTTTATAACTATCTTAAACCAATTTTTTTTTATAAGAAAGTCACTATTCCCGTCAATATATCGTAAACCCCTCCGACTATTTTTATCTCTCCTTTTTTGTCCATCTCGTTTAGGATATCGCTGTTCTTTTTGATATTCTCTATAGAGAGATTTACGTTTTCTACAATCACCTTATCTACGAAGGTTTCATTTTTTGATGATCTATCTCCTGTCTCTTCAACTCGATCTACAGCTGGTTTTATCTTGTCTAAAAGATGAGTTATATTTCCCAACTCCACATTGTCACAAGCTGATTTTATAGCTCCACAACGCGTGTGTCCTAAAACCAAAACCAATTTGGAACCAGATACCTTACAACTGTATTCCATACTTCCTAAAATATCTTTATTGATAATATTTCCAGCTACTCTAGACACAAAGACATCTCCTATTCCCAAGTCGAATACAGTTTCCACAGGAACTCTAGAATCTATGCAGCTCAGTATCACAGCAAATGGATATTGACCATCTTGAGTATCTTCTCTTTGAGAGGAAAAATCCCTGGTGATCATCTCTTTTTGTACAAACCGCTCATTGCCTTGTTTTAGGAGATCAATTGCTGTAGAAGGAGTGATCTCAGATTGTGATTTTTTGTTTTGTGTATCCATTGAGTTAAATTTAAAAATTAGCAAGAGTTAATATTCTGTTTTTAAATAGTCCATTTTAAAATAGTTTAAAATGCGTACATTTGCGGCGTACTTGTTCCCACAAAATTTTTGACAAATATGGTAAGTATTTCCGATTCTGCAAAAAAACAAATACGCAAGTTAATGGAAGAAGACAACATGGATTTACAAAAATCTTTTGTTAGAATTAAGGTCAATAGTGGAGGTTGTTCAGGTTTACATTACGACTTGTCTTTCGATACGATAAAAGGTGATAATGATGAGTCTTTTGAATCTGATGATATTAAGTTATTGGTTGACAAGAAGAGCTACATATACTTGGTGGGGACTGTTTTAGACTACTCTGGCGGAATAAGTGGAAAGGGGTTTCAGTTTGTCAACCCGAATGCCACTAGAACTTGTGGATGTGGAGAGAGTTTTTCACTTTAATGCAATAAATGAAAGAATTAGGTAAAAGCGATAAGATTTTAGAAGAGGTAACCTCTTCCACATACAAATACGGTTTTGTAACCGATATAGAATCCGATACTATAGAAAAGGGCTTAAGTGAGGATGTAATAAGAATTATATCTAAGAAGAACGAAGAGCCTGCCTGGCTGTTAGATTGGAGATTAGATGCTTTTGAAAGACTAAAGGAAATGGATGAGCCTGAGTGGGCAAATATCAATTACAAAAAACCAGATTTACAAGATATCAGTTATTACTCAGCTCCTAAGAAAAAGAAGAGGTACAACAGTCTAGATGAGGTAGATCCTGAGTTGTTAAAAACCTTCGACAAGTTGGGTATCTCAATAGAGGAACAAAAGAGGATATCTGGGGTTGCCATGGATGTAGTAATAGACAGTGTATCTGTTGTAAACACTTTCAAGGAAGAACTTGGCAAATTGGGAATAATATTTTGCCCTATTGGAGAGGCTATAAAGGAGCATCCAGAATTAGTTAAGAAATACATAGGAAGTGTAGTTCCAAAACAAGACAATTTTTATTCTGCTTTAAATTCTGCTGTTTTTTCTGATGGCTCTTTTTGTTATATACCTAAAGGGGTCAGGTGTCCTATGGAATTATCTACATATTTTAGGATAAACCAATCTGGTACTGGTCAATTTGAGAGAACACTTTTAATAGCTGATGAAGATTCATATGTGAGCTATTTAGAAGGATGTACAGCGCCTCAAAGAGATGAAAATCAGTTGCACGCTGCAGTTGTTGAAATAATAGCTCTAGATGGGGCTGAGGTAAAATATTCTACAGTACAGAATTGGTATCCAGGCGATAGCAGGGGGATTGGTGGAGTTTTTAACTTTGTCACAAAAAGAGGGTTATGCAAAGAAAGAGCTAAGATATCTTGGACTCAGGTCGAGACTGGATCTGCTATAACTTGGAAATATCCATCTTGTATATTGGAAGGAGATAATTCCATAGGTGAATTCTATTCTATAGCTTTAACTAATAATTTACAGCAGGCTGACACTGGCACTAAAATGGTGCATATAGGAAAGAACACCAAGAGTACTATTATATCTAAAGGCATATCTGCAGGTTTATCTAATAATAGTTATAGGGGATTAGTAAAGGTTACTAAAAATGCAGATAACGCTAGGAATTTCACTCAATGTGATTCTCTCTTGATGGGAGATAAGTGTGGAGCTCATACTTTTCCGTATATAGATGTCAATAATAAAACGGCTCAGCTAGAGCATGAAGCTACCACTTCTAAGATAGGAGAAGATCAGATATTTTATTGTAATCAAAGAGGCTTGGATACTGAAAAAGCAATAGCTATTATAGTCAATGGGTTCTCCAAAGAAGTACTGAATAAATTACCTATGGAATTTGCCGTAGAAGCGCAAAAACTCTTAGAGATATCTCTAGAGGGTAGTGTGGGCTAGATTGAAAAAAAACGTGATCTATTTGTATTATGACTACTCATCTGAGTATAACATTGATTCGAATTTAATAAACAAATATTTAAATACTAAAGATTAAAAATTAACAGAAGGTAATGTTAAGTATAAAAGATTTAAGAGCTTCTATCGAAGGTAAGGAAATATTAAAAGGGATAAACTTAGAGGTAAATGTAGGTGAGGTGCACGCTATAATGGGCCCTAATGGCTCTGGTAAAAGTACCTTTAGCTCTGTTATAACTGGTAAAGAAGAGTATGAAGTAGATTCAGGGGATATAGTATTTAAAGGAGAGGATATATTAGAATTATCTCCAGAGGAAAGAGCTCATAGAGGTATTTTTATGTCTTTTCAATACCCAGTGGAAATATGTGGAATTTCAGTTATAAGCTTCATCAAAACAGCGGTAAATGAAAAAAGGAAGGCTAATGGACTAGAAGATATGCCAGCAAAGGAGATGCTCAAGATGATAAAGGAAAAAGCTTCTCTATTAGAAATCGATATGGATTTTCTCTCTAGATCCTTAAACGAAGGGTTTTCTGGAGGAGAGAAGAAAAAAAATGAGATATTTCAGATGGCCATGTTGGAGCCTTCCCTGTCTATTTTAGATGAAACAGATTCGGGCTTAGATATAGACGCTATGAGAATAGTAGCAAATGGAGTTAATAAATTAAGATCAGAAAACAATTCTGTTATATTAATCACTCACTATCAGAGATTGCTAAATTACATAGTTCCAGATTATGTTCATGTGCTTCACAATGGTAGGATAATAAAAAGTGGTGATAAAAATTTGGCATTGGAGTTGGAGAAGAAGGGATATGATTGGTTAAAATAAGCTGTAATGACTGAATTAAAACGACATATACTATCCTTTTTTGATGAGAAAAACTTTAAGTCTGATTTAGAAAAATTTAGACTAGATGCCGTAGAGTCATTTTCCCAAAGTGATTTTCCCACTGTAAATGATGAGGAGTGGAAGGTTACGGATTTATCTAAAATAGTATCCAAAAAATACAATTTAGAATTAAATAGAAATACATCTGAAAAATATGATTTTGAGAAGTATCTTTTGGGAATGGATACTTATAGGGTGATAGTCATAAATGGGCTTATTTCTAAGGAACTCTCTAGTGTGCCTGAGTTTTTTAATATAAGTAGCATAAGAGAAAATACAAGCCATGAACGTGTAAAGAAATTTTTCTCTAAAATACTGAGCAGAGATATAATTTCAGATTTGAATACTTCTCTGTTTCACGATGGAGTTTTTATAGAGGTGCCAGCCAATACTACGGTAGATAAACCTGTAGAAATTTTAAATATTTCATTTCACGATACTCCAGCTATAAATAGTTTGAGAAATTTGGTAGTAGTAAATGAAAATGCCGAAATAAAGATTATAGACAGACATCAAAGTCTCTCTGAAAACGTATTTGTAAACTATATTACAGAGATTTTTGTAGATAAAAACGCACGTGGTGAATTGTACAAATTACAGATGGACGATTCTACTAATTCTTTGATAGATAATACTTTTATTTCTCAAGAAAAGGGTAGTACTGCAAGTGTTGGAACTTTTTCTTTTGGGAGTGAGTTTATCAGAAATAATTTGAATTTTTATTTAGATGGACAACATTCAACTGCGAACTTATATGGAATTAGTATTTTATCTGATAATCAACTCGTAGATAATCACACTTGTGTGGAACACCGCCTGCCAAATTGTGATAGTAATGAAATATATAGAGGTATTTACCACGATAATTCAAGAGGTGTTTTCAATGGTAAGGTGATAGTTCATAAGGATGCTCAAAAAACCTCTGGATTTCAAAGAAATGATAATATATTGTTGTCTGACAGGGCTAAGATAAATACCAAACCACAACTTGAAATCTTTGCAGATGATGTCAAGTGTTCTCATGGTTGTACGGTTGGACAGTTGGATAAAGATGCCATTTTTTATTTGCGTTCCAGAGGTATGAGAGAAGAAGTAGCCAAAGGAATGATCATGTATGCTTTTTTCAGTGAAATACTAGAAAATATCCATATCCCTCAATTAAAAGATTACTTAGAGAGTTTCGTATCCAAAAAACTTGGGATAGATGTCTGAGTTATTTTAATCAAAATATTATAGTCGTGTTTTGCGTAAAAAAAATAAGGGAGGATTTTCCAATATTAAAAAGGAAGGTTAATCGACAAGATTTAATATACTTTGATAATGCAGCTACCACACAAAAACCATTATGTGTAATAGATTGCATCGATAGCTTTTATAAAGAGGAAAGTTCTAACGTTCACAGAGGTGTTCATACCCTAAGTCAAGAAGCTACCAACAGATTTGAACTATCTAGAAAAACAGTTCAAGAATATATAAATGCAAAACACTCCCATGAGGTAATATTTACTAAAGGAACCACCGAAAGTATAAATTTAGTGGCTAGTTGTATTACAGGGCAAATAAAAAAAGGTGATGAGATAATAATATCTCATTTGGAACATCATTCAAATATCGTTCCTTGGCAGATGTTGTGTGATAGGACAGGCGCTATTTTAAGAGTAATTCCAATAGAAGACTCAGGAGAGCTGATTTTTTGCGAATATGAAAAACTATTATCTGAAAAAACAAGTATCATAGCTATAAGCCATGCTTCTAATACCTTAGGGGTGATAAATGATATAAAAAAAATAATTGATAAAGCTCGCCAATACGATGCTAAAGTACTCATAGACGGAGCTCAATACGTGGCTCATCTACCAGTAGATGTTCAGGATTTAGATGTAGATTTTTATGTCTTTTCTGCCCATAAAATGTATGGGACCTCTGGAGTCGGAGTTCTATATGGCAGGGAAGAAATTTTAGATAAGCTGCCTCCATATCAAGGAGGAGGCAATATGATAAAAGAAGTCTCTTTTGAGAAGACTACATACGATTGTCTTGCTAATAAATTTGAAGCTGGCACACCTAATATAGAGGGTGTTGTAGCTTTTGAAAAAGCTATTAACTATATAAGTGGTATAGGGCTAGAAAATATATCAAAATACGAGGATGAATTACTCTATTATGCCACTGAAAAATTACAGAGCATAAGTGGATTAAAGATATATGGAAGGGCTGTTGAAAAGATAGGGGTTATATCTTTCAACGTAGATAAGATACATCACTACGATTTGGGTTTGATCTTGGATAAAATGGGCATTGCTATTAGAACAGGACATCATTGTACGCAACCCATTATGAAACGATTCGATATATCTGGAACAGCTAGATTATCTCTTGCTATGTATAACACTAAAGAGGAAATAGATAAAATGTCAGAAGCCCTTGTAAGAGCTATAAAAATATTATCCTAAGTATTATTATTTAAGGTTCAAGACAACTTAAGGGGATTTTTTCTTATCCATTTTAACATACAAAAATACAAATTTTCATTTCGATAATTAAACCTCAATTCCACACTCTTTTAGATGATAATAAAACTTGTGCTTATGGACTCCTCTAAAACCTGGATAATCGAACTTTACATAGTCCCCAAAAATTCTCAATTCCATTAATGTGATTTACTCCTTTAGCAAATTCATTTTCACTATGTTTTACTCTATAATGCCTCTTATAACCATAGTTTACCAAGCCGTCATAAGACTTAAATCCATCAGTATAAATTGTACTTTCTTTACTTGCTCTGCTCTCTATAATAGGCATTATTACTGATGATGAGCAGTTTTTTACAATTTGTGTATAAACTTTACCCTCTCTCTTTAACATACCAAATACTGGAACTTTTCCTCCTGATCCTCGTCCCCTTTTTCCCCTAACTCGTTTAGCTCCAAAATAACTCTCATCTAATTCTATTTCCCCTTGATTAAAGGGACTTTCTTCTTCGCATTTTTGAACAATTAACAAACGTAATTTGTCAAAAATTTTGTTGATAGTATAACGACTTACATTAGTCAATTTACTAACTTTTTTCGCTTCAATATCTAGGCAAAATAACCGTAAAATAGACCTGAATTTTGCCTCAGAAATTCTTGAACGAATTATATACTTGTTTTTCATAGATAACATAAGGGGTTACACGCATGTAAATTTACCTTAAGTTGTCTTGAACCTTATTTAATCATTATTTTCGTCTGTAAATCAAAATAGTTTTTTATGAAATTAACGCCCTTACGATTGAATTTGTTTTTGATATACAAAATTCCTTTAGCTTTTTTATCTGGAACGAGAGTAAAATTTTTAAATTTTGATAAATCTGTGGTGGGGGTAAAATATAGATGGATAAATCAAAATCCTTTTAGATCTATGTATTGGGCAGTGCAAGGAATGGCTTCTGAATTGTCTACAGGAGTGTTACTTATGAAGTATATAAAGAGAAGTCATAGAGATGTATCCATGTTAGTGATAGGTCAAAAAGGTTCTTTTATGAAGAAGGCTAGGGGGAGGATCACCTTTACCTGCTTGGATGGCAACCTTGTAAAAGAAGCCATATCTAAGTCTATATCTACTGGAGAACCACAGAAAATAAATATGGTTTCAGAGGGTGTAGACCAAGACAATAACACTGTCTCAAAATTTGAATACCAATGGAGTATAAAAGTTAAATAAAGTCTAGTAGAGTTTAAAATTTCAGCTTTTATATTTAAAATAAAAACGGATGCTAATTTTCAAATTGGCATCCGTTTTTTTAATAATTTCCTTTAACTAAGGGCATTACAATTTCTACTCTGTTAAAAATGGGTATCGATAATTTTTAGCAGGGATAAAAGTCTCTTTAATCAATCTAGGACTGACCCATCTCAATAAGTTTTGAGCTGATCCTGCTTTGTCATTTGTTCCCGATGCTCTCGCTCCTCCAAATGGTTGTTGACCTACCACAGCGCCTGTTGGTTTATCATTTATATAAAAGTTTCCAGCGCTATTTGTCAATTTTTTTGTAGCGTATTCAATAGAGTATATATCTCTAGAGAAGATAGCTCCTGTAAGAGCGTATGGAGACGTCTCGTCTACCAAGTCTAATGTTTTTTTCCAATCTTCATCATTGTAGAGGTAAATGGTAATTATAGGGCCGAAGAGCTCCTCGGTCATTGTAAAATACTCTGGGTCATTAGATTCTATAACAGTTGGTGTTATAAAATATCCTTTAGAATCATCATAAGTGCCCCCAGCTATGATGTTTACGTTTTTGTCATTTTTCACTCTATCGATTACAGCAGAAAGTCTATCAAAAGACTTTTTATCTATAACAGCATTTATGAAATTTGAAGTGTCATATGGGCTGCCTATTTTCATAGAATTAACATCTTCTATTAAACTCTCCTTAATCTTAGCCCAGAGACTTTTTGGAATATACGCTCTTGAAGCAGCTGAACATTTTTGTCCTTGGAATTCAAAAGCTCCTCTAGAAATAGCCGTTACAACTGATTGTGTGTCGGAAGATGGATGTGCCCAGATAAAATCTTTTCCTCCCGTTTCGCCTACTATTCTAGGATATGATTTATATATGTTGATGTTTTCTCCTATAGTTTTCCAAATCTCTTTAAAGACAGAGGTAGATCCTGTAAAGTGTACTCCAGAGAAATGAGGGTTTTTAAATACAGTTTTAGCTGTTTCTTCTCCATCGGTCAAGACCATATTTATCACTCCATCTGGAAGCCCAGCTTCTTTAAACACATCTAATATAACCTGAGCTGAAAATATTTGATTATCAGATGGCTTCCAAACCACGACATTTCCCATTAAAGCTACACAGGCACATAGATTCCCAGCTATTGAGGTGAAATTAAAAGGAGTTATAGCATATACAAAGCCTTCAAGCGGTCTGTATTCCAACCTATTCCATATTCCTTCAGAAGACTCAGGTTGCTCTCTGTATATATTACTCATATATTCTACGTTGTATCTGAGAAAATCTACAAATTCACAAGCAGCATCTATCTCAGCTTGATGTATATTTTTAGATTGGCCTATCATAGTAGATGCGTTTATCTTAGCTCTATACGGGCCCGCTATCAATTCTGCTGCTTTTAGGAAAATACTAGCTCTGTATTCCCAGCTTAGATTAACCCACTTTTCCCTAGATGCTAAGGCATTGTCTATGGCCATTCTCACATGTTTTTGGCTTCCTCTGTAGTAATGACCTATTATGTGTCGGTGATCATGTGGAGGAGATATAGCAACCAAATCTTCAGTTATTATTTTTTCACCTCCTATACACTGAGATATGGTTATACCGCCTTGGTAATAAGATTGGTATTGATCTAGAACTTCTTCTCTTTCTAAGCTTCCCTTATCGTAATCTCTTACTGGTTCATTTACAGCTATTGGAACATTGAAAACTCCTTTTGGCATTGTCTTAAGATTAAAAAATTAAATTGAGTGGACTTAGGCAAAGGTATGTTTTTTAAAGTCTATTTTTTATAACCTATAGGTAACTATTTGAGATTATTTCACTCTTAAAACAACCTCAGTCGATGATTATCAACTTTCAGTAAGTTTTTGGAAAGATAGAGCCAATACCCTCATTGATAGACTCTGCTAATATAAAAGGCGTATCTCTTTTTATTAATACAGCTTTTAAAGGAAAAAAGAGGCTTGCAACATGTTAAAAATATGAGTTCTATTGAACTTGAAAAAGCAGGGATAGGATAGTAGCAGTTATATAAAAAATTAAACTACTGCTATAGTTTACAATAAACATTTGTTACATTTGCTGCAATGTCATAGCGATATTGCTGAGAAATCACGGAGGGTATTTTAATAATTTTTAATTATGACGAAGGAAGAATTTATTGATACTATTAAACAGTTTATTAATACTGTTAAAGAACTTATTGATACCATTATAAAACTAGCTTATAGTATTAAGGAACTAATTTATAGTGCTATAAAACTAATTTTTTGCTTAATAGCTACACTGCTTATAATAGAACTTTTTCTATTATTGTTTGGCCGCTAATATCATAGCGATATTGCTGATAAATCACAATACACGCCCTTGGGAGTAACAGATTTCAAAGCACTGAGCTACTTTAAAAATAACGATATACTGTATTTAGGGAAGTTCGTAACAGATGAGGATACCAAGATACGATTAACGAAATACATAAAAGACAAGTACTTAGATAAGAACCTACAAGATAAGAGGTAATGCTATGACCGCAGATATCTTCGCAGAGTCCTTTGAAAACCTCCTTAATAGCTATGCTTATAAAATAAACAGGATAATATCCACCACGGTGGATAAGATGAAGAACATGGCAGATGTAAATAATCTGCATTCCGCACATATTAAAAAATTTAAGGTCTTACTTGTTAATGATGAGTTTCAATGTGATTATTGCTCACATATGAAAGACAAGGTATTTTCAATAAGTCTTTGAAAAGATAGAGCCGATACTCTCATAGATCCAGACCCCACTAATAAAAAGGCCTGTCTCCTTTCATAAATACAGCTTTTAAAGGGAAAATGGGGCTTACAACAGGTTAAAAATATGAGTTCTATAAATAAATCAATTCATAAGAATACCAAAATATTTATTAAGCTAGTATTGATATGATCTGGATTGTCAATACTGAGGATTAAACAGATATGATTTATTTAGATATATTGGCTAGAGAATAAAAAATCATATTTCAATATGTTGACAAAGACATACGGTAGCGCCCTATATGGGATTAGCGCATATATAGTAACAATAGAAGTAGATATAAATCGAGGGGTGGGGTTTTATCTAGTCGGTTTGCCAGATAATGCAGTAAAAGAGAGTAGCAAGAGGATATATTCTGCTCTTCAGAACAATGGCTTTAATTGGCCAGGTAAGAAGATAACCATAAATATGGCTCCTGCAGATATAAGAAAGGAAGGGGCTTGTTATGATTTGAGTATAGCTATAGGTATTTTAGTCTCTTCCAAACAGATAGAAGCTCTAGAATTGGATGAGTATTTAATAATGGGAGAATTATCTCTAGACGGAGATCTACAACCTATAAAAGGAGTGTTGCCCATAGCATTAAAGGCCAAAGAAGAAGGCTTTAAAAGGTTGATTGTTCCAAAACAAAATGAAAAAGAAGCAGCTATAGTAGATGGAATAAGTGTTTATGGGATGAATAATATCGTCGATGTAGCTCAGTTTTTGTCAAAGAAGAAATCTATGGAGCCCTATGTGATAGATATTAAAAAAATCCTTGGAGAAACTTCCAGTAAATACGAATTTGACTTTGAAGATGTAAGAGGTCAAGAAAGTGTAAAAAGAGCATTAGAAGTGGCTGCTGCAGGAGGACATAATATCATTTTAATAGGATCTCCAGGCTCGGGCAAAACTATGATGGCAAAGAGATTACCATCTATATTACCTCCCTTAACTCTAAGCGAAGCATTGGAAACAACTAAGATATATAGTGTTACTAAAAATATAAAAAAGAATATTTCTATTATGACAGAACGCCCTTTTAGGTCACCTCATCACACCATATCTGATATAGCATTAGTAGGTGGAGGAAGTTATCCACAGCCAGGCGAAATATCATTAGCTCACAATGGAGTTCTCTTTTTAGACGAGTTGCCAGAATTTAAAAGGAGTGTCTTAGAAGTTATGAGACAACCCTTAGAAGATAGAGAAATAATCATATCTAGAGCTAAGTTCACAGTGATGTATCCCTCTAGTTTTATGCTTGTAGCTTCTATGAATCCTAGTCCTTCGGGATATTTTCCAGATACAAATAACAACTTTAGTTCATCGCAATTAGAAATGCAACGTTATTTTAGTAAAATATCAGGTCCTCTTTTAGATAGAATAGATCTTCATATAGAAGTCGCTCCCGTGCCTTTCGAAGAGTTATCAAAAGATGAAAAGTCAGAGAATAGCAGTGAAATAAGAAAGAGAGTTGTTAGAGCTAGAAATATACAGACAGAGAGGTTTCAACATTGCGATAATGTCAATTACAATGCTCAGATGAACAAAAGACACATAGAAGATTTTTGCAAATTATCAGATATAGAAAAAGATCTTTTAAAAAGAGCTATGGATACTCTAAATCTATCAGCCCGTGCGTACGATAGAATATTAAAAGTGTCTAGAACGATAGCTGATTTAGAAGGTTTGGAAAATATACAAGTCAGACATCTCACCGAAGCCATACAATACAGAAGCTTAGATAGAGAAGGATGGATGAGATAGAAAAAGATAGAATCATCTTTGATTTTTTTATCTATATAGTTCATTTTAAACCAGACTATTCATAGTCATATAAATTTTTCAGGTTAAATCTATCGTTTTTATAGAGTATTTCCAAGTAATTGTCAATTTAACTCAGGTTATAAACAATGTATTTTTATTACTCATTTTTGGGGAATATCTAAAGTGGTCTAGATTTCGTTAAAATCCCTTAAAATTAACACCTAATATCAAATATGAAATATAACCATGGATAATCCAGGTTAATCAGGGAACATGATTCTCAGTTATAAATTAGTCCAATGACGTGCTAACCTAGGTGCAGAATGGTACAGTAAACAATCCAATAAGCACCTTTGATCGGCATATTGATGGTGATAAAATCTAACAAAATGTGTTGACGATTATGCTTCTAGAAATGCCTTTAATTCTCCAAATAATTCTGTAGCGTTTTCCGCATTTATGTCCTCATCCGCTGCTTTGTATGCTTCATTTATTTTATTTTTTCCAGTTAATCTTGCACCTAATTTATTGTTCAAATATTCCTCAAGATTAGGTGACAATTGGATACCTTTCTTAGATTCTAGTGTATTCTCAAGAAGCTTTGAGTTGTCCAAAGCTTCATCTTCATCCCATATACTGAAATACTTTGTTATCCCCATTGCAATGCATAATCCCGTGAAGTAGGACACACCACCTTTTCCATTACAGCTGATGATAGAAATACCATTCCTATCTAAGTCTATACCCCAATGCGATTCAATAACATGGTGCAAGAATATTTTATCTGAATCACCTTCAACTAGAACTACTTTTTTAGCAAAGAATATTTCGTTTCTTTCAGTATTGAAATGTGAGTAGATTTTGAACCGCTGCTTTCCTGCTTCAATTCTATTAATGAAATTATTATTCTTTTTGGTATTTATTGTACCATTTTCTTTGTCCTTGGTAAGAATTTCTATTTCGTATGCTCTAAGGGCATCAATGAAGTTTGGGTTGTGTGTAGTATAGAGTATCTGAGAGGTTTCTGTAATCTTTTGAAAACTCTTATACAGTGCTCGCTGAGCTTGTGGGTACAAATAAATTTCGGGTTCTTCAATTCCAAATATTACATTACCACCCATAAGCTCTGCATAAGTTTGGAATATGGAAAGTAATATTAGATTTTGCATTCCAGAACCCACCTCATCAGAATCAAATATTTTTTTCGAATCGTTTTCTGTAAGCGTAATTTGCAGTGTTTTATAAAACCAGTTAAGATTGTAGATGTTCAATTCTGGCTTCATCCCAGAAGCGAGTCCAACTGAGTTGGTGGCGCAATGACTGGTAAAAGAATCTGCAAACTTCTTGAATGTAAGACTGTCTTTATCAAAATCTTTTTCTAAGAATTGTCTGGGCTTATCCATATGTTCTTTAAATTCATTCCTTAACTCCTTCTCATCACCTTTGTAATGATTTACATAATTCTTATAGACTTCACGCATTAGTTTCCCTAGTAATGTCCAGTTGGTCACTCTTAACTGACTATTCAAATCTCTATTCGATGGTATGTGAATGAAATGACATTTTCGTTTAAATTCATCACTGACATAATAATCTTTTGTGTCGTCATTATTCTTTAGGCGTACTTTACATTTGAATTCTGGGTACATTTTCATGCACAAAGTGATATAGTCTATTTTGACAGTATTCTCATAATACGAATGTTCGATGGGGGTTTTAAAGTCAACTCTGATTTTGATAGGTTTATTTGTATTATTGAATAGCTCTTTTGCAACCTTAGCTTTGGTAGCCCACCCTTCACCTAAAATTAAATCTAAAGCCTTCAGAACATTTGTTTTTCCTACAC
This sequence comes from Ichthyobacterium seriolicida, assembly GCF_002369955.1. Taxonomy (NCBI): domain Bacteria; kingdom Pseudomonadati; phylum Bacteroidota; class Flavobacteriia; order Flavobacteriales; family Ichthyobacteriaceae; genus Ichthyobacterium; species Ichthyobacterium seriolicida. Next base: position 775,582 of record NZ_AP014564.1, read on the forward strand.
TGTTTGCACCAATCAATGCACATAGAGGGTTTGGCTCAATATAGATTTCTTTAATCGATCTAAAATTGACAATACGAATACTCTTTATCATTGCTAATTAACACTTTGTTGAAGCCGATAAATTTAGAAATTAAAACACAAAATATCCTACGTAGATATACCTAAGAACTAATCAATCATTAATTGCTTTATTCGCTCTATTTCTTCCAGAAGTGGTTGCAAGAATAGACTACCCTCGTTGTTCATCATATTACGATATTGTTTCTTCCCACTGTCAACTGTAACGGGTTTTGTTGAGGTATTATTTACACTACTTATGAGGTCTACAGACCTGTTTGTGACCCTTTAGTTGGATGATTGGTCATTCTTTTGGTACCTATAGAGATTTTCTTTTTTGTTTTAATAGATTGTAACTGATTGTTTACAAAGTTCCGAAGTAGATTACCACTATACATGTCATATTTTGCTTTTTGTTCCATATCGGATGGAGCATAGTTTTCGAAGAGTTATCAAAAGATGAAAAGTCAGAGAATAGCAGTGAAATAAGAAAGAGAGTTGTTAGAGCTAGAAATATACAGACAGAGAGGTTTCAACATTGCGATAATGTCAATTACAATGCTCAGATGAACAAAAGACACATAGAAGATTTTTGCAAATTATCAGATATAGAAAAAGATCTTTTAAAAAGAGCTATGGATACTCTAAATCTATCAGCCCGTGCGTACGATAGAATATTAAAAGTGTCTAGAACGATAGCTGATTTAGAAGGTTTGGAAAATATACAAGTCAGACATCTCACCGAAGCTATACAATACAGAAGCTTAGATAGAGAAGGATGGATGAGATAGAAAAGATAGAATCATCTTTGCACTTTTTACCTAAAAGAGTGTGAATGTAGATTTAATTATCGCAATGAAAATGTGTAATTTCGTCCGTTAAAATGGCTAAGAAAAAATCCCCTTAAGTTGTTTTGAAACAATATTAATATCAAACTCAGGTTTTAAATTTACTGGCTTAAAGATGATCTCTAAACTTTATAACAATATAACAACAATGGCGATAAGATTTTGTTTGATTGTAGTATCCATGTCTTTTTTTTGTTCCTGTTCTATACCTAAAAAAAATAAGTATAAAAATGTGATGATCTATTCCGAGTTAGAAGGGAATGGATGGCTTGGACCTTGTGAGCCTCATATAGATATAGATACTACCAATACAAAAAACATGATAGTAGGTGCTGTTTTAGATTGTTATTGTTACTCTTTTGATGGAGGTAATACTTGGGAAGTAGAAAGGATTATGTCTTCTACATCTGAAGAGGAGTCTAAAGCATCAGCATCCGCTTATGGATTAAATGGTGAAATATATGTCTCATGGTCGTATGATGATAAAATATATTTTAATAAGAGTTTAGATAATGGAAAGTCGTGGTTATATAATAGCAGCCTCGTTATATCTGAACAAGAAGGAGGAGGAAGTCAGAATATATTAGGCATGGGTAAATGCCATGAATTCACTCAACTTGAAAATATAAATTCCTATCACGATGGCCAATATTTTAAGAGTTTAGACGATGGGAAAGCTTGGTTTTACGATGGACTTGTCATATCTAAACAAAAAGGAAAAAAAGGTCATATATCTGGCATAGGTAGATGCAATGGCTTTCCAGTTACATGTGTAGATAGAAGTGATAGTAAATATAGAGGAACTATTTATGTAAACTGGAGCGATCAGAGAAATGGAAGCGACAATACGGATATTTGGATATCTAAGTCTACAGATCAAGGTGATAATTGGTCTGAGCCTATACGGGTAAATCAGGACAACACTAAGTCTCATCAGTTTTTTACTTGGATGAGCGTCGATCCTATCACTGGATACATATATATAGTTTATTACGATCGAAGTAATTACGAAGGTTTAAAAACAGATGTAAGTCTAGCCATTTCTGAAGATGGTGGTATTACATGGAAAAATGAAGTCATATCAGAAAAACCATTTGAAGAAATCCCTGAAGATGTCTTTTTTGGAGATTTCAACAATATCAGTGCTTATAATGGTGTTATAAGACCTGTGTGGACTCGTTACGACAAAGAGACGGGTTTGAGTATATGGACTGCAATTATAAATAGATAATTTTTTTTCATTTTTAAAATATTTTGAATCAAAATTAGATGCGTTTTTTCTATTTAACTAATAAGTTATTTGTTAAAAACACTTAAAAGGCTTGATCTTATTAAGATTAAATAGAATTATATTTATAGTCATTTGAATATCTCTGTGTAAAAAGTGTAAAATTTCGACTAAATAGCTTCACGAGTATATAAAATTGATTAAGTAGTCACACCGACAACCTCTTAAATCCCAATAAATTCAAGGGGGTGAGCTTTTTTATTAATTCAACTCAGGTTATAAATATTGTTAATTTTGTTTTTTCTGATTTATAGTATAAATGTTAGGAATACAAAATCCCACCGAGACAAAATTTTGGAAAAAACTACAGGAGCATTTTGTTTCTATCAAGCCAGTTCATATGAAGGATTTATTTTCTAATGACGAAAATAGATTCGAGAAACTATCTGTGGAATTTAATAATATACTCATAGACTATTCCAAAAATATAATAACACAACAGACTTTAGATTACTTGTTTAAACTAGCTGAAGAGATGAATCTGTGTAGTGCTATTGAGAAGATGTTCCATGGGGAAAACATAAATTTTACAGAGGGCAGATCTGTTCTTCATACCGCCCTTAGAAGTAGAGATAGTAGTAGTTATTATTTGGGTTGTGAGAGCATATATAACGATATAGAGAAGGTATTAGAGCGCATAAAAAAAAATAGCGAATCAGTTATTTCTAAGGAGTGGAAAGGGTATTCTGGCAGACATATTTTAGATGTAGTACACATAGGGGTAGGAGGGTCTAGTGTTGGAGTCACAATGGTATGTAAAGCTTTAGAGTGCTATAAAACGCGTCTGAATATACATTTCATAAACGATATAGATGAAGCTTATATAAGGGGTGTGTTAGATGATTTAAACCCTGAAACTACACTTGTTATAGTTGCATCTAAAACTTTTACTACTCGAGAGACTATCATCAATGCCAATTTAGTAAAGAAGTGGTTTTTAGATACGGCCAAAGATGAGAGTTGTATATCAAAACATTTCATAGCGGTAACGGCCCATATAGATAAAGCACTTGAATTTGGTATTTGTAGAGAAAATATATTTGAGTTTTGGGATTGGGTTGTAGGTCGTTATTCTCTTTGGAGTTCTGTAGGGTTAACTATATCTCTGTACATAGGATTCGATAATTTTAAAGAATTACTCAGAGGAGGTCACCAAATGGATGAGCATTTTAGAAACACTCCAATTAATAGAAATATTCCTGTGATATTAGCTCTGATAGGCATTTGGTATAATAATTTTTTTGGAATGGATACCGAAGCTATTTTCACGTATAATAGATGTATGAAATATTTTGTTCCATATATTCAACAGTTGAGTATGGAGAGCAATGGCAAATGTGTAGATAGAAGTGGTAAACGAGTAAATTATCAAACAGGTCCAGTTGTTTGGGGGGGCGATGGCATAATTGGGCAACACTCTTTTTATCAATTAATCCATCAAGGAACTAAAATAATACCTTCTGATTTTATAGTTGTAGTAAAGCCTTTTGATAAAAAAAACAATTACAGCAAAGAGTTGATGTCTAATTTCTTTGCGCAGACAGAGGCACTTATGATGGGAAAAATAGATAGTTCTACACAAGGAGATTCAAAAAGTGATGAAATAGGGATAGATGATAACAAAATAAATTGTACAAAGCCATTTAGTCTATTTGTGGGAAATAGACCTAGTAATTCTATTATGATAAAGGAGCTGACTCCTAGGAGTTTAGGTAGTCTTATAGCTATGTATGAGCATAAGATATTTACCCAAGGTGTGATATTAAACATTTTCAGTTTTGATCAGTGGGGTGTGGAATTAGGTAAAAATATAGCTGTTGATATATTGGATGAGTTAAACCATGAGAGAAAAATACAATCTCATAACAGTTCTACAAATGGACTTATAAATGCGTACAAACAAATAATATGAGTATAAAAGTTAGTGATTTAAGTAAGTATTTTAATGGGAGAAGGATATTAAACGGTGTATCTTTCGATATACCTAAGGGAGAAATAGTAGGATTGTTAGGTCCTAATGGAGCTGGTAAGTCTACACTTATGAAGATATTGAACGGATATATTTCAGCATGTGATGGCGTAGCGGAGTTAGCGGGCTTTAATGTAGAGACAGATACAGAACAAGTTCAAAACAGAATAGGTTATCTATCTGAAAATAACCCTCTGTACACGGATATGTACATAAGGGAATATTTGTGTTTTGTAGCTGCTATCTATAGAGTGGATGATTCTAAGAAAAGAGTAGAAGATATAATAGATATGTTAAATCTCAGGACAGAGCTCGACAAAAAAATATATAAATTATCTAAGGGCTATAAGCAGAGGATAGGTTTGGCTCAAGCTATGATTCACTCTCCAGAGGTTTTGATATTAGATGAGCCGACGACTGGCTTAGATCCTAATCAGTTAGAGGATTTTAGGGTTCTGATAAAGAAATTTAAAGGAGATAAAACGATTTTATTTTCTACTCATATACTGCAAGAGGTAGAATATATTTGTGATAGAATTATTTTTATAGATGGGGGAAGCATAGTTGGAGATATTAAGATGGAGGATCTTAAAAAAAATCCCCATGGAGATTTAAAAAGTATTTTTAGCAGTTTAATTAAAAATGTCAGCAGTTAACATTTTTTTCTGTCTGTTTTAATTTATCAAGACGAGTGCGTTATAGAATTTATTTTAGAGTCAGATAAACTATGTTAGAAAATTGTTTTGATAAGGAGATAGAGATATTTATAGACAGTGCTATAAGAGAGGATGTAGGAGGGGGTGATTACAGTTCTATAGCATGTGTTCCTAGAGGGCTTAAGAGTCAAGCCAAATTATTGATTAAGAGTAATTGCGTTTTATCTGGAGTCGATATGGCTAATAAAATCTTTAATAGGGTAGATTCTGACTTAGATATGGAGGTCTTTATGAGCGATGGTCAATTGGCAAAAAAGGGGGATATAGCATTTATCATAAGGGGTAATCCTCAATCCATATTGAAATCAGAGCGAATAGTTCTCAATTGCATGCAGCGTATGAGTGCTATCAGTTCTAATACTAGGGAATACGTCAATTTGGTCAAAGATTTTGATGTCTCTATTTTAGATACTAGAAAAACCACACCTAATGCCAGAGTTATAGAAAAATGGGCTGTTGAGATAGGTGGTGGGGAGAATCATCGCTTTGGGCTCTACGATATGATAATGCTAAAAGATAATCATATAGACTTTGCAGGAGGTATTAAAAAGGCTGTCAGTAAAGTAACGGATTACTTGAAGAGTAATAATCTAAAATTAAAAGTAGAGATAGAAGCCAGAAATGTAGATGAAGTAATAGAGATTATGAGTGTAAAGGAGGGGGTAGACAGAATTATGTTAGATAATTTTTCTTGTTCGGATACTAAAGAGGCTGTAAATATTATCAATGGGGAATTAGAGGTAGAGTCCTCAGGAGGTATAGATAAGGGTAATGTGTTAGAATATGCTCGGTGTGGAGTAGATTATATATCTATAGGAGAGCTGACTCATTCCATAAATAGTATAGATATGAGTCTCAAAGCTATACAGGGTTAGAATATTTTAGGATTGAAGTTATCTGGATTTTTAGGTGTTATGTCTCTATAGAATTCTTCTATTAAGGTCATGTCGTGTTCTACACTATCAGTTAGTTTAATTATAGGTCCTATGCCTATAATTTTCTTTTTATAATCTGCATATCCCAAGCAAACAGGTTTGTTTGCCTTTTTTGCTATTCTGTAGAATCCTGTTTTCCACTTTTCGACTCTTTTTCGTGTTCCTTCAGGTGCAATTGCAATTACGGCGTTTTTTTTGCTGTTCAAGTAAGTGTTTATATCTTCTATCAAAGAAGAGTTATCTATACCTTCACCCCTTTTAACCCCTATAGCTCCCAACCACTTAAATAAAAAACCAAAAAAGGATTTAGTGTAGTATTCCTTTATTAAAAACTTAGTTTTTATTCCAGTCCTCCATATGAAAAACAATCCTATTGGCATGTCCCAATTCGATGTGTGAGGGGCGCCTATTATAATTCCATTTGCGTTTTTGATATTTTTAAAATCTACTTTCCAACCTAGTAAAAAGAGTCCTATAGCGCCTATGCATTTTTTCATATTCATCAGTAAATTAAAAAAACTGCCTGCAAAGATGCGGAAAAAATATCCTTTAGTTCATAAGTTTTATAAAAATTATTTACTCTTCCCGAATATCTTCTTTACATTCGCGGACGGTATGTTCACTAAGATTCAAAGCGCCCTTTCGGTTAGGGCTTTTAGCGTGTCGTTTTCTGAACTTAAAGAATTGACTAAGTTCGGCCTTTCTCTCAGCGTGGTATTTTCTTCTGTATGTAGCTATATATTGGCATCAACCACCATAGATTGGTACGGCTTATTAAAGTTGATATTGGGGGGGTATCTAGTTGTGGGCTCATCTAATATATTCAATCAAATTATAGAAAGAGACTTAGATAAGTTGATGAATCGCACTAAAAACAGGCCTTTACCATCTGGTAGGATATCAGTAGATAAGAGTCTTTTTATAGGTTTTTCATTTATCAGCATAGGCTTGTGTCTTTTGTATAGCCTAAATGCTAAAGCTGCAATTTTTAGTGGATTATCTTCTATTTTGTATGTATTTGCTTATACCCCTTTGAAATCTGTGACTCCATTATCAGTTTTTATAGGGGCTTTTCCTGGAGCTATGCCCGCTGCCCTAGGTTGGGTTGCCTCTACCAATAGTTTTGGTGTTGAAGCGGGATTTTTATTCGCTTTTCAGTTTATTTGGCAGTTCCCTCATTTTTGGGCGGTTGCTATATTGTTACACGAAGATTATAAAAGGTCTGGATTCAAATTATTGCCTTCTAAAGAAAAAGATGGAGTGGTCATGTCTTTGATATTTTTATATACACTCTGTCTGATTCCCATCTCTGTGTTTCCCGTTATGGATGTGTTTAATAGTTTAAAGATATCTTATGTATCAGCTACTATTATAGCTTTATCAGGTGTTGGTTTTTTATCTTTTTCCATAAGGTTGATAGATAGAAAGGATGATTCATCAGCTAGGAATCTAATGTTTGCTGGGTTGATATATTTACCTTTGGTTCAGTTAGTTTATGTAATAAATAATCTTATGAAATAATGCTAATAACTAGAGATAAAGAGGAAAAAGCTTTAACATATAAGATGCTTTTGTACTTTGCTATGGTCAGTTTGACAATGACTTTCGCTGGTCTGACTAGTGCCGTAATAGTTAGAAGGGAGGCTGAGGATTGGATGTCTGTCCGTTTGCCTTCAGCTTTTTACTGGAGTGCTTTAGTGATTGTACTGAGTAGTTTAACGATTCATATTTCTAAGAAATATGCAGAAAAAAAGGAGGTTTCTGCTACTAATGTCTACTTGCTCATCACACTTTTTTTAGGGATACTTTTTTTTGTGTTGCAATTCATAGGGTTTGGGCAATTAATAGATGAAGGAGTATATTTCACAGGGGAAAATAGCAATATAGCTGGATCTTTTATCTATATCATAACTATTTTACACCTAGCTCACTTAGTGGCAGGAATTATATCTCTTTTATTTATGATAATTAATAATCTAAGAGGTGTTTATAGGGATAAGGGGATTTTAGGAATGTCATTGGGTAATATATTTTGGCATTTTTTAGGCGTTTTGTGGTTATATTTGGTTTCATTTTTTTATTTTGTAATATAATATTGTAGTTAACAATGGCAGATATGGTTATTAATCCTGATTTTGTAGAGGAGAGAAGAAGGTCTCCTATGGGAGCTCGTTATGGTAAGATTATGATGTGGTTTTTTATAGTTTCCGACTCTCTTACCTTTGCTGGTTTTTTGGTTGCGTATGGTTTTATGAGATATCAATCTCACGGAACATGGCCTATAGCTGATGAAGTATTTACTCATTTTCCTTTTTTACACGGACATTATCCAATGTTATATGTCGCTCTTATGTCTTTTATACTCATAGTGTCATCTGTAACTATGGTTTTAGCTGTAGATGCTGGTCACAAGAATGAAAAGAATAGATGTGCTACTTGGATGTTTTTGACAATATTGGGAGGACTTGTGTTTTTATTATCTCAGGCTTGGGAGTGGAGTAATTTTATAAGTGGTTCTCATGGGGCTATGAGACTAAAAAGTGATTACATAGCTCTTTTTGTGGATAACAAAAATGAAAAGATAGCCATCTCAGACTTTATTTCAGATCAAGAGAATGATATGGATGAATTAGAGAGAGTTAGATTAGCTTTTAGTTCTAATAAGGATTTAAACCTTAGGGTGAACAATGAGTTTATAAAAAATGAAGATACTGCCAAGTATTTTCAAGGCGCAAAAATTGTTAGGGGTGCAAATCTGATAGAAAACGAGTACGGTCATACTACTTTTGCTAATTTCTTTTATTTCATAACTGGATTTCACGGTGTTCACGTCTTCACTGGAGTATTGTTGAATTTTATAATATTCTGTAATGTCCTTTTGGGGACGTTTGAAAAAAGCAAGGACTACGAAATGGTAGAAAAGGTAGGTCTTTATTGGCATTTTGTAGATCTAGTATGGGTATTTGTATTTACATTTTTTTACTTGATATAATAAAACGATAGGTTATGGGAAATAATCAACACGGCACAAGATGGATTTGGATTACATTTTTTATCTTGTTTGCGATCACATCTGTAGAGGTAATTTTGGGAATTATTAAGCCTAGTGTGCTAGTAGATAATTCATTTATACGTTTTAGTCTGTTGAACTGGACCTTTATGGTTTTGACTATCACTAAGGCTTATTATATAGTTTGGTATTTTATGCATTTAAAGGAGGAAGGAAAAATATTTACATGGTCTATTACTATACCCTTGTATATATTAATTCCATATTTGGCTTTTATAGTATTAGTAGAGTCGGATTATATAAATTCAGTATTATTCAATTAGATAATGCATAGAGTAAAGAAATACTTTATACTCTTTGTAATAATACTTTTACCAGCTGCGATATATCTCTTCCTGTTTACTGGGAAGCATCACATGAAGTTTTTGTCAGTTCGGGAGAGCGCTGTAAGGGATAGTGTATTTAAAAAATATCCTGAGCTATTTGAACTTTTAGATAAAAAGATTTCCGTATTGTATTTCGCTGGCGGACCTGATTCGAATGGCAGAAATAGTGTTTTCAATATTTTTTCTAAGGTTTATAAGAAAAATTTTAGGGCTGGAGATTTTCAGATAGTTGCTTTTTGTACAGGGGGTGTGGAGGAATTAAAAAAATCTCTTTCTAGGCTATCAGATTATAAATCTGATAAGTGGTTGTGTTTAGATTTTAGTCCAGAGGATTCTAGAGATCTTTTCAAATCGATATACGATACCGATAGTATTGATATAGACAATTCTTCTATGTATTTGTTTTTGTTAGACAAAGGACTTAATTTGCGCGGCAGAAAATACGAAAATAGAGCAGATGTTGATCCCATTTACAATAGCCAGTCAGTTGGAGATTTGAATAATTTAAAAGATGATATAACTATTCTTTTGAAAGAATATGTGCTGAAGGATAAAGCTAGTAAGTCATTAAGGAGGTAAGTCACTTTTGATTTAATATGAAAAAATTAAGATTTGGTCTTGTAATAATTATACTGATTTCCCTTATTTGGGTAATCAAAGAGCTATTTATCAGAAGAGGAAAAGAAAACTCTGATATGGTTGTTATAAGTGATTCTTCTCCTTCTTTTTCTTTTTTAAATCAGAGTGGAGAATTGGTCTCTAGTGAGGATTATAAAGGAAAGGTTTATGTAGTAGAGTTTTTTTTCACTTCTTGTCCAGATATCTGTGAGAAAATGAATAACAACATGCTTTTTGTACAGAACAGTTTTTTTGGCAATGCAGATTTTAGAATAGTATCTTTCACGGTAGATCCTGAAAATGATACAGAACAAGTCTTGAGAGAATACGGAGAAAAATTAGGAGCAAACACCAAGATTTGGAATTTTTTAAGAGGAGAAAAGCAAGATATATATAATCTGGCCCAAGAGTTTTTTATCAGTGCTAATGAGGATAAAGATTCCCCTGGAGGCTTCTTTCACGACGGTAATTTTATATTGATAGACAAGAGAGGTAGAATAAGGAGTAGGTTCGAAGATGGTAATCCCAAAGCTGTTTATTCTGGAACTGATAAGAAGGATATATATAAGCTCATTGACGATATAAAAGTATTATTAAATGACTGATAATTATTTTAGATTGAAACGAGCAGACAAAATCTTTATACCTGTAATAAGTATTATATCGATAATCATCCCCATCGTTGTAGGGGTGTTGATATACTTGCCCGATAGATATAATATTTTTGATATGGAGGCTGGTACTTTGCCTTTATTCCATGCGTTATTAAATGCTTCTACAGCTGTATTATTGTTTATCGCATTATATCAAATAAAGAATAGGCGTATAGAATCACATAAAAGAACTATGCTTATGGCTTTGGGGCTATCCATATTATTCTTATTATCGTATGTGATTTCTAAAATACAGCATCCCCCTGTTGCTTATCGGGGAGAAGGATTTTATAGATATTTGTATTTTTTTATACTCATAACTCATATATTGTTATCTGCGGTTGTGGTTCCCTTGTGTTTGCTATCTGTGTATAGAGGTTTAACTAGAAATGATAAGTTACACAAAAAAATTTCTCGTTGGACCTTTCCTATTTGGATGTATGTTGCTATAACTGGTGTGTTAGTATACGTTATGATGAGACCTTATTATTGATAATTTAGTTATGAAAGCTTTTAGAGGTAAGTGTATTCTTTTGTTATTTCTCAGTTTTTGCTTTTTAGCAACAGATGTTTACTCTCAGTGTTCCATGTGTAAGGTTGTGGCTGAGTCTTCTATACAAGGGGGCAATAGTATAGCCAAAGGGTTGAATTCAGGTATTTTATATTTGATGGCCTTTCCATATATTTTATTATCTGCACTAGCAGTCTTTTTGTTTTTGTATATAAGAAAGGAAAATAAAAAAATAAACACTTAAATAGTATATCGTTGATAATCTTCTATGGATGAAGTAAAAGAACTGGTAAATCTCATCAATAAAAGGATAGAGGATTATAGAGATTTAAATAGATCGAATGTAAATGACGATCCTATAGATTACATATTGAGCTTGGGGGGCAAGAGAGTTCGCTCTACTTTGGTTTTAATGTCTTACAAGTTATTTGACAGTAATATAGAGATAGCTATAAAGCCAGCTTTGGCCGTGGAGTTATTTCATAATTTTTCTCTGGTCCATGACGATCTTATGGATGATGCACTTATAAGGAGAGGCATGCCCAGTGTGCATGTCAAGTGGGATACTAATACAGCTATATTATCTGGAGATACTATTCTCATAAAGTCTTATCAGTTTTTAGAAGCATTGCCTGCAGAGGTGTTGAAATTAGTTTTTTCTATTTTCAATACTGTGGCTATAGAGGTATGTGAAGGTCAAAGGCTAGATATTTTATTTGAGGATATAGAGAAAATAGAGATGTCCGAGTATATTAGAATGATAAAATATAAAACAGCGGTTTTAATAGCGGCCTCTTTGAAAATAGGGGCTGTATTGGGAAATGCAAAACAGAAGGATATTGATCTTTTATATGAATTTGGGATAAATATCGGAATAGCATTTCAGCTTCAAGACGACATGTTAGATTTATATGCTACATCTGTCAGTTTTGGTAAAAAGATAGGTGGTGATATATTGGAGAATAAAAAAACTTTTTTATTTATTAAAGCCTTGGAGCTGGCTAATTGCACTGAGAGAGAAGATCTCTTATTTTGGTTTAGAAAGAGAGAAAGTGATGACCTGAAAATAAGTTCAGTAAAAGGGATATATGATAAACTAAATGTCAAGCATCATATATGTGAGGAGATAGAGCATTACTATCACAAGGCTAAAACGATTCTCTCTCAAGTATCAGTTAGTGAAGATAAAAAAGCTATGTTGTATGACTTTTCTAAAAAGCTGATGTCTAGAAAGTTCTGAAAAGTATTCCTTCTAATAAAACTATTAAATACAACTTTATTAATCAAACACAGGTTCTTGAGTGAGCTAAGGCTTGGAAATTAGTCTTTCAACAGTTGTTGAAATATTAGATAATCAGGTCTTTTTCAGCTATAATGCTAATTATTATCTATAGTCTTAAAATTATAGTGTCATTATGGCATATTGCTATTTTTGGCATATAAGTTGAGCTACACTATTTCGTTGGAAGATTTTTAATTTAAACTCTATATAAAAATGACAAAAGGAAAAATTGATGTAACAGCGGATAATATATTTCCAATTATCAAGAAGTTTCTGTATTCTGATCATGAGATATTTTTGAGAGAGATAACATCAAACGCAGTAGATGCTAGTAAAAAATTGAATGTTTTATCTACAATAGGAGAATTTAAGGGAGATATAGGAGATCTCACTATAGAGATTAAAGTAGATAAAGATGGAAAAAAGCTTCACGTTATAGACAAGGGGATTGGTATGACCGAAGAAGAAGTGAAAAAATATATCAATCAAGTAGCTTTTTCAGGGGCAAAGGAGTTTGTCAATCTCTACAAGGATAAGGCTGAAGGAGCAAATATAATAGGAAATTTCGGATTGGGTTTTTACTCTTCTTTTATGGTTGCTAAAAAAGTTGAGATCTTAACTAAATCGTATAAGGAAGATTCTAAAGGGGTGCGTTGGGAATGTGATGGTTCTCCTGAATATACCATAGAAAATATAGATAAGCAAGATAGAGGGACAGAGATAATATTACATATAGCCGATGACTCTACAGAGTTTTTAGAAGAGAGTAGAATAAGTACTCTATTAAATAAATACTCCAAGTTTTTGCCTATACCTATAAAATTTGGAACTAGACAAGAGACTAAAAAAACAGGTGAAGGCGATGATGCTAAAGAGGAAAAAATAGAGGTAGATAATATAGTAAACAATACTAGTCCAGCTTGGACAAAGCAAGCTACAGATCTCAAAGAGGAAGATTATAAGTCTTTTTATAGAGAATTATATCCAATGCAGTTTGAAGATCCTTTGTTTCATATACATCTGAATGTAGATTATCCATTTAATTTGACGGGGATATTGTATTTCCCAAGGATAAAAAACAATATTGAGATTCAAAAAGACAAGATTCAATTATACCAAGATCAGGTTTTTGTAACGGATAATGTAGAAGGTATAGTTCCAGAATTTTTAACTATGTTAAAAGGTGTTATCGACTCTCCTGATATACCATTAAACGTATCTAGATCTTATCTTCAGTCTGATGGAGCGGTAAAGAAAATATCGGGATATATAACTAAAAAGGTTGGAGATAAATTAGAGGATCTGTTTAAAAAAGACAGAAAAGATTTTGAATCTAAATGGGATGATATAAAAGTCGTTATAGAGTATGGAATGTTATCTGAGGAAAAGTTTTACAAAAAAGCAAAGGATAAGTACGCTCTATACCCTACAGTAGAAGGAGAATATTTCACTTTTGAGGAATTTAAAGACAAGGTTAAGGATCTTCATAAAGACAAAGACGGTAAAATAGTTTTATTGTATTCTTCTGATAAAGAGGCTCAGCATTCTTACATACAAACAGCTAGGGATAAGGGCTATGAAGTTTTATTATTAGACAGTCCTATAGTTCCACATCTCATACAGAAATTAGAAACAGATAACGAGGGTATTTCTTTTGCTAGGGTAGATTCAGATCATGTAGATAAGCTTATAAATAAGGATGACAAGCCTCTTGCTAAATTGTCTGAAGATGAGCAGAAAAAGCTCAAAGAGATAATAGAATCTAATATAGAAAAGGATAAATATATAGTTAAGATAGAAAATTTAGATTCTTCTGAAAATCCATTTATTATAACTCTACCAGAATTTATGAGAAGAATGAAAGAGATGCAACAAGTTGGGGGAGGGGGTATGATCATGGGCAATATGCCTGATATGTATAATGTAGTAGTTAATGCTAATCATCCATTGATATCAAATCTATCAAAAGAGAAGGAGGATAGACAAAAGGAATTAATTTCTCATATGTTAGATTTAGCTAGACTGTCTCAAAACTTACTGCAGGGAAAAGAGTTGACTGATTTTATAAACAGAAATTATAAGATGATAAAGTAAAAAGTCAGATAATTTTTATTTGAAAAAGAAGCTGTCTCAAAATCGAGGCAGCTTCTTGTTTTTTTATGTCCATTTTAGTTCAAGGGATAAATAAAAAACTCTCAATAAAAATAAAGCTACTACCTTAGTGTTTTAATTTTGGGGTCAATGGCTTAGTTATTCATTTAGGTCGTTGACATTTATTTTTTAATAATATTAGATATGAAAACAAACAAAATAGTTAAAAACATTTTATCATTACTGACTCTTGGTCTTGTGGTTTTTTCTTGTAATAAATCAACTGAAGGGACTGAAGGAACTGATACAGATAAAGCAATTGCAAATATTAAAAGCATTGTTTTTACAAAAGCTAAAAATAGGACCACAGCAACAAAAGCTGCTTCTACTCCTAGTGTATCTCCTGCTACCCCTGCAGCTCCTAACGCTAATGTTTCTGATGCTTATAAAGCTCTATTTATAACAAAAACTCCTGCTGTTGAATTAGATGACGAATTTGAAGCAGATATTGAAGGGGATAGTATTATTAAAGTAATAGTGCCGTTTAATACAAAATTAACAAGTACTACTCCTGTAACATTAAAAGCTACTATCACTTTAAAAGAAAAACTTGGTGAAAATGTTTATTTAGATGGTAATAAATTAGATGCTAATGCTAATGCTCTTTCTTTTGATCATGCTATTACAACTAAATTAGTTCATAGTGAACTAAAAACTGGTGTTAGTAAGACTTTTGAAATCTCTAAAAAAGAAGGCGATAAGGTTATTGCTAAAAAATCATTTAGAGTAGTTTTTATTCATAATACTGATCCTTCAACAAAATCAGTTTTAGATGTTGGTACTGGTACTAATGGTAAACTTACTGCTCTTGTGTTTAAGCCTAGCACAGATGAACCTAATAGCAAAATTAAAAATACAAATTCAAGTCCTGTGAGCCCAGTAAAGGCTACTACTGCTGGGGCAGGAACTAAAGATTCTCCATATGCGTTTACAATGACTAAAGGATCAGATAAGGAACTGGAAGATTCATGGACTAGTAAAAAATTCAAAGCAGATGTTTTAACACTTCCAGATGGAGCTTTTATAGATGTAGCAACTGCTGGGGACTTTGAGATAGGTAGTGGTAATGCTAATCATACTGTAACAGATCCTACAACTGAGTTTACTATAACAACTACTGATCATGGCATACAGTTTAGAGTAGTGGCTCAGGATGGAATAAAAGCTACTTACTATAAGTTGACGTTTAAGGATTCTTAATAAGATTTAAGAATCTAATATTTACAATAAGAAGCTGTCTCAAAACCGAGGCAGCTTCTTGTTTTTTTATGTTCATTTTAGTTCAAGGGATAAATAAAAAAACTTCTCAATTAAAATAAAGCTACTACCTTAGTGTTTTAATTTTGGGGTCAATGGCTTAGTTATTCATTTAGGTCGTTGACATTTATTTTTTAACAATATTAGATATGAAAACAAACAAAATTTTTAAAAATATTTTATCATTACTGACTTTTGGTCTTGTGGTTTTTTCTTGTAATAAATCAACTGAAGAAACTGAAACAGGGAACGAAATAGCAAATATTAAAAGCATTGTCTTTACAAAAGCTAAAAATAGGACCACAGCAACAAAAGCTGCTTCTACTCCTAGTGCATCTCCTGCTACCCCTGCAGCTCCTAACGCTAATGTTTCTGATGCTTATAAAGCTCTATTTATAACAAAAACTCCTGCTGTTGAATTAGATGACGAATTTGAAGCAGATATTGAAGGGGATAGTATTATTAAAGTAATAGTGCCGTTTAATACAAAATTAACAAGTACTACTCCTGTAACATTAAAAGCTACTATCACTTTAAAAGAAAAACTTGGTGAAAATGTTTATTTAGATGGTAATAAATTAGATGCTAATGCTAATGCTCTTTCTTTTGATCATGTTATTACAACTAAATTAGTTCATAGTGAACTAAAAACTGGTGTTAGTAAGATTTTTGAAATCTCTAAAAAAGAAGGCGATAAGGTTATTGCTAAAAAATCATTTAAAGTGATGTTTATTCATGATACTCCTTCAACAAATTCAGTTTTAGCTACTGGCACTGCTACTGGCGGTAAAACCCCAGTTACTGGGCTTGGGTTTACTACAGGGACATCTGGTCAGCCTAATGAAAAAATAAAAGCTGGTGCTACAGCTGCAAGTCCAATGTATCCTACGAAGGCTAGTAGTAATGCTGGCGCTGGAACTCAAGCATCTCCATTTGAGCTTACGATGACTGGAACATCAAGTGCAGCCCAAGAATTGGTGCAAAGTGTTAGTTTTGATGCTAATACTAAATTCAAAGTAGATGTTTTAACACTTCCAAATGGAGCTTTTATAGATGTGACTGCTGCTAATTTTACTGCTATTAGTAATCATCTTGTAACAGATCCTACAACTGCTGCTGGGTTTGCTATTTCAACTACTGATCATGGTATTCAGTTTAGAGTAGTAGCTCAAGATGGAACATCAGCTACTTACTATAAGTTGACGTTTAAGAATTCAGCTAGTTAAATTAGGGGATTAAAATAGTATTAGTTATTTTATAACTGTTTGAAAAAAATCAATTATTTACAATAGGTAAGGGGCTTTTAGGCCCCTTTTTCTGTTTAAAGAATATTATGACTCTTAAAAAAAGAACCGCAACTAAATAATTACTACTATCTTAGCTAAGACATTCACTTCTCTCTATTTAGGGGAAGAATTAAAATGAAGCTTGTGGCTGATACTTTGATATTCAAAGCTATTGGCAAGTTGTAATTAATTATTTTTTAAAAAAAAAATGAAGAAAAATTATTTTTTAAAGAGTATTATTTTCTCTTTTGTATTGTTGTCGGTAATTATTTTCTCCTGTGATAAAAAGAACATTATAGAAGAGGATTTAAATATATGTATAGAATCATTTTCCCTTCTTGATTCTGAGAATGCGGGGAAAAAATTAGAGTCTAATATAGACTGTCAGATAAATGCTCAAGAGCATACTATATCATTAACAGTTCCTCATACAGCTGTTTTAGATGGCTTAAAGTTTAATATAACCCCATGTGAAGGGACTACAATATCTCCTGCTAGTGGTGAGGCAGTTGATTTTGAAGCCGTTGTAGAAGAAGCTACTAATGAGGATGTCTCTGAAGGGGCTGCCGAGGAAACTAGTAAAAAGCCTTCTTCTCAACGTTATAAAAAGGTGTTTACCTTAACAAAAGAAGGGAAATCTCAAGAATATACTGTTTATATAACTAAATTTTTAGCTAGTGACTGTTCTATTAGTTCGTTTAAATTAGAGAAGACTAATAATGAAGGTAAGATTTTTGGAGATAGAGTAGGTGTTATTAGTGAATCTACTGATACTACTCCTTCTACTATAACATTACACGTGTCTGATGCAGCTATTTTAGATGGTTTAATTCCTACAATAGTTCACACAGGAACTACTTTTAGTTCAGAGAGTCCTGTTTCTACTACCGATTCTGGCACTAGTATTACTACAACTACAGTTAATTGCACAGTAACTGCTGCAGATGGAGAGACAACAAAGGTTTATGTAGTAAAATATATCAAAGACTTATCTTCTGATAATAAAATTTCCACATTTGCATTTACAAAAGATAACACCAATAATACAGGTCTAAAATTAACTAGGTCTTCTACTGCTGAAGGTAGAACAGGTGATGTTGAAATTAATGACACTAATGGAACCATAAAGGTAAAAGTGTCTACTGCAGCAGATGTAGCAGCTTTAATTCCTACTATAACTAAGCATGAAAGAGCTACTATAAGTCCAGCTGAAGACGTTCATGATTATAGCACTAATAATGGCACTAAAGTTTATACCATTACAGCTCAGGATGGTCAAACAAAAGAGTATACAGTATCTGTTACTAAGAACCTTTCTAATGCTAAAGAAATAAGTAGTTTTAAATTTGAGAGTTCTCAAAATACTGATAAGAATTTTGCTAGTAGTACGGATTATCCATCCGAGACTATAACTTCTACTGGAGATAATGATGTTGCTGTAAGTGTTAAAATTCCAGCTATTGTTACAAGTTTAGATGGTCTAAAGCCTACTATAGCTATCAGTGCTAGTGCCACAGTAAGTCCAGCAGATGGAGAGGCACAGAATTTTGTTCGTGGTACAGCTGTAGATTATACTGTAACAGCTGAGGATGGTACTACTAGAAGATATAATGTAACCATTCCTACATTAGACGCACTAGCAGAGATTACTTCGTTTAAAATTAAACCCTCAGATCATAGTGGTAACTCAAAGATTACATCAGAGATAGAATGGACTAAGTCAGATGATGAAAACTATACAATAGTATTAGATGGAGAAGATGACACTACTGTAAATCTTAGTCCTGAAATATCACTTTCTACAAGCGCTTCAGTAAACCCAGCTTCTGGAGCAGAAACTGAGTTTACTTATGGTACAGCTCAAACTTATACTGTAACAGCTGAGAATGGTTCTCAAAAAACATATCAAGTAACTGTAAAGTCTTCAAATTCTAAGATGAAGTCGTTTGGGTTTAAGAAAGACACTGGAAATAATAGTAGTAAAAAAATTGTTCAAGATGTAACAGGAACTATAGATCATGTTGCTAAAACAGTAACAGTAAATGTTCCACATGATGCAGTACTTGATGCTTTAACTCCTGATATAGAATTATATAACGGAGCTAGTGTTACCGATCCTTCAGGAGGAACTAATACAGCGCAAAATTTTAGTGATAGTAACACAGTAAAATATACTGTAACAGCACAAGATGGGACTAGTACTACTGATTATACTGTAACTGTTCAGAAAAACGCTGAACCGAAAATAAAAACGTTTAAATTTGGCGTTGAATCTTCAAAAAATATTCCAACAGAGATATTAGGTGATGTTAACGATGATGGAACTATAATTGTTAAAGTCCCTCATAATGCAAGTTTAGATGCGTTGACTCCAACTATTACAGCTAGCACCGCTCCTTCTAACGTTACAGTGTGTACAGGAGAAAATTGTAATACTGATAACGCTAATTCTACTTCTGTTGATTTCAACACTTCTCATTCAAATGCTGTACAATACAGTGCAGTAGGGCCTGATGGAGGAAGGAAAGTGTATAATGTTAAGGTCTATAAGGAGCCTAAAATAGAAACGTTTAAGTTTGAACAGACTAAGAATGCAGGTAATACTGATTTTCCTGCTAATAAAACATATGTTGGTTCAGTTGATGAGACAGGTAAAACTGTAACCATCACAGTTGCTAATACGGTTGATGTAGCAAAACTAACTCCTACTATTACTGTTTCTACTGAGACCACTGCTTTTACATCTATTTCTACGGATTTCAGTAGTGGTACTCCAACGGTTACAGTTACAAACAAGGATTTGCCTGAACTTACTAAAACATATAATGTAACTGTAACTAAAGAATCATCACCAGTTTTATCAAGTTTTTCAATAAACGCTAATCCTGGTAAGGGTATTAAAGATAATGTAACTGCTGCCCTAACTCATGAAGGAGGTTCTGCTACTGGAACAATAAAATTAAAATTCCCTAAGAATAATGAAAGTGAGTTTGATTTAAAAGGATTAAGTTATACTAGCACCGCTACTGCGGGAGCTACTCTAACTCCTACTAGTCAAATATCTGAAGATATTAGTTCTGGCAACAATAAAGTTACTTTAACAAGTACTCTAGGATCTAAAAGAGAATACACTATTCAAGCAGTTAAAGGGCCGTTTATTAAGTCGTTTAAGTTTGAAACTGGTGATACTAATACAAGTATAACTACTCCTGTTGTAGGAACTATTGACCATGATGCTGATACTATAAAACTAGCAGTAACGCTTTCTGGTTCGGCGGCGGATTCAACCCCAATACAGCTAACTCCTACAATTGAGGTGGGAGGAGATAACGCCAGTGTTGAGCCTGCTAGTTTGGATTCTAAGGAGTTTACTTTGAATACCGCTGTTGAATATAAAGTAACAGGTAAAGAAAATATGCAAAAGACTTATCAGGTTACTGTAACTAAAGCTAGTTCAGGCTAATAGATAATTATTATTCAACTTTAATCTAAGAGCAGACAGTCAATTATACGGCTGTCTGTTTTTTATTTTTTTATGTAGTTACTATTAGTTAATAAATAAGTATAGTTAAATAATTACTACTATCTTAGCTAAGATATTCTGTTTTCTGTCTTTTGGGGTAGAGAGTAGGATAAGTCTTATTGCTAAGACTTTGAATGCTATGGTATTTAGAGAATTGTTGTTTTTTTAACCAATCATATTACTAAAATTATGTTTAAGAAAAATTATTTTGTAAAGAGTATTATTTTCTCTTTTGTATTGTTGTCGGTAATTATTTTCTCCTGTGATAAAAAGAACATTATAGAAGACGATTTAAATATATGTATAGAATCATTTTCCCTTCTTGATTCTGAGAATGCGGGGAAAAAATTAGAGTCTAATATAGACTGTCAGATAAATGCTCAAGAGCATACTATATCATTAACAGTTCCTCATACAGCTGTTTTAGATGGCTTAAAGTTTAATATAACCCCATGTGAAGGGACTACCATATCTCCTGCTAGTGGTGAAGAAGTTAATTTTGAAGAAGTTGTAGAAGAATCTATTGAGGAAGAAGCTACCACTGAAGGGGCGGATGAGAAAACTACCAAAAAGCCTTCTACTCAACGTTATAAAAAGGTGTTTACCTTAACAAAAGAAGGGAAATCTCAAGAATATACTGTTTATATAACTAAATTTTTAGCTAGTGACTGTTCTATTAGTTCGTTTAAATTAGAGAAGACTAATAATGAAGGTAAGATTTTTGGAGATAGAGTAGGTGTTATTAGTGAATCTACTGATACTACTCCTTCTACTATAACATTACACGTGTCTGATGCTGCTACTTTAGACAAAGCGTTAAAGCCTACAATAATTCATACAGGAGCTAGTATTACTTCAGGAGAGCTTACTACTGATACAGGCAATAATACAACTACAATTAATTACACGGTAACTGCTGCAGATGGAAAAACAAAGGTTTATGCAGTAAAATATATCAAAGACTTATCTTCTAATAATAGAATTTCTGAGTTTAAGTTTACAAAGAGTGATAACGATAATGCTGGGTTGAAATTAACTAGGTCTTCTGCTGGGGATAGAGCAAGCGATGTTACAATTGATAATTCTGCTGGAACCGTAAATGTAAAAGTATCTACTGCAGCAACTATAACGGCTCTAACTCCTACTATAACTACAGAGCATACTAGTGCTACTATAAGTCCAGAAATTGCAGCTCATAATTATGCGGATTCGAAAACTTATACCATTACAGCTGAAGATGGTCAAACAAGAGAGTATACAGTGTCTGTTTCTAAGACATTATCTAATGATAAGAGTATGACTTCTTTTAAATTTGAGAATTCTGTAAATACTGAGAAATCTCTTGGCCAAGATTATTCAGCAGAGAATATACCTGCTGCTACTGGAGATGCTGATGTAACTGTGAATATTGCAAAAATTCCTCATACGGTTTCAGATTTAACAGGCCTAAAGCCTACTATAGGACTTAGTGATAATGCTACAGTAAGTCCAGGAAATGGGATAGCGCAGGATTTCACACGTGGTACGCCGGCAGTATATACTGTAACAGCTCAAGATGGTACTACTAGAAATTATAATGTAACCATTCCTGCATTGGATGCAACAGCGGAGATAACTTCTTTTAAAATTAAACAGTCAGATCATAGTGGTTATTCTAACGTGAGGTTTCCCTCAGGATTGACAGAGGTAGAAGGTCATATATCAAATACTAATGGCACTCATAAAATAGATATTTCATTAGATGGAGAAGGTGATGATAGTATAAATCTAAAACCGGCAATAGAATTTTCTGCAGGAGCTACAGTAGATCCAGCTTCTGGAGCAGAAACTACCTTTACTTATGGTACAGCCAAAACTTATACTGTAACGGCTGAAAATGGTGCTATCAAACAATATAGTGTAACTGTAAAGTCGTCAAATTCTAAGATGAAATCTTTTGGTTTTAAAACTGATGCTGGCAAAAAAATTGTTCAAGATATTGTGGTTAATAGTATAACTGGTAATACAGTAACAGTAAAGGTTCCACATGATGCAGTTGTCACAGCTTTAACCCCTGAAGTATTAGGAAATAAGGGCTCTAAGGTTACCATAAAAGGGCAAGAGAAAGATGCTAATACAGAACAAGATTTTAGTAGCGGTTCAGCAACATATACTGTAACAGCTCAAGATGGAAAAAGTAAAACTGATTACACTGTAACTGTAACTAGAAATGCTGAACCTCAGATAGAAACATTTAAGTTTACGACTACTTCTAACAATAATAAAAATCTTGGGAGTGATGATATTACAGGTCAGATTAATGGTAGTGATATAATCGTTAAAGTTCCTAATAATGCAGACTTAACTGGATTAACTCCAACTGTTGGAGCTTCTTCTACTTTGGCTGATACTAATGTATATAAAGGAGCAACTGGTACTACTGATGCTAATTCTACTTCTGTTGATTTCAGCAGCTTTCATTCAACTCCTGTACAATATAGTGCAGTGGGTCCTGCTGGAGGAAGGAAAGTTTATAATGTAAAGGTTTATAAGGAGCCTAAAATAGAAACCTTTAAGTTTGAACAGACTGAGAATACAGGTAATACTGGTTTCCCTACTGGACAAACGTATACTGGCACTATCATTAATACTAATTTAACGACTGGAACTATAGCCATCACAGTTGCTAATACGGTTAATCTAGCAACTCTAAAGCCTAGTATTACTGTCTCTACTGAGACAGGTACTTTTACATCTACTTCTATGGATTTCAGTAGTGGTACTCCAACGGTTAAAGTTGTGAATAAGGATTTAACTTCATTTGAAAAAGAGTACACTGTTAATGTGACTAAAGAAGCAGCGCCGAAGTTGACAAGTTTTTCAATAAATGCTAATACTGCAAAGGGTATTAAAGATAATGTAACTGCTGACCTAACTCATGAAGAAGGTTCTGCTACTGGAACAATAAAGTTGAAGTTTCACAAGAATAATGAACATGCTTTTGATTTAACGGGATTAAGTTACACTAGCAGTCCTAGTACAGGATTTACTTTAACTCCTGCTAGCGAAATATCAGAAAATATTAGTACTGGGAATAGAAAAATTACTCTAACAACTACTCTAGGTTCTACCTCGGAATATACTGTACAAGCAGTTAAAGGGCCTTATATTAGTTCTTTTAAATTTTTACAAAGTACCAGTGGTAATACTGATAAAAATCTAGGTTCTGATATTGTCGGAACAATTAACCATGAGGATAATACTATAAAGTTAGAAGTTCTTAAGGACGTGACGATGGATACAGGTGATAGTAATAAAATAACTCTAATTCCGACAATTGAGGTTGGAGGGGATAGTGCTGCTATTGAGCCTGCTACCCCAACTGCTCAGGCTTTTACTCCTGATGGTAATACTACTGTTGATTATACGGTAAGAGGTGCAGATAATATGGAGAAGGGTTATAAGGTTTCTGTAACTAAAAAAACTAGTTAGGACTAATAGATAATTATTTCAGATTTAATCTAAGAACAGACAGTCAATTATAGGGCTGTCTGTTTTTTTTAATTGATATAATAAATAGTTAAATAATTACTACTATCTTAGCTAAGATATTTTGTTTTCTGTCTTTTGGGGTAGAGAGTAGGATAAGTCTTATTGCTAATACTTTGAATGCTATGGCATTTAGAGAATTGTTGTTTTTTTAACCAATCATATTACTAAAATTATGTTTAAGAAAAATTATTTTGTAAAGAGTATTATTTTCTCTTCTGTATTGTTGTCGGTAATTATTTTCTCCTGTGATAAAAAGAACATTATAGAAGACGATTTAAATGTATGTATAGAATCATTTTCCTTGCTGGATTCTGAAAATGAAGAAAAAAAATTAGGTTCTGATATAGACTGTGATATAGATGCTGAGAATTATACTATATCATTAACAGTTCCTCATACAGCTGTTTTAGATGGCTTAAAGTTTAATATAACCCCATGTGAAGGGACTACCATATCCCCTGCTAGTGGTGAGGCAGTTGATTTCGAAGAAGTTGTAGAAGAAGCTATTACTGAGGATGTTTCTGAAGGGTCTTTTGAGGAAACTACTAAAAAGCCTTCTCCTCAACGTTATAAAAAGGTGTTTACTTTAACGAAAGAAGGAAAATCTCAAGAATATACTGTTTATATAACTAAATCTTTAGCTAGTGATTGTTCTATTAGTTCTTTTAAATTAGAAAAATCTAAAAATGAAACTAAGATTTTCGCAGATAGAGTGGGTGATATTACTCAATCTGATGATACTGATCCTTCTACTATAACATTACATGTATCTGATGCTGCTACTTTAACTGAGCTAAATCCTACAATAATTCATACAGGAACTAGTTTTAGTTCAGGAGATCCTGTTTCCACTACTTCTGATACTAATATAGTCACAACTACAGTGAATTATACAGTTGCCGCTTCAGATGGAAAAATAAAAGTTTATAAAGTAATATTTATCAAAGACTTATCTTCTGATAATAGAATTTCTGAATTTAAGTTTACAAAAAGCACTGATAGTAATACAGGTCTAAAATTAACTAGATCTTCTGCTGTTGTAGAAAGTAGAGCAGCTGATGTTACAATTAGTAGTAATGGTAATACTAATACTGGAACTATATCAGTAAAGGTATCAAATGCATCAACCATAACAACTTTAATTCCTACTATAACAAAACATAAAGATGCCACTATAAGTCCAGAAATTACAGCTGAAAATTATGAGAATAATGCTACTAAAGTTTATACTGTAACAGCTCAGGATGGTCAGACAAAACAGTATACAGTGTCTGTTGCTAAGGATTTGTCTAATGATAAAGAGATAAGCAGTTTTAAATTTGAGAGTTCTGAAAATACTGAGAATAACTTTAATAGTCAGGATTATGATAGCACCATAAATAATCCTTCTACTGGAGAAGGGGAAGGAACTATAACTATTGCAAAAATGCCACATACTATTACAAATTTAACAGGCCTAAAGCCTAGTATAGTAATAAGTGCTAATGCTTCGGTTAATCCAGCAAATGGAACTCCTCAGAGTTTCACTCGTGGTACGCCGGTAGCATATACTGTAACAGCACAAGATGGTACTACTAGAAGATATAATGTAACCATTCCTACATTAGATGCACTAGCAGAGATTACTTTGTTTAAAATTAAGCCCTCAGATCATAGTGGTAACTCAAAGATTACATCAGAAATAGAATGGACTAAGTCAGATGATGAAAACTATACAATAGTATTAGATGGAGAAGATAATTCTACTGTGAGTCTTAGTCCTGAAATATCACTTTCTACAGGCGCTTCAGTAAGTCCAGAATCTAAGAAAGAAACTACATTTACTTATGGTCAACCTGTAACGTATACTGTAACAGCTGAAAATGGTACTGCCAAAGCATATAGTGTAACTGTAAAGTCTTCGAATTCTAAGATGAAGTCTTTTAAGTTTAAACCTAGTGATGGAACTAATCAGAACGCTGGAAAAATTGTTCAAGATATTGTGGTTAATAGTATAACTGGTAATACAGTAACAGTAAAGGTTCCGCATGATGCGGTACTTGATGCTTTAACTCCTGATATAGAAGTATATAACGGAGCTAGTGTTACCGCTCCTTCAGGAGGAGCTAATACAGCGCAAGATTTTAGTAGCAGTTCTGTAACATATACTGTAACAGCTCAGGATGGAAAAAGCACTACTGAGTATACTGTAACTGTAACTCAAAATGCTGCTCCTCAGATAGAGTCATTTAAGTTTATGACTGCTTCTAACAATAGTAAAAATCTTGGAAATGATATATCAGGAACTATCGATCATAGTTCTGGAACTATAACTGTTAAAGTTCCTCATGATGCCACCTTAACCGATTTAACTCCAACTGTTACAACTTCTTCTACTTTGGCTGATACTAATGTATATAAAGGAGCAACTGGTACTACTGATGCTAATTCTACTTCTGTTGATTTCAGCAGCTCTCATTCAACTCCTGTACAATATAGTGCAGTGGGTCCTGCTGGAGGAAGGAAAGTTTATAATGTAAAGGTTTATAAGGAGCCTAAAATAGAAACCTTTAAGTTTGAACAGACTGAGAATACAGGTAATACTGGTTTCCCTGCTAATAAAACATATGTTGGTTCAGTTGATGAGACAGGTAAAACTGTAACCATCACAGTTGCTAATACGGTTGATGTAGCAAAACTAACTCCTACTATTACTGTTTCTACTGAGACCACTGCTTTTACATCTATTTCTACGGATTTCAGTAGTGGTACTCCAACGGTTACAGTTACAAACAAGGATTTGCCTGAACTTACTAAAACATATACTGTAACTGTAACTAAAGAAGCAGCGCCACAATTGACAAGCTTTAAAATAGGGGCTAAGCCTGAAAAAGGCATTGCAGCTGAGGTAGGTGCTACGTTTACTGATCCTACTGATGGTGGCAATACTGGAACAATAAAATTAAAGTTTCCTTATAATGTTGCTAACCATAGCACTGATATTGTTTTAACAGGATTAACACCTACTATTGAGCCTAATAACAATGGATATACTGTAAGTCCAACTAGTGGTCAAGAGATATCTGGAGATATTAGTAGTGAAAGCCATAAAACATTTACTCTAACAAAAACTGATACAGGTTCTAAAAGTGTTTATACCGTAGAAGCAATTAAAGGGCCATATATTAAAAGTTTTAAGTTTGTTGTTGCTGATAGCAGTGGTAGTGGAACTAATACAGGTATAACTGCTGAAGCTAATGGGGTAATTAATCATGCTGCTGGTACTATAACTTTACAAGTGCCTAGTACGGTAGATTTAACTACAGCACAGCTAACTCCGACAATTGATGTGGGAGAAAATACTAGTACTACTATTGATCCTGCTGTTACAGCCAGGGTTTTTAGTGGTGAAGTTAAGTATACAGTAACATCTTCAAATTCTTCATATTCTGATTTTAAAAAAGAGTATACAGTTACTGTAACTAAAAAAGAAGATAGTTCGGCCAAATAGAGGATTATTTCAACTCTAATCTAAGGGCAGGCAGCTGTTATTATGGCTGTCTGTTTTTATTTTTTATGTTATTAATAAAGAAACACGGTTAAATAATTACTATTATCTTAGCTAAGATATTCTGTTTTCTGTCTTTTGGGGTAGAGAGTAGGATAAGTCTTATTGCTAATACTTTGAATGCTATGGTATTTAGATAATTGTTGTTTTTTTTTAACCAATCATATTACTAAAATTATGTTTAAGAAAGATTATTTTTTAAAGAGTATTATTTTCTCTTTTGTATTGTTGTCGGTAATTATTTTCTCCTGTGATAAAAAGAACATTATAGAAGAGGATTTAAATATATGTATAGAATCATTTTCCCTTCTTGATTCTGAGAATGCGGGGAAAAAATTAGAGTCTAATATAGACTGTCAGATAAATGCTGAAGAGCATACTATATCATTAACAGTTCCTCATACAGCTGTTTTAGATGGCTTAAAGTTTAATATAACCCCATGTGAAGGGACTACAATATCTCCTGCTAGTGGTGAGGCAGTTGATTTTGAAGCCGTTGTAGAAGAAGCTACTAATGAGGATGTCTCTGAAGGGGCTGCCGAGGAAACTAGTAAAAAGCCTTCTTCCCAACGTTATAAAAAGGTGTTTACCTTAACAAAAGAAGGAAAATCTCAAGAGTACACTGTTTATATAACTAAAGTTTTAGCTAGTGATTGTTCTATTAGTTCTTTTAAATTAGAGAAGACTAATAATGAAGGTAAGATTTTTGCAGATAGAGAGGGTGTTATTAGTCAAACTGATGGGGTTAATACTATAACATTACATGTATCTGATGCTGCTACTTTAGACAAAGCGTTAAAGCCTACAGTAATTCATACAGGAGCTAGTATTACTTCAGGAGAACTAGTTTTCACTACTGAAAACAGTATTACCACAACGACAGTAAATTATACAGTAACTGCTGCAGATGAAAAAACAACAAAGGTTTATAAAGTAAGCTATATCAAAGACTTATCTTCAAACAATAAGATTTCTGTATTCTCATTTACAAAAGACACCACCAATAATACAGGTCTAAAATTAACTAGGTCTTCTGCTGGGGCCAGAACAGCTGATGTTACAATTACTAATAATACTGATAGCGCTGCTGGAACTATAGCAGTAAAGGTATCAAATGCAGCAGATGTAACAGCTTTAATTCCTACTATAACTAAGCATGAAAGAGCTACTATAAGTCCAGAAATTGCGCCCCATGATTATAATACTAATAATAACAAAGTTTATACTGTAACAGCTGAAGATGGTCAAACAAAAGAGTATACAGTATCTGTTACTAAGAACCTTTCTAATGATAAGAGTATGACTTCTTTTACATTTAAACATTCTGTAAATACTGATAAGCCTCTTGGCCAAGATTATTCAGCAGCTAGTATACCTGCAGCTACTGGAGATGCTGATGTAACTGTGAATATTGCAAAAATTCCTCATACAGTTTCAGATTTAAATGATCTAAAGCCCACTATAGAATTTAGCGCTAATGCTTCGGTTAATCCACAAAATCAAACTCCTCAAAGTTTCACACGTGGTACGCCAGTAGTATATACTGTAACAGCTCAAGATGGTACTACTAGAAGATATAATGTGATTATAGGTACATTAAGTAATGTAGCAGAGATTACGTCGTTTAAAATAGAAAAAGATGGTACTTCTATTGCTCCAAGTATTACAGTAGATATGACGATAGTATTAGATGGAGTAGATGATACTACTGTAAAGTTGAACCCTGAAATAGTAGTTTCTCCAGGAGCTACGGTAAGCCCAACTTCTGGAACAGAAACGCAATTTACTTATGGTACAGCTGTACCTTATACTGTAACAGCTGAAAATGGTTCTAAAAAAACATATAGTGTTACTGTAAAGTCGTCGAATTCTAAGATGAAGTCTTTTAAGTTTAAAAAAGATACTGGAAGTAATAGTGGTACCGGAAAAATTGTTCAAGATGTAACAGGAATTATAGATCATGATGCTAAAACAGTAACTGTAAAAGTTCCACATGATGCAGTACTTGATGCTTTAACTCCTGATATAGAATTATATAACGGAGCTAGTGTTACCGATCCTTCAGGAGGAACTAATACA
The DNA here is from genome assembly GCF_002369955.1 of Ichthyobacterium seriolicida. NCBI lineage: Bacteria > Pseudomonadati > Bacteroidota > Flavobacteriia > Flavobacteriales > Ichthyobacteriaceae > Ichthyobacterium > Ichthyobacterium seriolicida. The sequence continues at coordinate 805,229 of NZ_AP014564.1, forward strand.
GCGCAAAATTTTAGTGATAGTAACACAGTAAAATATACTGTAACAGCTCAAGATGGAACTACAAGCGATTACAATGTAACTGTAACTCAAAACGCTGAACCTCAAATACAAAGTTTTATATTTGCTATAGCCTCCCCTAATAATGATAAAAATCTTGGGAGTGATAATATTACAGGTCATATTAATGGCAGTAATATAATCGTTAAAGTTCCTCATGATGCTACTTTAACTGGGTTAGTACCAACTGTTGCAGGCACTTCTAACGTTACAGTGTATAAAGGAGGAGCTAGTAGTACTGAGGCTAATACAACTCCTACTGATTTCAGCAGCTCTCATACAACTGCTGTAGAGTACAGCGCAGTATGCCCTGCTGGAGGAAAAAAAGTTTATAATGTAAAAGTTTATAAAGAGCCTAAAATAGAAACGTTTAAGTTTGAACAGACTGAGAATACAGATAATACGGGTTTCCCTACTGGACAAACGTATACTGGCACCATCACTAATACTAATTTAACGACTGGAACTATAACCATCACAGTTGCCAATATGGTTAATCTAGCAACTCTAAAGCCTAGTATTACTGTTTCTACTGAGACAGGTACTTTTACATCTACTTCTATGGATTTCAATAGTGGTATTCCAACGGTTAAAGTTCAAAATAAGTATTTAAGTTCATTTGAGAAAACTTATACTGTAACTATAACTAAAGAAGCAGCGCCGCAATTGACAGAGTTTAAAATAGGGGCTAAGGTTGATAATGGCATTGCAGGTGAGGTAGATGCTGCATTAACTCATCCTACTGATGGCAATACTGGAACAATAAAATTAAAGTTTCCTAAGAATAATCAAAGTGAATTTAATTTAACAGGATTAAGTTATACTCATACTACCAATCCTAGTACAGGATGTGCTCTGTCTCCTGCTTCAGCGGTATCTGGAGATATTAGTACTGTTGGTAGTAAAATTACTCTGACAACTGATTTAGGATCTAAAACAGAATACACTATTCAAGCAATTAAGGGGCCTTATATTAGTAAGTTTGAGTTTAAAAAAGATACTGATGGTAATAGTGATAAAAATTTAGGTTCTGATATTGTCGGAACAATTGATCATGCTCTAAATACTATAAAATTAGAAGTTCCTAGTGATATAACAGAAAGTCCAAGTGGCAAAGTAACTCTAACTCCTACAATTGAAGTACAAAATGGCGCTACTGCTGTATCTTCTCCTAGTAGTGGAAATCCTAAGGAGTTTACTGTTGACGGGAGTACTAATGTTGATTATACAGTAACTAATTCTACTGATACATCTTTTACTAAAACATATACTGTAACTGTAACTAAAGCTAGTTAGATAATTATTTCACTCTTAATCTAGGAACAGACAGTCAATTATACGGCTGTCTGTTTTTGTTTATATAAAAAAACACCATTCAAATAATTACTATTATCTTAGCTAAGATATTCACTTCTCTCTATTTAGCCTGGATTATTCATGGTTATATTTCAATATTGGGTATAAAGTGTTAATTTTAGTAGGGTTAACTAAAAAACAACGACTTTATATAAGGCCCAAAAATGAGGAATAAAAACACATTATTTTATAGAGGGAAGACTTCTGTTGAATTAACTTTTTCATCATCAGAAATTAGTTCTGATGGATCTTTAATCATGCTTGAAAAACTAGAACCAGATCATAGATTGATTCATTATTACAGTAAACTTTTGCCTGATACTCGAGACTCTAGATTTATTACTTATACCAGAAGGCATCAGTTAAAACAAAGGGTTTATATGATCATGTTAGGCTATGAAGACGCCAATGATGTTAATCATTTACATAACGATCCTTTATTCAAAGATGTTCTTCAAGGTGATTTGGCTTCTCAACCTACTATATCAAGATTTGAGAATAGCTTTGACAAACAAGCTGTTTTTAAGTTTTGTGATGCGTGGTTATACAAATATGTTTCAAGTTTATCTGATCGTAAGAGAATAGTTATTGACGTAGATTCAACTGATGATCCAACTCATGGCAGTCAACAATTGTCAATGTTTAACGGTTATTATAGTCAATTCATGTACAATGAACTATTTTTTCATGATGGAAAAACAGGACAGATTATCCTTCCTGTACTCCGCCCAGGAAATAGTCATTCTAATAAATGGTATGTGAGTATTTTAAAGCGAATAATTATCAAAATACGTGAGAGTCACCCAGAGATGGAAATAATTATTAGAAGTGATAGCGGCTTTAGTTGCGCTCCTTTTTACCAATTAGTAGATGATTTTGATTTACTATATGTGACAGGCATAGCGAGCAATGAAGTTTTAAAAAGAAAGGTATCTTGGTCAAAAAATGCTGTAAAAAAAATGTATTTAGATCAGGGAGAGAAGCACCAACATTTTATGAGTTTTACGTACAAAGCCAAGAGTTGGCACAAGCCTCAACAGTGCTATTCTAAAGTTGAGAGTACAGGATTAGGGATGAACATAAGGCATTTTTCTAGTAATCTTCCCCAAAAGGATGCTAGAGAAATTTACTTTGACTTTTATGTGAAAAGAGGTGATTCAAGTGAAAATAGAATAAAAGAAGTTAAAAATATGTGTTTTTCTGATCGTTTGTCAAATCATAGTTTTCTTGCTAATTTTTTTCGACTTATGATGAGTAGTCTTGCCTATGAAATGTTTTTATTACTGAAACAGAAGATAAAGAAAACAAGATTTGAAGTAGCAAAAAAATGGTTAATCAGTTCGATTAGAACCTATCTTCTCAAGGTAGGAGCAACGATTAAAATTACCAAAAGGCGAATCTATTATCAGCTATCTAAATCTTTTGTTTACAAGGGTTTATTTCGGGAAATTATTACCCAGTAACGGTTGTTTATTTGTGAAATGAACAACCTTGGGATAGTTACGCCTTGTCGTTAAAAAACCATGTAAAAACACTAAAAAAGAGCATTGTCATCCTAAAAAAAGGTGCAAAAAAACGACAAAGAAGATGAGTTCTCTTCGATTAGTAAAAAAGTTAAGGAAAAAATATCACGTCTAATCTATTTTAGTATGACTATGAATAATGCGGGTTAGGGGAAGAATTAAAATGAAGTTTGTGGCTGATACTTTGATATTCAAAGCTATTGGCAAGTTGTAATTAATTATTTTTTAAAAAAAATGAAGAAAAATTATTTTGTAAAGAGTATTATTTTCTCTTTTGTATTGTTGTCGGTAATTATTTTTTCCTGTGATAAAAAGAATATTATAGAAGACGATTTAAATGTATGTATAAAATCATTTGAATTACTAAATTCCGAAAATGAGGGAAAAAATTTAGGTTCTAATATAGACTGTGAGATAGATGCTGAGAATTATACTATATCGTTAACAGTTCCTCATACAGCTGTTTTAGATGGCTTAAAGTTCAATATAACCCCATGTGAAGGGACTACCATATCTCCTGCTAGTGGTGAAGAAATTAATTTTGAAGAAGTTGTAGAAGAATCTATTGAAGAACAAGCTACTACTGAAGGGGCGGATGAGAAAACTACCAAAAAGCCTTCTCCTCAACGTTATAAAAAGGTCTTTACTGTAATAAAAGATGGCAAGTCTCAAGATTACACTGTTTATATAACTAAAGCTTTAGCTAGTGATTGTTCTATTAGTTCTTTTAAATTAGAGAAGTCTAAAAATGAAACTAAGATTTTTGGAGATAGAGAGGGGCAAATTACTGAAGCCGATGAAGCTAATACTATAACATTACATATATCTGATGCTGCTACTTTGGATGGTTTAACTCCTACAATAGTTTACACAGGAACTAGTTTTAGTTCAGAAAGTCCTGTTTCTACTACTGAAAACAGTATTACCACAACGACAGTAAATTATACAGTAACTGCTGCAGATGAAAAAACAACAAAGGTTTATAAAGTAATATATATCAAAGACTTATCTTCGAACAATAAGATTTCTGTATTCTCATTTACAAAAGACACCACCAATAATACAGGTCTAAAATTAACTAGGTCTTCTGCTGATACTGCTAGACCTGGTGATGTTGTAATTAGTAATAATAGCACTAATACTGGTACTGAAACAATATCAGTAAAAGTATCTACTGCAGCAACCATAACAGCTTTAACTCCTACTATAACCAAGCATGAAAACGCTATTATAAGTCCAGCTATTGAATCTTATAATTATGGCAATAATGCTACTAAAGTTTATACAGTTACAGCTCAGGATGGTCAAGCAAAACAGTATACAGTGTCTGTTGCTAAGGATTTGTCTAATAACAAGAATATGACTTCTTTTAAATTTGAGTACACTCAAAATACTGATAAGAGCTTTAATAGTCAGGATTATGATGGCACTATAAATAATCCTTCTAGTGAAGAGGATGGAACTGTAACTATTGCAAAAATGCCACATACTATTACAAATTTAACAGGCCTAAAACCTAGTATAGTACTTAGTAACAGTAATGCTACAGTAAGTCCAGGAAATGGGATAGCGCAGGATTTCACACGTGGTGAGGAAAAAATTTATACTGTAACAGCTCAAGATGGTACTACTAGAAAGTATAAAGTAACCATAGGTGAGTTAAGTGCAGCGGCAGATATTACTTCTTTTATAATTAAAAAGTCAGATCATACTACTCCTAATGAAGTTAGAATGACAGGAAGTGAGGTTTCAGGAGTTATATCAAATAGCGGAAGTAATCATACAATAACTATTTCATTAGATGGAGAAGGTGACACTAGTGTAAATCTAAAGCCTGAAATAATAGTGTCTCCAGGAGCTACGGTAAGCCCAACTTCTGGAGCAGGGACTGAGTTTACATATGGTACAGCTCAAACTTATACTGTAATAGCTGAGAATGGTACGCAAACAACATATAGAGTAACTGTAAAGTCTTCGAATTCTAAGTTAGAATCGTTTAATTTTAAAAGTACAACTGGAAATAATCAGAGTACTGGGAAAATTGTTCAAGAGGTAGAAGGGACTATAAATGATACCGACAAAACAGTAAAGGTTAATGTTCCGTATGATGCAGTTCTTAATGGTTTAACTCCTGATATAGAAGTATATAATGGAGCTAGTGTTACCGCTCCTTCAGGAGGAGCTAATACAGCGCAAGATTTTAGTAGCGGTTCTGTAACATATACTGTAACAGCTCAGGATGGAAAAAGCACTACTGAGTATACTGTAACTGTAACTCAAAATGCTGCTCCTCAGATAGAGTCATTTAAGTTTATGACTGCTTCTAACAATAGTAAAAATCTTGGAGGAGATATTACAGGGACTATTACACATAATTCTGGAACTACTGCAGGGGAGATAATTGTTAAAGTTCCTCATGATGCAGATTTAAATGGATTAGTTCCAACTGTTACAGGTGCTTCTAACGTTACGGTGTATAAAGGAGGGGCTGATAGTACTGCTGCTGCTAACTCTAGCGATGATTTCAGTAATTCTCATACGAGTCCTGTACAATACAGCGCAGTAGGTCCTGCTGGAGGGAGAAAGGTATATTCTGTAAAAGTTTATAAAGAGCCTGCCATAACGGAGTTTAAGTTTACTAATACTGATAATACAGAGGTTAGTTTTCCTAGTGGAACAACTGAATATATTGCTTCGCCTATTACTCAAGGTGATTTTTTAGGATCTGGAACTATAGCAATTACAGTTGCTAATACGGTTGATGTAACAAAATTAAAAAAAGCTTCTATTACTGGTGATAATATTGCTGCAAATCTTGTTATTTCTGACTTAAATTTCATTAGTGGTTCTGTAACGGTTGTTACAGTTGCAAACGAACACTTGCCATCTTATACTAAAAACTATAATGTAACTGTAACTAACGAAGCAGCGCCGCAGTTGACAAGTTTCACTATAACAGCTAATTCAACAAATGGCATTACGGCTGATGTTCAAGCTACTACTATAACTCATCCTAACGGTAGTAATACTGGAACAATAAAGTTGAAGTTCCCTAAAAATAATGCTAATGAATTTAATTTAGCGGGGTTAAGTTATACTAGCAATCCTCCTACTAGTAGTGGCGGATATACTTTGACTCCTAGCTCTCCTTTGGATAGTAGTAGTATTCATGAAAAAGAATTTACTCTAACAACTGCTTTAGGTTCTACCTCAAAGTACACTGTAACAGCAGTTAAAGGACCTTATATTAGTAGTTTTAAGTTTGAAAACTCGCAAAATAGTGAAAAAAGTCTAGGTTCTGATGTTGTCGGGACAATTGATCATGCTGCTAGCACTATACAATTACTAGTTTCTAGTGGGGTTACGATGGATTCAGATGGCAAAGTAACTTTAAAGCCAACAATTGAGCTTGGAGGGGATACTGCTGTTGCTACTTCTAATGCTATTAATAGTGGGACTGAATATTCTTTTACTCCTGATGGTAGTACTGCTGTTGAGTATACAGTGAAAAATTCTAGTGATGCAAATTTTACTAAAACCTATAATGTGACTGTAACTAAAGGTAGTTAGGCCAAATAGAGGATTATTTCAATTTTAATCTAAGGACAGACAGCTATTATTACGGCTGTCTGTTTTTTTTCTGTATTTATTATTACTTAATAAACAAGCATAGTTAAATAATTACTACTATCTTAGCTAAAATATTCTGTTTTCTGTCTTTTGGGGTAGAGAGTAGGATAAGTCTTATTGCTAATACTTTGAATGCTATGGTATTTAGAGAATTGTTGTTTTTTCAACCAATCATATTACTAAAATTATGTTTAAGAAAAATTATTTTGTAAAGAGTATTATTTTCTCTTTTGTATTGTTGTCGGTAATTATTTTCTCCTGTGATAAAAAGAATATTATAGAAGACGATTTAAATGTATGTATAAAATCATTTGAATTACTAAATTCCGAAAATGAGGGAAAAAATTTAGGTTCTAATATAGACTGTGAGATAGATGCTGAGAATTATATTATATCGTTAACAGTTCCTCATACTGCTGTTTTAGATGGCTTAAAGTTCAATATAACCCCATGTGAAGGGACTACCATATCTCCTGCTAGTGGTGAAGAAATTAATTTTGAAGCTGTTGTAGAAGAAGCTACTAATGAGGATGTCTCTGAAGGGGCTGCCGAGGAAACTACTAAAAAGCCTTCCACTCAACGTTATAAAAAGGTGTTTACCTTAACAAAAGAAGGAAAATCTCAAAAGTACACTGTTTATATAACTAAAGTTTTAGCTAGTGATTGTTCTATTAGTAGTTTTAAATTAGAAAAATCTAAAAATGAAACTAAGATTTTCGCAGATAGAGAGGGTGTTATTACTGAATCTACTGATACTGATCCTTCTACTATAACATTACACGTTTCTGAATCTGCAATTTTAGATGGTTTAACTCCTACAATAGTTCACACAGGAACTACTTTTAGTTCAGAAAGTCCTGTTTCTACTACCGATTCTGGCACTAGTATTACTACAACTACAGTTAATTGCACAGTAACTGCTGCAGATGGAGAGACAACAAAGGTTTATGTAGTAAAATATATCAAAGACTTATCTTCTGATAATAAAATTTCCACATTTGCATTTACAAAAGATAACACCAATAATACAGGTCTAAAATTAACTAGGTCTTCTACTGCTGAAGGTAGAACAGGTGATGTTGAAATTAATGACACTAATGGAACCATAAAGGTAAAAGTGTCTACTGCAGCAGATGTAGCAGCTTTAATTCCTACTATAACTAAGCATGAAAGAGCTACTATAAGTCCAGCTGAAGACGTTCATGATTATAGCACTAATAATGGCACTAAAGTTTATACCATTACAGCTCAGGATGGTCAAACAAAACAGTATACAGTGTCTGTTGCTAAGGATTTGTCTAATAACAAGAATATGACTTCTTTTAAATTTGAGTACACTCAAAATACTGATAAGAGCTTTAATAGTCAGGATTATGATGGCACTATAAATAATCCTTCTAGTGAAGAGGATGGAACTGTAACTATTGCAAAAATGCCGCATACTATTACAAATTTAACAGGCCTAAAACCTAGTATAGTACTTAGTAACAGTAATGCTACAGTAAGTCCAGGAAATGGGATAGCGCAGGATTTCACACGTGGTGAGGAAAAAATTTATACTGTAACAGCTCAAGATGGTACTACTAGAAAGTATAAAGTAACCATAGGTGAGTTAAGTGCAGCGGCAGATATTACTTCTTTTATAATTAAAAAGTCAGATCATACTACTCCTAATGAAGTTAGAATGACAGGAAGTGAGGTTTCAGGAGTTATATCAAATAGCGGAAGTAATCATACAATAACTATTTCATTAGATGGAGAAGGTGATGATAGTATAAATCTAAAACCCGCAATAGAATTTTCTGCAGGAGCTACAGTAAATCCAGCTTCTGGAGCTGGGACTGAGTTTACATATGGTACAGCTCAAACTTATACTGTAACAGCTGAGAATGGTTCTCAAAAAACATATCAAGTAACTGTAAAGTCTTCAAATTCTAAGATGAAGTCGTTTGGGTTTAAGAAAGACACTGGAAATAATAGTAGTAAAAAAATTGTTCAAGATGTAACAGGAACTATAGATCATGTTGCTAAAACAGTAACAGTAAATGTTCCGTATAATGCAGATGTTACTGCTTTGACCCCTGAAATAGTATTATATAACGGGGCTAGCGTTAGTCCAGAAGCTACTACAGCGCAAAATTTTAGTGATAGTAACACAGTAAAATATACCGTAACAGCTCAGGATGGAACTACAAGCGATTACAATGTAACTGTAACTCAAAATGCTGCTCCTCAGATAGAGACATTTAAGTTTACGACTGCTTCTAACAATAGTAAAAATCTTGGTAGTACTGATATAATAGGTGAGATTACTCATAATTCTGGAGACACGCCGGGAGAGATAATTGTTAAAGTTCCTCATGATGCAGAGATTGGTGAGTTAACTCCGACTGTTACAACTTCTTCTGGAGCTACAGTGTATAAGGGGACTGCTACTGAAGCAGCTAATACCTCTAATAATTTCGATAATTCTCAAAGTACTCCTAAAGAATACAGCGTAGTAGATTCTGCTGGTGGAAGAAAAGTTTATGAAGTGAAGGTTTATAAAGAGCCAGCTATAACAGAGTTTAAGTTTGAGAAGAGTGCTAATTCAGATACTGGTTTCCCTGCTGGAAAGACCTATACTGCTGAGTCTGCGGCTATTACTCAAGGTAATTTATTACAAAATGGAACAATATCAATTACAGTTGCTAATACAATTAATGTAACAAATTTAAAAGCTACTATTTCTGGAAATAATATTAACCCTTCAACTACTACCATAGATACGTCTTTTACTTCTACTAGTGGTACTTCTACCTATTCTACAACTATTACAGTTGCAAATCAATATTTATCTGATTTTACCAAAACCTATACAGTTAATTTAACTAAAGAAGCAGCGCCGCAGTTGACAGAATTTAAAATAACTGCTAATACTAATAAAGGTATTGCAGCTGAGGTAGGTGCTACGTTTACGCATCCTACCAGCACTGGTAATACTGGTACAATAAAGTTGAAGTTTCATAAGAATAATGAACATGTTTTTGATTTAACGGGATTAACGCCTACCATAACTTCTCCTCAAGGTTGTACTGTAAGTCCAGCTAGTGATGCTGCAGTAACTGGAGAGATTAATAATCAACAATTTACTCTAACAAAAACTGACACAGGTTCTAAAAGGGTTTATACTGTTGAAGCAGTTAAAGGGCCTTATATTAGTAAGTTTGAGTTTAAAAAAGATACTACTGGTAATACTGGTAAAAATCTAGGCGATGCTGATATTGACGGGACAATTGATCATGCTCAAAATACCATAAAATTAGAAGTTCCTAGTGGAGTAACTATGGATTCAGGTGGCAATACAGTAACCATAACTCCGACAATTGAGGTTGGAGGAGATAACGCGAATGTTGAGCCAGCTAGTTTGACTCCTAAGGAGTTTACTGTTGACAATAGTACTACTGTTGATTATACAGTAACAGGTGCAGATGGGATGATTAAAACTTATAAGATAACAGTGAGTAAAGCTAGTTCTAGCGGATAGGGGTATTTGAGCTTTAATGTAAGAGCAGACAGCTGTTATTATGGCTGTCTGTTTTTATTTTTTATGTTATTAATAAAGAAACACGGTTAAATAATTACTATTATCTTAGCTAAGATATTCTGTTTTCTGTCTTTTGGGGTAGAGAGTAGGATAAGTCTTATTGCTAATACTTTGAATGCTATGGTATTTAGATAATTGTTGTTTTTTTTACCAATCATATTACTAAAATTATGTTTAAGAAAAATTATTTTTTAAAGAGTATTATTTTCTCTTTTGTATTGTTGTCGGTAATTATTTTCTCCTGTGATAAAAAGAACATTATAGAAGACGATTTAAATATATGTATAGAATCATTTTCCCTTCTTGATTCTGAGAATGCGGGGAAAAAATTAGAGTCTAATATAGACTGTCAGATAAATGCTGAAGAGCATACTATATCATTAACAGTTCCTCATACAGCTGTTTTAGATGGCTTAAAGTTTAATATAACCCCATGTGAAGGGACTACAATATCTCCTGCTAGTGGTGAGGCAGTTGATTTTGAAGCTGTTGTAGAAGAAGCTACTAATGAGGATGTCTCTGAAGGGGCTGCCGAGGAAACTACGAAAAAGCCTTCTTCTCAACGTTATAAAAAGGTGTTTACCTTAACAAAAGAAGGAAAATCTCAAGAGTACACTGTTTATATAACTAAAGTTTTAGCTAGTGATTGTTCTATTAGTAGTTTTAAATTAGAAAAATCTAAAAATGAAACTAAGATTTTCGCAGATAGAGAGGGTGTTATTACTGAATCTACTGATACTGATCCTTCTACTATAACATTACACGTTTCTGAATCTGCAATTTTAGATGACTTAACCCCTACAATAATTCACACAGGAACTAGTTTTAGTTCAGAAGATCCTGTTTCTACTACTTCTACTGATGATTTGGGCGCCAGCGTTACAACAACTACAGTTAATTATACAGTAATAGCTGCAGATGGAAAAACAAAGGTTTATGCAGTAAAATATATCAAAGACTTATCTTCTGATAATAGAATCTCTGTATTCTCTTTCACAAAAGATACTAATAACACTGGTTTAAAGTTAACTAGGTCTTCTGCTGGGGCTAGAGCTAGTGATGTTGTAATTAGTAATAATAACACTAATACTGGTACTGAAACAGTATCAGTATTAGTGTCTACTGCAGCAACCATAACAGCTTTAATTCCTACTATAATTAAGCATAAAGATGCCACTGTAAGTCCATCTGAAGGCGTTCATGATTATGTAACTTCTAAGACTTATACCATTACAGCTCAAGATGGTCAAACAAAAGAGTATACAGTGTCTGTTACTAAGAACCTTTCTAATGATAAAGAGATAAGTAGTTTTAAATTTGAGAATTCTGTAAATACTGAGAAGCCTCTTGGCCAAGATTATTCAGCAGCTAGTATACCTGCAGCTACTGGAGATGCTGATGTAACTGTGAATATTGCAAAAATTCCTCATACGGTTTCAGATTTAAATGATCTAAAGCCCACTATAGAATTTAGCGCTAATGCTTCTGTTAATCCACAAAATCAAACTCCTCAAAATTTCACACGTGGTACGCCAGTAGTATATACTGTAACAGCTCAAGATGGTACTACTAGAAGATATAATGTGATTATAGGTACATTAAGTAATGTAGCAGAGATTACGTCGTTTAAAATAGAAAAAGATGGTACTTCTATTGCTCCAAGTATTACAGTAGATATGATGATAGTATTAGATGGAGTAGATGATACTACTGTAAAGTTGAACCCTGAAATAGTAGTTTCTCCAGGAGCTACGGTAAGCCCAACTTCTGGAACAGAAACGCAATTTACTTATGGTACAGCTGTACCTTATACTGTAACAGCTGAAAATGGTTCTAAAAAAACATATAGTGTTACTGTAAAGTCGTCGAATTCTAAGATGAAGTCGTTTAAGTTTAAAGCAGATGGGGCTAATCAGAGCACTGGAAAAATTGTTCAAGATGTAACAGGAATTATAGATCATGATGCTAAAACAGTAACTGTAAAAGTTCCACATGATGCAGTTGTCACAGCTTTAACTCCTGAAGTATTAGGCAATAACGGCTCTAAGGTTACCATAAAAGGGCAAAATACAGATGCTAATACAGAGCAAAATTTTAGTAGTGATGTAATATATACTATAACAGCACAAAATGGATCTACAAGTAATTACACTGTAAAAGTTAGCAAGTATGATGAGCCTCAGATAACTGGTTTTACATTTAGTAATGATTCTGGTAATAATCTTGGAACTCCTGTAGTTGAATTTAATCAAGGTAGTGAAGGAGAAATAATCGTTAAAGTTCCTTACAATGCTACTTTAACTGGGTTAGTACCAACTGTTACAGCTGCTACCGCTGCTTTTGAAACTAAAATATACAAGGAAGAATCTGGAACTACTCCATCTACTACTTCAACTGATTTCAGCTCTTCTCATACAACTGCTGTAAAATACAGTGCAGTAGGACCTGCTGGGGGTAGAAAAGTTTATAATGTAAAAGTTTATAAAGAGCCTGCTATAACGGGGTTTAAGTTTGAAAAGAGTCAGAATAATTCAGATGGTGGTTTTCCTACTGGAAAGACGTACACTGCGGAGTCTTCGACTATTACTCAAGGTAATTTATTACAAAATGGAACAATATCAATTACAGTTGCTAATACAGTTAATGTAACAAATTTAAAAGCTACTATTTCTGGAAATAATATTAACCCTTCAACTACTACTATAGATACATCTTTTACTTCTACTAGTGGTACTTCTACCTATTCTGCAACTATTACAGTTGCAAATCAATATTTATCTGATTTTACCAAAACCTATACAGTTAATTTAACTAAAGAAGCAGCGCCGAAGTTGACAGAGTTTAAAATAACAGCTGATGAAAGTAAAGGGATTAAAGATGAGGTAACTGCTGAATTAACTCATCCTAGTACTGATAATACTGGTACAATAAAGTTGAAGTTTCCTAAGAGGAATCAGCATGAAATTACTTTAACAGGATTAAGTTATACTAGCGCTCCTGTTGATGGACATACTTTGGCTCCTAATTCTCCTATAGGAGAATTAGAAAGTATTGAAGGTAAAAAATTTACTCTAACAACTACTCTAGGTTCTACCTCAGAATATACTGTAACAGCAGTTAAAGGGCCTTTTATTAGCAGTTTTAAGTTTGGAAAAGATACTAGTGGTAATAGTGCGAAAGGTATAACTGAAGATGTTGTAGCCGCAATTGATCATAGCGATAATACTATAAAACTAGAACTTCTTAGTACAGTTACGGAAGAATTAACAACAATACAGCTAACTCCGACAATTGAAGTGCAAAATGGTACAGTTGATCCTGCTAGAGCGACTCCTCATACTTTCACTGGTGGGAGTGCTAAGTATACAGTAACTAATTCTACTGATACATCTTTTACTAAAGAATATAATGTAACTGTAACTAAAAAAGCTGCAAGCACTGAATAATTTATAATACACTTTTCAATTCTAAACAGACAGTCAATTATACGGCTGTCTGTTTTTATTTTTTATGTTATTAATAAAGAAACACAGTTAAATAATTACTACTATCTTAGCTAAGATATTTTGTTTTCTGTCTTTTGGGGTAGAGAGTAGGATGAGTCTTATTGCTAATACTTTGAATGCTATGGTATTTAGAGAATTGTTGTTTTTTTAACCAAATCATATTACTAAAATTATGTTTAAGAAAAATTATTTTGTAAAGAGTGTTATTTTCTCTTTCGTATTGTTATCGGTAATTATTTTCTCATGTGATAAAAAGAAAATTATAGAAGACGATTTAAATATATGTATAGAATCATTTTCCTTGCTGGATTCTGAAAATGAAGAAAAAAAATTAGGTTCTGATATAGACTGTGATATAGATGTTGAGAATTATACTATATCGTTAACAGTTCCTCATACAGCTGTTTTAGATGGATTAAAGTTTAATATAGTCCCATGTGAAGGGACTACTATATCCCCTGCTAGTGGTGAAGAAGTTAATTTTGAAGAAGTTGTAGAAGAATCTATTGAGGAAGAAGCTACTAATGAAGGGGTGGATGAGGAAACTATTAAAAAACCTTCTACTCAACGTTATAAAAAGATATTTACTTTAACAAAAGATGGTAAGTCTCAAAATTATACTGTTTATATAACTAAAGCTTTAGCTAGTGACTGTTCTATTAGTTCTTTTAAATTAGAGAAGACTAATAATGACGGTAAGATTTTTGCAGATAGAGTGGGTGATATTACTGAGTCTACTGATAATGAGCCTTCTACTATAACATTACACGTATCTGATGCAGCTACTTTAGATGGTTTAACCCCTACAATAGTTCATACAGGAACTAGTTTTAGTTCGGGAGAGCTTATTACTACTGAAACTGCTGATTCTGCTGGCACTAGAATTACTACAACTACAGTTAATTACACGGTAACCGCTGCAGATGGAAAAACAAAGGTTTATGTAGTAAAATATATCAAAGACTTATCCTCTAATAATAGAATTTCTGTATTCTCTTTCACAAAAGATACTAGCAATAATAGTAATACTGGTCTAAAATTAACTAGGTCTTCTACTGGGGCTAGAGCTAGTGATGTTACAATTAGTAGTGGTAATACTAATGCTGAAACAATATCAGTAAAAGTATCTACAGAAGCAGATATAACAAACTTAATTCCTACTATAACTAAGCATGAAAATGCTACTATAAGTCCAGATGTTGCAGCTCATGATTATGCGGATTCGAAAACTTATACCATTACAGCTGAAGATGGTCAAACAAAAGAGTATACAGTGTCTGTTACTAAGAACCTTTCTAATGCTAAAGAGATAAGTAGTTTTAAATTTGAGAATTCTCAAAATCCTGATAAGAACTTTGGTAGTAATGATTATCCATCAGGGACTATAACTTCTACTGGAGATAACGATGTTGCTGTAAGTGTTAAAATTCCAAATGCTGTTACACTAACAGGTCTAAAGCCTAGTATAGAATTTAGCGCTAATGCTTCGGTTAATCCAGGAAATGAAGCTCCTCAAAATTTCACTCGTGGTACAGCTGTAGATTATACTGTAACAGCACAAGATGGTACTACTAGAAGATATAATGTGACTATAGGTGAGTTAAGTGCAGCGGCAGATATTATTTCTTTTAAAATATTAACAAAAGATCATGCCTCTCTTAGTTCAAAGATTACAGCAGATATGACAATAAGTCCGACAAATAGTGGAAGTGATTATACAATAGTATTAGATGGGGAAGATCAGACTACTGTAAGTCTTAGTCCTGAAATAGTAGTGTCTCCAGGTGCCACAGTAGATCCAGCATCTAAAGCAGAAACTGAGTTTACTTATGGTACAGCTAAAACTTATACTGTAACGGCTGAAAATGGTACTACCAAAGCATATAGTGTAACTGTAAAGTCTTCGAATTCTAAGATGAAATCATTTAAGTTTAAAACTAGTGATGGAACTAATCAGAATACTGGAAAAATTGTTCAAGAGGTAGAAGGTACTATAAATGATAATACAGTAACAGTAAAGGTTCCGCATGATGCAGTACTTACTAATTTAACTCCTGAAGTATTAGGAAACAATGGCTCTACGGTTACATTTAAAACAGGAGGAGAAGCTAATACAGCGCAAGATTTTAGTAGTCAAAAAACTTATACAGTTACTGCTCAAGATGGAACTACAAGCGATTACAATGTAACTGTAACTCAAAATGCTGCTCCTCAGATAGAGACATTTAAGTTTACGACTGCTTCTAACAATAGTAAAAATCTTGGAGGAGATATTACAGGGACTATTACACATAATTCTGGAACTACTGCAGGGGAGATAATTGTTAAAGTTCCTCATGATGCAGATTTAAATGGATTAGTTCCAACTGTCACAACTAACAGTTCTGCTTTGGCTAATACTCAAGTATATAAAGGGGATTCTGGTACTGAAGTAGCTAACACTTCTACTGATTTTAGCAACTCTCATTCAACTCCTGTACAATATAGCGCAGTGGGGCCTGCTGGAGGAAGAAAGGTTTATAATGTTAAGGTTTATAAAGCTCCTGCTATAACGGAGTTTAAGTTTGAACAGAATAAGAATACAGGTAATACTGATTTTCCTGCTAATAAAACATATGTTGGTTCAGTTAATGAGACAGGTAAAACCATAACCATTACAGTTGCTAATACGGTTAATGTGGCGTCCTTAACTCCTACTATTACTGGCAGTAATCTTGGTTCTACATTTACTCCTACTGCTTTGAATTTTACCACTAGTGGTGCTTCTTCTTCTTATTCTGCAACTATTACAGTTCAGAATGAACATTTATCTAGTTTTACTAAAAACTATACAGTTAATTTAACTAAAGAAGCAGCGCCGCAATTGACAGAGTTTAAAATAACAGCTGATGAAAGTAAAGGGATTAAAGATGAGGTAAGTGCTGAATTTACCTATCCTAGTGATAGTAGTAATACTGGGATAATAAAGTTAAAGTTTGATCATAAAGTTGCTACTCATCACACTGATATTGATTTAACAAATTTAAGTTATACTAGTGTGCCTGATACTGGGCACACCTTAACTCCTACTTCTCCTTTAACAGACGGGCAAAGTATTCATAATCAAACATTCACTCTAACAAAAACTGATACAGGTTCTAAAAGTGTTTATACTGTAACAGCAGTTAAAGGTCCGTTTATTAAGTCGTTTAAGTTTGGAAAAGATACTAGTGGTAATACTGGTAAAAATCTAGGTGCTACTGATGTTGAGGGGGTAATTGATCATGCTAATAATACTATAAAGTTAGAATTACCTAAGGATGTGACGATGGATTCGAGTGGTGGTAATACAATAACTCTAACTCCTACAATTGAATTAGGAGGGGATGGTAGTCCTAGTGTTACTTCTCCTAGTGGGACTGAGCAAACTTTTACTTTGGATAGTGAAACTCAGTATACAGTAACAGGTGCAGATAATATGGAGAAGACTTATCAAGTTACTGTAACAAAAAAAACTAGTTAGGACTAATAGATATATTATTTTAACTTTAGTCTAAGAGCAGACAGCTGTTATTATGGCTGTCTATTTTTTTTTTCTGTATTTATTATTACTTAATAAACAAGCATAGTTAAATAATTACTACTATCTTAGCTAAGATATTTTGTTTTCTGTCTTTTGGGGTAGAGAGTAGGATAAGTCTTATTGCTAATACTTTGAATGCTATGGTATTTAGAGAATTGTTGTTTTTTTAACCAATCATATTACTAAAATTATGTTTAAGAAAAATTATTTTGTAAAGAGTATTATTTTCTCTTCTGTATTGTTGTCGGTAATTATTTTCTCCTGTGATAAAAAGAACATTATATAAGACGATTTAAATATATGTATAGAATCATTTTCCTTATTAGATTCTGAGAATACGGGGAAAAAATTAGAGTCTAATATAGATTGTCAGATAAATGCTCAAGAGCATACTATATCATTAACAGTTCCTCATACAGCTGTTTTAGATGGCTTAAAGTTTAATATAACCCCATGTGAAGGGATTACCATATCCCCTGCTAGTGGTGAAGAAGTTGATTTTGAAGAAGTTCAAGAATCTACTGAAGAAGTAGTTTCTGCTGAGGTTTCTGAGGAAGCTCCTAAAAAGTCTTCTTCTCAACGTTATAAAAAGGTGTTTACCTTAACAAAAGAAGGAAAATCACAAGAATATACTGTATATATAACTAAATCTTTAGCTAGTGATTGTTCTATTAGTTCTTTTAAATTAGAGAAGACTAATAATGAAGGTAAGATTTTTGCAGATAGAGAGGGTGTTATTAGTGAAACTGATGGAGTTAATACAATAACATTACACGTATCTGATGCTGCTATTTTAACTGAGCTAAATCCTACAATAGCTCATACTGGAGGAGCTAGTATTGCTTCAGGAGGGCTTACTACTGAGCCAAGTAATAATACGACTACAGTTAATTACACAGTAACCGCTGCAGATGGAGAGACAACAAAGGTTTATGCGGTAAAATATGTCAAAAGCTTATCTTCTGATAATAGAATTTCTGAGTTTAAGTTTAATAAAGATGATAGCAATAGTGTTAATACAGGTCTAAAATTAACTAGATCTTCTGCTGGGGCTAGACCTGGTGATGTTGTAATTAGTAATAATAACACTAATACTGAAACTATATCAGTAAAAGTATCTACAGAAGCAGATATAACAAACTTAATTCCTACTATAACTAAGCATGAAAGAGCCACTATAAGTCCAACTGAAGACGCTCATAATTATGCAACTCCTAAGACTTATACCATTACAGCTCAAGATGGTCAAACAAAAGAGTATACAGTGTCTGTTGCTAAAAGTTTGTCTAATACAAAAGAAATAACCTCTTTTAAATTTGAGAGTTCTGTAAATTCTAGTAAGGGATTTGGTGGTACGGATTATTCAGCGGGAACTATAATCACCCCTACAGGAGATGGGGATGTTAATGTGAGTGTTAAAATTCCAGCTAGTGTTACAAGTTTAGATGATCTAAAGCCTACTATAGTGACTAGTGATAGTAATGCTAAAGTAAATCCAGCAAATCAAATAGAGCAGAATTTTAACCGTGGTGATGAAAAAACATATGTGGTAACAGCTGAGGACGGCACTACTAGGAATTATAAAATAACTATTCCTACATTAGATGTAAAAGCGGATATCACTTCTTTTAGAATATTAAAAACAGATCATACTTCTATTACTCCAAGTATTACAGATATGACAATAACTCCTACAAATAATGGAAGTGATTATACAATAGTATTAGATGGAGAAGATAATTCTACTGTGAGTCTTAGTCCTGAAATAACATTATCTGCAGGCGCTACAGTAAATCCAGCATCTAAAGCGCCTACTACATTTACATATGGTACAGCTCAAACTTATACTGTAACAGCTGAGGATGGTACTGCCAAAGTATATAGTGTAACTGTAAAGTCTTCGAATTCTAAGATGAAATCTTTTGCCTTTAAAAATGGTGCTAATAGTGGTAAAAATATTGTTCAAGATATTGTAGTTAATAGTATATCTGGAAATACTATAACAGTAAAAGTTCCGTATAATACAGATGTTACTGCTTTGACCCCTGAAATACTGTTATATAACGGAGCTAGTATTACCAGCCCTTCAGGAGGAGCTACTACAGCGCAAAATTTTAGTAGTGGTGTAATATATACTATAACAGCTCAGGATGGAAAAAGCACTACTGAGTATACTGTAACTGTAACTCAAAATGCTGCTCCTCAGATAGAGACATTTAAGTTTATGACTGCTTCTAACAATAGTAAAAATCTTGGAAATGATATATCAGGAACTATCGATCATAGTTCTGGAACTATAACTGTTAAAGTTCCTCATGATGCCACCTTAACCGATTTAACTCCAACTGTTGCAGGTGCTTCTAACATTACAGTGTATAAAGGAGGAGCTAGTAGTACTGAGGCTAATACTTCTAATGATTTTACTAATTCTCTTACAGCAGATGTACAATATAGTGCAGTAGATGCTGCTGGGGGAAGAAAGGTATATAACGTGAAGGTTTATAAAGAGCCTGCTATAACAAGCTTTAAGTTTACTAAAACTGAAAATTCAGGAGCTAGTTTTCCTGATAAACCAACTGAATATACTACTTCATCTATTACTCAAGGTAATTTATTACAAAATGGAACAATAGCAATTACAGTTGCTAATACAGTTGATGTAACAAATTTAAAAGCTACTATCACAGGGAATAATACTAACGCTACTAATCCTGTAGATATAACTTTTACCTCTACTAGTGGTACTTCTAATTATTCTGCAACTATTGAAGTTACACATAATGATTTACCTGATTTTAGGAAACAGTATACTATAACTGTATCTAAAGAAGCAGCTCCACAATTAACAGGGTTTACAATAGCTGCTAGTGGTAGTAAAGGTATTCAAAATGATGTAAGTGCTGAATTTACGCATCCTAGTAATAGTGATGGAAAGGGTGGGAAGATGGTGTTAAAATTTCCAAAGAATAATGAACATGCTTTTGATTTAAAGGGATTAAGTTATACCATCGCTCCTGTTGATGGACACACTTTGACTCCTAATATTCCTTTAGAAGATTCAGAAAGTATTGACGGTAAAAAATTTACTTTAACTAAAGATGCTACGGGTTCTACCTCAGAATATACCGTAGAAGCAGTTAAGGGGCCTTATATTAGTAAGTTTGACTTTAAAACTGCTAATAATAGTGATAAAAATCTAGGTTCTGATGATGTTGTCGGAACAATTGATCATGCTGCTGGTACTATAACATTAGAAGTTCCTAAAGAAGTGTCGGAAAGCCCAATACAGCTAACTCCTACAATTGAGGTTGGAGGGGATAGTGTTACTACTTCTTCTCCTGATAGCGAAACTGCTCAGTCTTTTACTCCTAATGGTAGTACTACTGTTGATTATACAGTAACAGGTGCAGAGAGTATGACAAAAGTTTATAAGGTTACTGTAACTAAAGCTAGTTCATAATAATAGATAATTATTATTTCAATTTTAATCTAAGAGTAGACAGCTGTTATTATGGCTGTCTGTTTTTGTTTTTTTATGTAGTTACTAATACTTACCCCGTATTATTCATAGTTATACTTCAATTTAGGCATAAGGTGTTAATTTTAAGGGGCTTTACCCACAATCAACCACTTTAGATAAAGCCCAAAAATGAGGAATAAAAACACATTATTTATAATCCGAGTTAGATTAGCAATTACTTATAAGTACTGAACAGAAACGATAAATTTAACCTGAAAATTCATACGATTATGAATGATCCAGGTTAATAAACAAGCACAGTTAAATAATTACTACTATCTTAGCTAAGATATTCACTTCTCTCTATTTAGGGGAAGAATTAGAATGAAGTTTGTGGCTGATACTTTGATATTAAAAGCGATTGGCAAGGTGTAATTAATTATTTTTTTAAAAAAATGAAGAAAAATTATTTTGTAAAGAGTATTATTTTCTCTTTTGTATTGTTGTCGGTAATTATTTTCTCCTGTGATAAAAAGAACATTATAGAAGACGATTTAAATATATGTATAGAATCATTTTCCCTTCTTGATTCTGAGAATGCGGGGAAAAAATTAGAGTCTAATATAGACTGTCAGATAAATGCTCAAGAGCATACTATATCATTAACAGTTCCTCATACAGCTGTTTTAGATGGTTTAAAGTTTAATATAACCCCATGTGAAGGGACTACCATATACCCTGCTAGTGGTGAGGCAGTTGATTTTGAAGCCGTTGTAGAAGAAGCTACTACTGAGGATGTTTCTGAAGGGTCTGCCGAGGAAACTAGTAAAAAGCCTTCTACTCAACGTTATAAAAAGGTGTTTACTGTAACAAAAGGTGATAAGTCTCAAGATTATACTGTTTATATAACTAAGGCTTTAGCTAGTTATTGTTCTATTAGTTCTTTTGAATTAAAGAAGACTGAGAATGATGGTAAGATTTTTGCAGATAGAGAGGGTGTTATTAGTGAAACGGATAATACTATAACATTAAATGTATCTGATGCAGCTATTTTAGATGAGATAAAGCCTACTATAGCTCATACAGGAGCTAGTATTACTTCAGGAGAACTAGTTTCTACTACTGAAAACAGTATTACCACAACGACAGTAAATTATACAGTAACTGCTGCAGATGAAAAAACAACAAAGGTTTATAAAGTAAGCTATATCAAAGACTTATCTTCAAACAATAAGATTTCTGTATTCTCATTTACAAAAGACACCACCAATAATACTGGTTTAAAATTAACTAGGTCTTCTGCTGGGGCCAGAACAGCTGATGTTACAATTACTAATAATACTGATAGCGCTGCTGGAACTATAGCAGTAAAGGTATCAAATGCAGCAGATGTAACAGCTTTAACTCCTACTATAACTAAGCATGCTAGTGCTACTATAAGTCCAGAAATTGCAGCTCATAATTATGCGGATACGAAAACTTATACCATTACAGCTGAAGATGGTCAAACAAGAGAGTATACAGTGTCTGTTTCTAAGACATTATCTAATGATAAGGGTATAACTTCTTTTACATTGAGGGATTCTGAAAATTCTAGTAAGAGCTTTGGTGGTACGGATTATTCAGCAGCCAGTATGCCTGTTACTACTGGAGATAGCGATGTAACTGTAAATATTGCAAAAATGCCACATACTGTTATACTAACAGATATAAAACCTACTATAGAGCTTAGTGTTAGTGCTACAGTAAGTCCAGCGAGTGAAGAGGCTCAGAATTTTGTTCGTGGTACAGCAGTAGTATATACTGTAACAGCTCAGGATGGTACTACTAGAAGATATAATGTGATTATAGGTGCATTAAGTAATGTAGCAGAGATTACTTCGTTTAAAATTAAACAGGAAGACAATACAGATAGCTCCAAGGTAAGATTAACTTCAGGAACTGAGGTTTCAGGAATTATATCAAGTAACGGGAGTATTCATAAAATAGATATCTCATTAGATGGAGAAGGTGACACTAGTGTGAATCTAAAACCTGAAATAACATTATCTCCAGGAGCTACGGTAAGCCCAGCATCTAAAGCAGAAACTGAGTTTACTTATGGTACAGCTGTAGTATATACCGTAACAGCTGAGGATGGTCAAACTACCAAACAATATAGTGTAACTGTAGAGTCTTCTAATTCTAAGATGAAATCATTTAAGTTTAAGCAAAGTGATAATAGTGGGAAAAAAATTGTTCAGGATGTAGAAGGCGCTATAGATCATAGCGCTAAAACAGTAACAGTAAAAGTTCCGTATAATACAGATGTTACTGCTTTGATCCCTGAAATGGTATTATATAACAGGGCTAGTGTTAGTCCAGTAGCTACTACTACAGAGCAGAATTTTGGCAGTGGTGTAAAATATATTGTAACAGCTCAGGATGGGAAAAATAAAACTGAGTATACTGTAAATGTAACTAAAGAAGCAGAGCCTAAGATAACTGATTTTACATTTAGTGATACTTCTAAAAACCTTGGAACTCCTGTAGTTGAAATTAAGAATGGTGATCAAGGTAGTGCAGGAGAAATAATCGTTAAAGTTCCTCATAATGCAGATTTAACTGGATTAACTCCAACTGTTACAACTTCTTCTGGAGCTACAGTGTATAAGGGGACTGGTACTGAAGCAGCTAATACCCCTAATAACTTCGATAATTCTCACAGTACTCCTAAAGAATACAGCGTAGTAGATTCTGCTGGAGGGAGAAAGGTTTATAATGTGAGGGTTTATAAAGAGCCTGCTATAACGGAGTTTAAGTTTGAGAAGAGTCAGAATAATTCAGATGGCGGTTTCCCTGATGGGAAGACGTATACTGCTGAGTCTTCCGCTATTATTCAAGGTAATTTATTACAAAATGGAACAATAGCAATTACAGTTGCTAATACAGTTAACGTAACAAATTTAAAAGCTTCTATTACTGGGGATAATATTAGCGCTTCACCTACCACTATAGATATAGCTTTTGGTTCTTCCCCTACTAGTGGTTCTACTTATTCTAAAACTATTAAAGTTGCGAATAAGGATTTAACTTCATTTGAAAAAGAGTACACTGTAACTTTAACTAAAGAAGCAGCACCAGTTTTATCAAGTTTTAAAATAACAGCTGCTGAAAGTAAAGGTATTGCAGCTGAGGTAATTGGTGAAATAACTCAGCCTGTTAGTGGTAATAATACTGGGACAATAAAGTTGAAGTTTGAGCATAAAGTTGCTAACCATAGCAATGAAATTGATTTAACAGGATTGACACCTACTATCGAGCCTAATAACAATGGATATACTGTAAGTCCAACTAGTGGTCAAGAGATATCAGGAGATATTAGTACTAGGGGTAATAAAATTACTCTAACAACTACTCTAGGTTCTACCTCAGAATATACTGTAACAGCAGTTAAAGGGCCTTTTATTAGCAGTTTTAAGTTTGGAAAAGATACTAGCGGTAATACTGGTAAAAATCTAGGTGCTACTGATGTTGAGGGGGTAATTGATCATGCTAATAATACTATAAAGTTAGAATTACCTAAGGATGTGACGATGGATACAGGTGCTAGTCCTAATACAGTAACTTTAACTCCTACAATTGAGGTTGGAGGGGATAATTGTACTGCTGGTACTTCTAATGCTATTACTAGCGGGAATGAATATTCTTTTACTCCTGACGGAAATACTTCTGTTACTTATACAGTAAAAAATTCTACTGATACATCTTTTACTAAAAGATATACTGTAACTGTAACTAAAGCTAGTTAGATAATTATTTCACTCTTAATCTAGGAACAGACAGTCAATTATACGGCTGTCTGTTTTTGTTTATATAAAAAAACACTATTCAAATAATTACTATTATCTTAGCTAAGATATTCACTTCTCTCTATTTAGGGGAAGAATTAAAATGAAGTTTGTGGCTGATACTTTGATATTCAAAGCTATTGGCAAGTTGTAATTAATTATTTTTTAAAAAAAATGAAGAAAAATTATTTTGTAAAGAGTATTATTTTCTCTTTTGTATTGTTGTCGGTAATTATTTTCTCCTGTGATAAAAAGAATATTATAGAAGACGATTTAAATGTATGTATAAAATCATTTGAATTACTAAATTCCGAAAATGAGGGAAAAAATTTAGGTTCTAATATAGACTGTGAGATAGATGCTGAGAATTATACTATATCGTTAACAGTTCCTCATACAGCTGTTTTAGATGGCTTAAAGTTCAATATAACCCCATGTGAAGGGACTACCATATCTCCTGCTAGTGGTGAAGAAATTAATTTTGAAGAAGTTGTAGAAGAATCTATTGAAGAACAAGCTACTACTGAAGGGGCGGATGAGAAAACTACCAAAAAGCCTTCTCCTCAACGTTATAAAAAGGTCTTTACTGTAACAAAAGATGGCAAGTCTCAAGATTACACTGTTTATATAACTAAAGCTTTAGCTAGTGATTGTTCTATTAGTTCTTTTAAATTAGAGAAGTCTAAAAATGAAACTAAGATTTTTGGAGATAGAGAGGGGCAAATTACTGAAGCCGATGAAGCTAATACTATAACATTACATATATCTGATGCTGCTACTTTAGACGAAGCGTTAAACCCTACAATAATTCATACAGGGGCTAGTATTTCTTCGGGAGAACTAATTTCTACTACTGCTGACTCTGCTGGCACTAGCATTACTACAACTACAGTTAATTACACATTAACTGCTGCAGATGGAAAAACAACAAAGGTTTATGTAGTAAAGTATATCAAAGATTTATCTTCTAATAATATAATTTCTGTATTCTCTTTCACAAAAGATACTAGCAATAATAGTAATACTGGTCTAAAATTAACTAGATCTTCTACTGTTGTAGAAAGTAGAGCGGCTAATATTACAATTAGTGATGATGACGGAACTATAAAGGTAAAAGCATCTACTGCAGCAACTATAACAGCTTTAATTCCTACTATAACTAAGCATGAAAGAGCTACTATAAGTCCAGAAATTGCGCCCCATGATTATAATACTAATAATAACAAAGTTTATACTGTAACAGCTGAAGATGGTCAAACAAAAGAGTATACAGTATCTGTTACTAAGAACCTTTCTAATGATAAGAGTATGACTTCTTTTACATTTAAACATTCTGTAAATACTGATAAGGGCTTTGGTAGTACTGATTATTCAGCGGGAACTATAACCACCCCTACAGGAGATGAAGACGTAACTGTAACTATTGCAAAAATTCCAGTTAGTATTACAGATTTAAATGGTTTAAAACCTACTATAGATATTAGTGCTGGTGCCATAGTAAGTCCAGCTAGTTTAGCCCCTCAAAATTTCACTCGTGGTACAGCTGTAGATTATACTGTAACAGCTCAAGATGGTACTACTAGAAAGTATAAAGTAACCATAGGTGAGTTAAGTGCAGCGACAGATATTACTTCTTTTACAATTAAACAGGCAGATCATACTTCTCTTAGTTCAAAGATTACAGCAGATATGACAATAAGTCCGACAAATAGTGGAAGTGATTATACAATAGTATTAGATGGGGAAGATCAGACTACTGTAAGTCTTAGTCCTGAAATAGTAGTGTCTCCAGGTGCCACAGTAGATCCAGCATCTAAAGTAGAAACTGAGTTTACTTATGGTACAGCTAAAACTTATACTGTAACGGCTGAAAATGGTACTACCAAAGCATATAGTGTAATTGTAAAATCTTCGAATTCTAAGATGAAGTCCTTTAAGTTTAAAACTGATACTGGTAAAAAAATTGTTCAGGATGTAGAAGGTGTTATACGTGATAATACTATAACAGTAAAGGTTCCACATGATGCAGTTGTCACGGCTTTAACTCCTGAAGTATTAGGCAATAACGGCTCTAAGGTTACTATAAAAGGACAAGAAACAGATGCTAATACAGAACAAAATTTTAGTAGTTCAAAAACTTATACTGTAACAGCTCAGGATGGAACTACAAGCGATTACACTGTAACTGTAACTCCAAACGCTGAACCTCAGATACAGAATTTTATATTTGCTATTGCTTCTCCTAATAATAATAAAAATCTTGGGAATAATCCTATTACAGGGACTATTACGCATAATTCTGGAGACACGCCGGGAGAGATAATTGTTAAAGTTCCTCATGATGCAGAGATTGGTGAGTTAACTCCGACTGTTACAACTTCTTCTGGAGCTACAGTGTATAAGGGGACTGCTACTGAAGCAGCTAATACCCCTAATAATTTCGATAATTCTCATAGTACTCCTAAAGAATACAGCGTAGTAGATTCTGCTGGAGGAAGGAAAGTTTATGAAGTGAAGGTTTATAAAGAGCCTGCTATAACGGAGTTTAAGTTTGAAAAGAATAAGAATACAGATGCTGGGTTTCCTACTAATCCAACTTACTATACCGCTTCGGCTATTACTCAAGGTACTTTATCAACAAATGGAACAATAGCAATTACAGTTGCTAATACAGTTGATGTAACAAAATTATTAAAAGCTTCTATTTCTGGAAATAATATTAACTCTTCAACTACCATTATAGATATAACTTTTGATTCTCCTCCCTCTAGTGGTTCTACTTATTCTAAAACTATTACAGTTCAGAATGAACATTTATCTGATTTTACTAAAACCTATACAGTTAATTTAACTAAAGAAGCAGCGCCACAATTGACAAGCTTTAAAATAGGGGCTAAGCCTGAAAAAGGCATTGCAGCTGAGGTAGATGCTGCATTAACTCATCCTACTGATGGTGGCAATACTGGAACAATAAAATTAAAGTTTCCTTATAATGTTGCTAACCATAGCACTGATATTGTTTTAACAGGATTAACACCTACTATCGAGCCTAATAACAATGGATATACTGTAAGTCCAACTAGTGGTCAAGAGATATCTGGAGATATTAGTAGTGAAAGCCATAAAACATTTACTCTAACAACTGCTTTAGGTTCTACTTCAAAGTACACTGTAACAGCAGTTAAAGGGCCATATATTAGTAGTTTTAAGTTTGCTGTTGCTGATAGCAGTAGTGGAACTAATACGGGTATAACTACTGAAGTTGTCGGAACAATTAACCATGAGGATAATACTATAAAATTAGTAGTTCCTAAAGAGGTGTCGGAAAGCCCAATACAGCTAACTCCTACAATTGAGGTTGGAGGGGATAGTGCTACTGTTGATCCCACTAGTGGAACTTCTAAGGAGTTTACTGTTGACGAGAGTACTACTGTTGATTATACAGTAACAGGTGCAGAGAGTATGACAAAAGTTTATAAGGTTACTGTAACTAAAGCTAGTTCATAATAATATATAATTATTATTCAACTTTAATCTAAAACTGAAAAGAAGAAGCCGTCTCATTGATGAGATGAGGCGGCTTTTTAATTTTTAGTATTTATAGCCCTACATTTTATTTTTAAAAGGAAGGGCCTTTTTATGACACCTTTTTTAGAAGATTGTGTTCCAAAGCATATAATCTAAATTCTAATTCTGCTTTTTTCATTTTGTGTTTAAACTTCTTGAAATTTAGGTTTAATTTGATATGTCTGAAGACAGGTTCTACATCAGTTTTTTTTTACGTTTATTTTGCCTTTCATTACTGTTGAGTCTATTACGCATTATATTCTTGTGTCTTTAAAAATGGTCTTGAGTTTTTTACTACGGAAACTTTGAGCATCATCTGTTCAATCATGCCATTGACAACTCGCACAGGATGATCTGCAGGAATCAATTCTTCGATACTAGGTGGAAAAAGCCAATTTTGTTGTTGCTTGTAGTCCCTGAAATTTGCATTCATACTATTTGATTATAAATCAGTTAGTGAGATAAACCAACAGGTAAAAAACTACACTTTCAAACAAAAAAAAGCTGCTTCGGTTTTGAGGCAGCTTCTTCTTTTCTTGTGATAGACTGATTCTGTGTCGTTGTAAAACGAAATGAGAAGTTCTAAAATCCTAAATCTCAGGCAGATTTAAGCATATCTATGTCTGAATTAATTTTTTTTTCGGCATAAGATTTAGTTATGTTCAAGCTTTTATTTTTCTTCTTTTCAGAAGGCATATCAAACATCGCATCGATTAATATCCTTTCAAATATGGTTCTCAAACCCCTAGCTCCCAGCTTGTATTCTAAAGCTTTACCCACTATATAATCTATGGCATCTGGAGTTATTTTTAAATCTATTTCATCCATTTCAAATAGTTTTTTATACTGCTTTAAAATAGAGTTTTTCGGCTGGGTGATAATGAGTTTTAAAGCTTCCATATCCAAGGGATTAAGGCTTGTGAGTACAGGCATACGCCCTACTAGTTCCGGTATGAGTCCAAAAGATTTTAAATCTTGGTGAGACACATAATTCATTATATTTTGTTTGTCTATACTCTTTTTATCAGCAGTATTATTACTATATCCTATGGAAGACATATTCAATCTTTTGGAGATAGTTCTGTCTATGCCATCAAAAGCGCCACCTAATAGGAATAATATATTAGAAGTATCTATTTGTACAAATTTTTGATTTGGATGTTTCCTTCCTCCCTCTGGAGCAACGTTTACTTTAGAGCCTTCCAAGAGTTTTAATAATGCTTGTTGAACTCCTTCTCCAGATACATCTCTAGTTATAGATGGATTATCTCTCTTTCTTGCTATTTTGTCTATCTCATCTATGAATATGATCCCTTTTTCTGTCTTTTCTATATTGTAATTGGAAGATTGATATAGTTTAGATAATATGCTTTCCACGTCTTCACCTACATATCCAGCTTCGGTCAATACAGTAGCGTCGACAATCGCAAAGGGAAGATCTAATAATTTTGCTATAGTGCTAGCTATAAGTGTTTTTCCAGTGCCTGTCTCACCGACCATAATGACATTAGACTTCTGTATTTCAATGCTGTCTTCATCTGATTTTTGATTAATTCTCTTATAGTGATTATAAACAGCTACAGATATAGTTTTTTTAGCATTATCTTGTCCGATTACGTATTCATCTAGAAAATCTTTTATTTCTTTCGGCTTAGGAATTTTCAGGTCTTTAATTTCTTCAGACACTGAAGTTTGATCATTTTCATCTTCATTTATGGTATTGTGTATAATATTATGAGCTTGCTGTACACATTCATTGCAGATATGACCTTCTAGACTAGTTATGAGTATTTCTACTTCTTCTTGTTTTTTTCCACAAAAAGAACAGTATGTATTTTCTTTATCTGTTGACATTTTTAATCAGTTCTTTTTTTTAGAATTTCATCTATCATTCCGTATTCTTTTGCTTGGGTGGATGTCATCCAATAGTCTCTATCACTATCTTTAGATACTTCTTTTTGTTTTTTTCCCGAGTGTTTTGAAATAATAGAATACAGCTCTTCTTTTAATTTTTGAATTTCATTAGCAGTAATTTGAATATCAGAGGCTTGGCCTTGAATTCCGCCAATGGGTTGATGAATCATAACACGAGAGTGTTTCAATGCAAATCTTTTTTTTGCTTGTCCCGAACATAGGATCACAGCGGCCATAGAAGCGGCCATGCCAGTACATATAGTAGCTATATCAGGTTTTACTATTTGCATAGTGTCATAAATTCCTAATCCAGAATAAATACTTCCCCCAGGGGAATTGATATATATCTGTATGTCTTTGCCAGAATCTATAGATTCTAAAAAAAGTAACTGCCCTTGTATTATATTAGATACGTGATCGTTTATAGTCGTTCCCAAGAATATAATTCGGTCCATCATCAGTCGTGAAAAGACATCCATAGAAGCTATGTTCATGGGTCTTTCCTCTATAATTGTAGGGGATATATAGCTAGAATAAATAGAGCTATACTGATCTAATTTCATGCTAGAAATACCTAGGTGTTTTGTAGCATATTTTCTGAATTCGTCGTTGTTCATAAATTTTTATAGTAACGGAGAG
The DNA here is from genome assembly GCF_002369955.1 of Ichthyobacterium seriolicida. NCBI lineage: Bacteria > Pseudomonadati > Bacteroidota > Flavobacteriia > Flavobacteriales > Ichthyobacteriaceae > Ichthyobacterium > Ichthyobacterium seriolicida. Next base: position 835,859 of record NZ_AP014564.1, read on the forward strand.
ATATACCTATTTTTACTTTTTCACCTTTTCTACAAAGTCTTTGTATTCTAAACTACTCTCTTTGAATTTTAAGTTTTCATTGAAACTGGTTAATAATTTTTCGTTAAAAATTTTAATAGAAACAGAATTTACTTTTTCTTGATCTTCCATAATTCTTTTTATCATGTTTTCTATCATATCTTGATTATTTTGATCATCTGCAAGATCGCCTCCCATAATTTTTAGTATATTATCTTTAAAGTGATCTTTTACTTCATTTATAGAGACATTTATATCGTATTTTTTTGCTATAGCATCAAATATCAGATTATTTTTTATACTAATTTTTTCTCGTTCATAAAGAGACAACATTTCTTCTTCGGTTAAATCATCTGAAGTGTTTGATTTTAATGACCTTATCAAAAAGTCTTTTGGTAGGGATATTTTAGTGCTTTCAGTTATGTATTCTATCACTTGATTAAATAAGTATATATCACTAGTAGTCTTGTAGTAATTTTCAAATTCTTCAATGACTTTGTTTTTAAGGCCTTCTATGTCAGAGACTGATTTATCTGGATAGATTTTTTCTAGTAAATCTTTATCAATTTCAGCAGGTTGATGTATTAACAGCTCTTTTATTTCTAGGCTTATAGTCGAAATATCGTCTATTATATCGTCTATTTCTTCATTTTTTTTATTTAGTGCTATTGCGAGATGGTTTTCGTTTTTGAAGAGGTTTTCTGTTTCTAAGTGTATGAGGGCTCCTACTTTTGCACCTTCAAAATCTTTTATTCTTTTTTCAATTAGATTGCTCATAAAAATAGTAGACTCCACAGAATGATTTTTATCAGTATTCCACGAGATGATCCCCTTTACTATTGTTTTGTTATTTATCTCTTTTGTGGGTTGGCCTTTGCCGTACATCAAAGCGATTTCTTCGATTCGTTTATCTATATCTTCCTCTGAGACTTTTATTTTGTAATTAGTTATTTTTCCATCTTTTGGCATGACCAATTCAAACCCTGGAACAGAGGCTATTTCAAATCTAAAATCTAGTATATCACTATCCCAGTTGATATTATCTTCTAATAGAATAGGATTACCTAAAACGTCAATGTTGTTTTCTTTTATGTATTTGTCTAGTTCTACACTCAGTATTTTATTTACCTCTTCTATCAGGGCGTGTTTGCCGTATTTTTTCTCAATAATATTAATAGGCAGATGTCCTTTTCTGAAACCTGGAACATTAGATTGTCTCCTATAGCTTTGCAACACTTTAGATACAGCCTCTTGGTAATCTTCTTTGTAAAGAGTCATACTTATGGTAGACGTTGAATTTTTAATGTCGTTTTCTACAGATATATTCATGATTATTTTTTAATAGGAAATATTTTTTTTCTTTAAAATAAAAGGGTATAGGCTGGCAAAGTTAGTGCTTTTAGAGGTAAAAAAATCATCGTTTTTTTATAAAAAAGGAATGCCTCAATCATTTAAAAATGACTCGTATAAATCTAGGATTGATGTTTTTAACCTGAGTTTGATTAATAAAAATACTTTAAAGAAGTAAAATTATTTAGGTTTAAGGCTGATAGTGGGTGGGTGAGTACTTGCATGCTCATGAGGTTATTTTATTAGAAATTTGATTTTTTTTTGCAAAAAAAAAGGTTCAAGACAACTTAAGGTAAATTTACATGCGTGTAAACCCTTATGTTATCTATGAAAAACAAGTATATAATTCGTTCAAGAATTTCTGAGGCAAAATTCAGGTCTATTTTACGGTTATTTTGCCTAAATATTGAAGCGAAAAAAGTTAGTAAATTGACTAATGTAAGTCGTTATACTATCAACAAAATTTTTGACAAATTACGTTTGTTAATTGTTCAAAAATGCGAAGAAGAAAGTCCCTTTAATCAAGGGGAAATAGAATTAGATGAGAGTTATTTTGGAGCTAAACGAGTTAGGGGAAAAAGGGGACGAGGATCAGGAGGAAAAGTTCCAGTATTTGGTATGTTAAAAAGAGAGGGTAAAGTTTATACACAAATTGTAAAAAACTGCTCATCATCAGTAATAATGCCTATTATAGAGAGCAGAGCAAGTAAAGAAAGTACAATTTATACTGATGGATTTAAGTCTTATGACGGCTTGGTAAACTATGGTTATAAGAGGCATTATAGAGTAAAACATAGTGAAAATGAATTTGCTAAAGGAGTAAATCACATTAACCCAGATTATTCATAGTTACCCTTTAAATATTGCGCATAAAGTGTTAATTTTAAGGCATTAAAGTCCAAAGAAACATACTTTAATATAGCCCAAAAATGAGGAATAAAAACACATTATTTTATAGAGGGAAAACTTCTGTTGAGTTAACTTTTTCATCATCAGAAATTAGCTCTGATGGATCTTTAATCATGCTTGAAAAACTAGAAAGAGATCATAGATTGATTCATTATTACAGTAAACTTTTGCCTGATACTCGAGACTCTAGATTTATTACTTATACCAGAAAGCAACAGTTAAAACAAAGGGTTTATATGATCATGTTAGGCTATGAAGACGCCAATGATGTTAATCATTTACATAACGATCCTTTATTCAAAGATGTTCTTCAAGGTGATTTGGCTTCTCAACCTACTATATCAAGATTTGAGAATAGCTTTGACAAACAAGCTGTTTTTTAAGTTTTGTGATGCGTGGTTATACAAATATGTTTCAAGTTTATCTGATCGTAAGAGAATAGTTATTGACGTAGATTCAACTGATGATCCAACTCATGGCAGTCAACAATTGTCAATGTTTAACGGTTATTATAGTCAATTCATGTACAATGAACTATTTTTTCATGATGGAAAAACAGGACAGATTATCCTTCCTGTACTCCGCCCAGGAAATAGTCATTCTAATAAATGGTATGTGAGTATTTTAAAGCGAATAATTATCAAAATACGTGAGAGTCACCCAGAGATGGAA
>NZ_AP014564.1:1738812-1921407 GCF_002369955.1 Ichthyobacterium seriolicida
GATGCCTCTACTAAGGCTACTGACACTTCTACTAAAGCTACTGCTGCTAAAGAAGCTGCTGATGCTTTAGTTACCGCTATAACTGATACTTCTCCAGATGCTGCAGCTAAGGCCAAAGAAGCTCAGTCTGCTGCTGCTGATCTTGTTACTAAAGCCGAAGACGCTAAATCTGCTGCTGATACTGCTGCTACTCAAGCTGAATTATCCCAGACTGCTGCTACAGCTGCTGGTACTGAAGCTGAAAAAGTTAAAACTGCTGTTGAGGCTTTGGTTACTGCTTTAACTAGCGATGCTGCTAATGATGCTCTCCAAAAAGCTACCACAGCTCAGACTGCTGCTCAAACTGCCTTGGAAAAGGCTACAGCTGCTAAGTCTGCTGCTACTGATCTTGTTGCTAAAGCTGAAGACGCTAAATCTGCTGCTGATGCTGCTGCTGAAAAAGCTAATTTAGCTAAATCTGCTGTTGATGCCATTAACCCTACTGATGCTAATGCTGCTAATAAGGCTAATGAAGCTAAGAATGCAGCTGAACAAGCTGCTACTGACGCTAGCACTGCTAAGAGTACTGCTACTGAGACTTTAAATAAAGCTACTGAAGCTAAAAATGCTATTGAACAAGCTAAGGCGGCTATTGATGTTGCTAAGACAGCTATTGATGCTATTACGATTTCATAACATATGGGATAGATTCAAAATATTTTAATTTTCAAAAAAGGGGTGTTTTTATGCCCCTTTTTTAATGCCATTAAATCAGGCTTTTCTGAAAAACTGAATTCTATTAATATTTCTTTCTCAACGTTTATATAAATATAAGCTATCTTAGTAGCTTGAAACTAACTCAAATAATGTTGAATTATGAAGATTTTTAAATTAAAAAAAGTATTTTTATTCATATTGTCTATTCTTTTTACATTTTCATGTGATAAGAACAAAGTCATTCCTGAAAATGAAGATTCTCAAAGCACAATTCCTAAAGAAATAATAAGTCTAAAATTAGACGCATCTCAAAATCCCAGAATAGGTAGTATTGATATAAATGCCGAAGTTATTGAATCGAATGGGCAAAAAATCTATGTTTTATTATTGCCTCATGGTGTAAGTGTTGACACTAAAGAATTTAAACCTACTATTGAGATATCCGAAAATACTACTATAAACCCTGAAAACAGTTCCCCTCAAGAGCTTGGAAAAATCACCATTAATGAAAATGTTTTTGACTTATCACAATCAGGTGTAGAATATACTGTTACAGCTGATCAAGACAGTTCAGTTAAAAAATACAGAGTTATAGCACTCAGAGCTCCCGATGGTATTAAGGCTTCTAAAACTGCAATTAAGGCTGATAATGTTAAATTTTTAGTTAATTATGATGTTACTGCTCCAAACATCGATAATTTAAGTCAAACAATAACATTTGGTTCTGCAGAAAATCCGAATCTAAAAAATGAAGTTGCTGATAAGAGTATTGAATTAGGTATAACTGTAGAATTTAATAGAGTAATTCCAGATGGCGGTGAGGATACTTACAAAAATATCCTTTCTCCAACTACTCCAACTACAATTTCTTTCAATAAGAAAGAAGATGATGAAAATACTTATGAAGCTATTATTCCAATAACTTATACAATAGAGGACAAAACTTTTGTAAAAAATTATAAAGCAATTATATATAAAAAATCTAATGATAAAGTTAAAGAGGAACTTAAGGCTTCTATAGCTACTACTAAAGCTAAAATTGGAGAAGCTAGTGCTGTCGCTAATGAAGCTAGTAATATTATTCAACCCTTAACTGAAAAAAATGCCGCTCAGACTGCCCTTGCTACTGCTACTAAAGCTATCGCTGATGCTACTACTGCTGTCTCGGATGCTACTACGGCCGTGACTGAAGCTACTACTCCTGAAACTTTGGTTGAAGCTAAGACTAAAATTAATAATGCTACTGCCGCAGCTAATGCCGCTAAAACTAAGGCTGATACTGCTAAGAGTGCTGCTGATGCCGCTAAGCTTGCTGCTGACACTAAAGCTCAGACTGATGCTATAGCTTCTGCTGTTCAAAAGGCTACTGAAGAATCTGTAAAAGCTCAAACTGCTGCTACAGCAGCTGAAAATGCTAAAAATACGGCTGAACAAGCTAAAAATACTGCCACTACTGCGTCTACTCAAGCTCAAGCCGCTGCTGATGCTGTTAAAAGTTTAACTTCTTCTGAAATTCAAGCTGCTCAAACTGCTGCTGTACAAGCTAAGCAAGATGCTCAAACTGCTGCTACTAAGGCTGGGGAAGCTCAGCAAGCTGCTACAGAAGCTCAGACTGCTGCTGATAAGGCTAGAGAAGCTAAAGATGCTGCTGAGGCTGCGTCTACTCAAGCTCAAGCTGCTGCTGATGCTGCTACTCTCACTGCCGCTACTCAAGCTGCTGATACTGCTACCGCTGAAGCTACAAAAGCTGAACAAGCTAAGTCTGCTGCTCAGACTGCTCAACAAGCTGCTGAAGCTGCTAGGGATACAGCTGTTGCTGAAGCTCAAAAAGCTCAAACTGCTGCCAATAAAGCTCTTGCTGCTAAAGCCACTGCTGAAGCTGGGAAAGCTCAAACTGCTGCTACAGCTGCTAATACTGCTAAAGATGCTGCTGAACAAGCTAAAAACGCTGCCACTACTGCGTCTACTCAAGCTCAAACTGCTGCTGGTGCTGTTCAAAGTTTAACTTCTTCTGATGTTCAAGCTGCTAAAAATTCTGCTGATACTGCTACTACTCAAGCTGGCATTGCTTCTACTCAGGCTCAAGCTGCTAAAGCTGCTGCTGCTAAGGCTGAACAAGCTAAACAAACTGCTGAAAATGCTAAGAATGCTGCTGAAGCTGCCAAGAATACAGCTGTTACTGCTGATACTGTTACTGCCGCCACTCAAGCTGCTCAAACTGCTGCCGCTGAAGCTACAAAAGCTGAAAATGCTAAGACTGAGGCTGAACAAGCTCAGCAAGCTGCTGAAACTGCTAGGGATGCGGCTAGATCTGCTGCTAGACAAGCTCATCTTGAAGCTGCTAAGGCTCTTGCTGCCAAAGCTTCTGATGAAGCTCAAAAAGCCAGCACTGCTGCTACAGCTGCTCAAACTGCTACTGATACTGCTAAATCTAATGCTGATAATGCCTCTACTAAAGCTACTGCCGCTAAAGAAGCTGCTGATGCTTTAGTTACTGCCCTAAGTACAGGTACTGCAGACGCTACTGCTGCTAAGGACGCAGCTACTGATGCTGACACTAAGGCTGGAGAAGCTAAGGATGCTGCTACTGATGCTGATACTAAGGCTGGAGAAGCTAAGGATGCTGCTCAGGTTGCTGCTCAGGAGGCTGCAAAAGTTAAAACTGCTGTTAATGCTTTGGTTGCTGCTTTAACTAGCACTTCCCTTGATACTGCTAAGTCTACAGCTACCGCAGCTCAGAGTGCTGCTCAGACTGCCTTGGAAAAGGCTACAGCAGCTCAAACTGCTGCTACTGATCTTGTTACTAAAGCTAAAGCTTCTAAATCTGCTACGGATACTGCTACTGAAAAAGCTAATTTAGCTAAAACTGCTGTTGATACTATTACACCTACTGATGCTGATGCTGCTAATAAGGCTAATGAAGCTAAGACTTCTGCCGAACAAGCTGCTACTCAAGCAAGGACTGCTAAACAAGCTGCTGAGGAAGCTTTGAATAAAGCTAAAGAAGCTAAGGCGGCTATTGATGTTGCTAAGACAGCTATTGATGCTGCTAAGACAGCCATTGATGCTATTACGATTTCATAACCATATGGGATAGATTCAAAATATTTTAATTTTCAAAAAAAGGGGTGTTTTTATGCCCCTTTTTTAATGCCATTAAATCAGGTTTTTCTGAAAAACTGAATTCTATTAATATTTCTTTCTCAACGTTTATATAAATATAAGCTATCTTAGTAGCTTGAAACTAACTCAAATAATGTTGAATTATGAAGATTTTTAAATTAAAAAAAGTATTTCTATTCATATTGTCTATTCTTTTTACATTTTCATGTGATAAGAACAAAGTCATTCCCGATGAAGAAAATTCTCAAAGCACAATTCCTAAAGAGATAATCAGTCTAAAATTAGACGTATCTCAAAATCCCAGAATAGGTAGTGTTGATATAAATGCCGAAGTTATTGAATCGAATGGGCAAAAAATCTATGTTTTATTATTGCCTCATGGTGTAAGTGTTGACACTAAAGAATTTAAACCTACTATTGAGATATCCGAAAATACTACTATAAACCCCGAAAATAGTTCCCCTCAAGAGCTTAGAAAAATCACCATTAATGAAAATGTTTTTGACTTATCACAATCAGGTGTAGAATATACTGTTACAGCTGATCAAGACAGTTCAATTAAAAAATACAGAGTTATAGCTCTCAGAGCTCCCGATGGTATTAAGGCTTCTGAAACTGCAATTAAGGCTGATAATGTTAAATTTTTAGTTAATTCTGATGTTACTGCTCAAACTGTCAATAATTTAAGTCAAACAATAATATTTGGCTCTGCAGAAAATCCGAATCTAAAAAATGAAGTTGCTGATGAGAGTATTGAATTAGGTATAACTGTAGAATTTAATAGAGTAATTCCAGATGACGATGAGGATACTTACAAAAATATCCCTACCCCAACTGTTCCAACTACAGTTTCTTTCAAAAAAAATGAAGATGATGAAAATACTTATGAGGCTACTATTCCAGTCACTTATACAATAGAGGACAAAACTTTTGTAAAAAATTATAAAGCAATTATATATAAAAAATCTAATGATAAAGTTAAAGAAGAACTTAAGGCTTCTATCTCTGCTGCTAAGAGTGTTGTCGATAACGCTTCCGCTACTGTTACCCAAGCTAGTAATATTATTCAACCCTTAACTGATAAGACTGCCGCTACTTTTACTAGTGCCACTCAATCTGTTTCTGATGCTAATGCTGCTCTTCAGACTGCTACTCAAGCTGTAACTGATGCTACTAAGGCTGTTTCTGAAGCTACTACTCCTGAAGCTTTAACTCAAACTAAGACTAAAGTTGAAGCTGCTACTAATTATGCTAAACAAGCTCAAACTGTTGCTACAGATGCTTTAAACAAATCCAAACAAGCTCAAGCTAAAGCTCAAACTGAAGCTATTAAAGCTCTTGCTGCTAAGGCTGCTACTGAAGCTGGGAAAGCTAAGCAAGCTGCTACTGATGCTGAAAATGCTAAAAATACCGCTGAACAAGCTAAAGAAACTGCCACTACTGCGTATACTCAAGCTAAAAATGCTGCTGATGCTGTTCAAAATTTAACTTCTTCTGAAGTTCAAGCTGCTCAAACTGCTGCTGCACAAGCTAAAAATGCTGCTGATACTGCAGTTGCTCAATCTCAAATCGCTACTAATAAAGCTACAGAAGCCCAGACTGCTTACGGCAAGGCTTTAGCTGCTAAGCAAGTTGCTGCACAAGCTCAGAATACAGCTGAAGCTGCTGATACTGTTAATGCCGCCACTCAAGCTGCTGAAAATGCTGCTACTGAAGCTACAAAAGCTAAGGAAGCTCAGACTGAGGCTGAAGCTGCTAGGGATGCGGCTATAAATGCTCAAAAAGCTGCTGAAGCTACTGCTAAACAAGCTCAGACTGAAGCTATTAAAGCTCTTGCTGCTAAGGCTACTGATGATGCCAGAAAAGCTAATACTGCTTCTGACACTGCAAGTGAAGCTTCTACAAAAGCTAATGAAGCTAAAGATGCCGCGACCAAAGCTAATAATGAGGCTCAAGCTGCTTTTAATTCTGTTCAAAGTTTAACTTCTTCTGAAGTTCAAGCTGCTCAAACTGCTGCTACGCAAGCTCAGAATGAGGCTCAAACTGCTGCTAATAAGGCCTCAGAAGCTAAGCAAGCTGCTACAGCTGCTGAAAATGCTAAGACTGAGGCTGAAAAAGCTAAGACTGCTGCTCAAGAAGCTACTAATACTGCTGCTACTCTCACTGCCGCCACTCAAACTGCTGAAAATGCTGCTAGTGAAGCTAAAAAAGCTGAAAATGCTAAGAATGCAGCTGAAGCTGCTGCTCAAAATGCTAAGAATGCTCAGCAAGCTGCTGAAACTGCTAGGGCTGCTACTGTTACTGCTGCTAGACAAGCTCAGCTTGAAGCTGCTAAGGCTCTTGCTACTAAAGCTTCTTCAGAGGCTGGAAAAGCTAACACTGCTGGTGATACTGCTAAATCTAATGCTGATGATGCCTCTACTAAGGCTACTGACACTTCTACTAAAGCTACTGCTGCTAAAGAAGCTGCTAATGCTTTAGTTACCGCTATAACTGATACTTCTTCAGATGCTACAGCTAAGGCTAAAGAAGCTCAGTCTGCTGCTGCTGCTGCTGCTGCTGCTGCTAAAGCTACTGCCGCTCAAACTGCTGCTACTCAAGCTAATACTCAAGCTGGATTAGCCCAGCAAGCTGTTCAAACTACTATTGCTGAGGCTGAGAAAGTTAAAACTGCTGTTGAGGCTTTGGTTGCTGCTTTAACTAGCGATGATGTTAATGATGCTCTCCAAAAAGCTACTAACGCTAAGACTGCTGCTGATTCTGCCTTGGAAAAGGCTAACGCTGCTAAGTCTACTGCTACTGATCTTGTTACTAAAGCTAAAGACGCTAAATCTGCTGCTGATACTGCTGCTGAAAAAGCTAATCTAGCTAAAGATGCTGTTGATGCTATTACCCCTACTGATTCTGAAGCTTCTGAAAAAGCTAATTTAGCTAAGCAAGCTGCTGATACTGCTGCTACTAAGGCAGGGTTAGCTAAGGATGCCGCTGATACTGCTGCTCAAAAAGCTAATTTAGCCAAGACAGCTATTGAACAAGCTAAGGCGGCTATTGATGCTGCTAAGACAGCCATTGAAGCTATTACTATTCCATAACATGGATAGATTTAAAATATTTTAATTTTCAAAAAAAGGGGTGTTTTTATGCCCCTTTTTTAATGCCATTAAATCAGGTTTTTCTGAAAAACTGAATTCTATTAATATTTCTTTCTCAACGTTTATATAAATATAAGCTATCTTAGTAGCTTGAAACTAACTCAAATAATGTTGAATTATGAAGATTTTTAAATTAAAAAAAGTATTTTTATTCATATTGTCTATTCTTTTTACGTTCTCGTGTGATAAGAAAAATGTCATTCCCGATGAAGAAAATTCTCAAAGCACAATTCCTAAAGAAATAATAAGTCTAAAATTAGAAGCGTCTCAAAATACTGGAATAGGTAGTGTTGATATAAACGCTGAAGTTATTGAATCAAATGGACAAAAAATCTATATTTTATTATTGCCTAACGGTGTAAACACTGATTCTGAAAGTTTTATTCCTACAATTACAATATCCGAAAATACTACTATAAACCCCGAAAATAGTTCCCCTCAAGAGCTTGGAAAAATCACCATTAATGAAAATGTTTTTGACTTATCACAATCAGGTGTAGAATATACTGTTACAGCTGATCAAGACAGTTCAGTTAAAAAATACAGAGTTATAGCACTCAGAGCTCCCGATGGTATTAAGGCTTCTGAAACTGCAATTAAGGATGATAATGTTAAATTTTTAGTTAATTCTGATGTTACTGCTCCAAACATCGATAATTTAAATCAAACAATAACATTTGGTTCTGCAGAAAATCCGAATCTAAAAAATGAAGTTGCTGATAAGAGTATTGAATTAGGTATAACTGTAGAATTTAATAGAGTAATTCCAGATGGCGGTGAGGATACTTACAAAAATATCCTTTCTCCAACTACTCCAACTACAATTTCTTTCAATAAGAAAGAAGATGATGAAAATACTTATGAAGCTATTATTCCAATAACTTATACAATAGAGGACAAAACATTTATAAAAAATTATAAAGCTACTATATATAAAAAATCTAATGATAAAGTTAAAGAGGAACTTAAGGCTTCTATCTCTGCTGCTAAAACTATTGCTGATAGTGCTTCTACTACTGCTACTACAGCCTCTGAGCTTGTTAAAACTTTAACTGATAAGACTGCCGCTCAGAATGCCCTTGATACTGCTAAAGCAGCAGTTACTACTGCTACTACGGCTATTGAGGCTGCCACTACAGCTGCCAGTGCCGCTACTACTCCTGATGCTTTAACTCAAGCTAAAATTAAAGCTAATGAAGCTACCGCTGCAGCTAATGCTGCTAAGACTAAGGCTGATACCGCTAAGAGTGCTGCTGATGCTGCTGCTATACAAGCTCAAGCTAATTCTTTAACTGCTGCTATTCAAAAGGCTACTACTGAAGCTGAAAAAGCTAAAACTGCTGCTACAGCTGCTAATACTGCTAAGGAAGCTGCTGAAACTGCTAAAGATGCTGCTGATGCTGCGTCTACTCAAGCTCAAACTGCTGCTGGTGCTGTTCAAAGTTTAACTTCTTCTGAAGTTCAAGCTGCTAAAAACGCTGCTGAACAAGCTAAGCAAGATGCTCAAACTGCTGCTACTCAAGCTGCTACCAAGGCTACAGAAGCACAGACTGCTGCTGATAAGGCTAGAGAAGCTAAAGATGCCACTGAAAATGCTAAGAATGCAGCTGAAGCTTCTAATACTAATGTTGAACAAGCTAAGCAAGCTGCTGAAAATGCTGCTACTGAAGCTACAAAAGCTGAAAATGCTAAGACTGAGGCTGAACAAGCTCAGCAAGCTGCTGAAAATGCTAGAGACGCTGCCATTGCTGCTGCTAAAAAAGCTCAGACTGAGGCTATTAAAGCTCTTGCTGCTGATGCTACTACTAAGGCTGGAGAAGCTCAACAAGCTGCTACAGTTGCTGAAAATGCTAAGACTACAGCTGAACAAGCTCAGACTGCTGCTGAACAAGCTCAGAATGATGCTGAAACTGCTTTTAATTCCGTTAATAGTTTACTTTCTGAAAATGGAGATGTTAAGACTGCTGCTGAACAAGCTAAGCAAGCTGCTCAGGAAGCTGCTACTCAGGCTCAAGCTGCTAAGACTGCTGCTACAACTGCTAAGACTGCTGCTCAGGAGGCTGAACAAGCTAAAAATGATGCTAAAAATGCTAAGAATGTAGCTGAAGCTTCTAATACTACTGTTACTGCCGCTAAAAATGCTGCTGATTCTGCTGCTTCTGAAGCTCAAAAAGCTGAAGAAGCTAAGAAAAAAGCTGAAACCGCTAAGGGTACTGCTGAAGCTGCTAGAGATACTGCCATTGCTGCTGCTAAAAAAACTCAAATTGAGGCTGCTAAGGCTCTTGCTACCAAAGCTTCTGATGAAGCTGAAAAAGCTAAAACTGCTGCTGATACTGCTTCTACTCAAGCTGGAAACGCTAAAGATGCTGCTGATACTGCCTCTACTAAGGCTAATACTGCTAAGGACGCTGTTGATGCTTTAGTTACTGCTCTAAGTACAGGTACTGCAGACGCCACTGCAGCCAAAAACGCTGCTGATGATGCTGCTACTAAGGCTGAAGAAGCTAAAACTACTGCTGCTGATGCTGCTACTAAGGCTGGATTATCACAGACTGCTGCCCAAACTACTGTTGCTGAAGTTGCAAAAGTTAAAACTGCCGTTGAGGCTTTAGTTGCTGCTTTAACTAGAGATGCTGCTAATGATGCTCTTCAAAAAGCTACTGAGGCCCAGAATGCTGCTGATTCTGCCTTGGTAAAGGCTACAGCTGCTAAGGAAGCTGCTGATACTGCTGTTCAAAAAGCTACTGAAGCTGCTACCAAGGCAGAAGAAGTTAAACAAACTATAGAGACTGCTAAAACTGCTACTGCTGATGCTATTGACCCTACTGTTGCTAAAACTGCTGCCGAAAAAGCTACTGAAGCTAAGACTGCTGCCGAACAAGCTGCTACTAACGCTGGGACCGCTAAGAACGCTGCTGAGGAAGCTTTGAATAAAGCTACTGATGCTAAGAATGCTATTGATGCTGCTAAGACAGCCATTGAAGCTATTACGATTCCTCAATCCTAAAAATAGATTTAAAAACGGTTTCAGTTAACAAAAAAAGGGGTGTTTTTATGCCCCTTTTTTAATTCCATTAAATCAGGTTTATCTGAAAAATTTAATTAATATTTCTTTCTTTACATTTTTTAAATATAAACTACCTTGGTAGACTTAAAATTAATCTATCTTAATAGTATTGAAATTATGAAAATATTTAATCTAAGAAAAGCATCATTGCTCATATTGTCAGTTCTTTTTACGTTTTCGTGTGATAAGAACAAAGTATTTCCTGAAAATGAAGATTCTCAAAGCACAATTCCTAAAGAGATAATCAGTGTAAAGTTAAAGGAATCTCAAAATCCTCAAATAGGGGGTGTTGATATAACCGCTAAAGTTATTGAATCAAACGGGCAAAAAATCTATGTTTTATTATTGCCTAATGATGTAGATGCTGAAATTAAAGAGTTTAAACCTACGATTGAGATATCCGAAAATACTACTATAATCCCTGAGAGTGGTTTAGCTCAAGAATTGGGAAAGATTGTTTTTACTGAAAATGTTTTTGATTTATACCAATCAGGTGTAGAATATACTGTTACAGCTACTCAAGACAACTCAACTAAAAAATATAAAGTTATAGCTTTTAGAGCTCCCGATGCTATTAATGCTGCTGAAACTGCAATTAAGGCTAATGATAAGCTTTTAACAAATTCTGATATTACTGCTACATCTGTTGATGATCTAAACCAAACTATAACATTTGGTTCTGCAGAAAATCCTAATCTAAAAAATGAAGTTGCCGATGAGAGTATTGAATTAGGTATAACTGTAGAATTTAATAGGGGAATTCCACATGGGGGTAAAGATAATTATGAGAAAATCCCTCCCCCAACTACTCCAGCTAGAGCTACCTTCAATAAGAAAGAAGAAGATGAAAATACTTATGAAGCCATTATTCCAATCACTTATAAAATAGAGGATATAGCCTTTGTAAATCAATATAAAGCTATCATATATAAAAAATCTGATACTCAGGTTGAACAAGAGAAACTAATTGATACTGCTATTGCACCCATTAAAAAAAAGATTGAAGCTTTAGTAACTGTTGCTAATATCTTTAATAATGAAGTTAGTGCTGCTAAAACTTCTATTATTATAGGATATATTCAGAATACTCAGGTTGAAGCTGTTAAGACTGCTGCTGATGCTGCTGTTGCTAAAGCTTATGACGTTATATCTGCCGTTACTACCTTAGACTTAGATGAAATTGATGAGGCTGTTAAATCCGCTATTGATAAAGCTAAGACTGCTGCTGAAAAAGTTAAAGAGTCCACTGAAAAAGCTAAAGAAGCTATTATCACTGCTGCTGCTATTGAACCTGCTAAATTTACTGTTGAGGCTTCTCGTGAACTTGGCATGACTTGTATAGCTGCTGATGAAGCTAAGAAAGCTATTGAAGAGGCTAATGAAGCTCTTAATCTCTGAATCTACCAAGGGCTAGTTAAATCTTAAAAGAATTAACCACTATAGTTATTTGCTGTAGTGGTTTTTTTATATGACCGCTAGCTTAAACTCGGTTAATAAAAGCAAATGTATTTTTTTAGATAAAAAGAAATGAAAAATAAAAAGGCTCCAAAAAAAATAAGCTTATCTTTTCTCTTTTTATCTTTTTATCTTTTTATCTTTTTAAAAACTTGGGAGAAATTTGTTTCGGTATAAAACTTTTGAGTACATAACTAAAACATTTCTGTTTTGTGTGACACACAATATATTATTTTTTCGCAATATATTTTTTTTTAGTAGGTAGATAGATTGGCAAAAAAGTTTAATCCTAAAAATAGGTAGATAGATTGGCAAAAAAGTTTAATCCTAAAAAATGGTGCAAAAAACAAAGAAGACGAGTTTTGTTTGATTAGTAAAAAAGTTAAGGGAAAAAGATCATGTCTAATCTATTTTAATATAACTATGATTAATCTGGATTAATCTAATTCAGGTTAATAATTTCATTAACTAAAATTATTAAGTATAAAAAATAACTTTGCAAGAATTTTAAAACCATTATAGTTTAATAGTATAACTAAAAAAGGAAAATATATTTGTCGTTGTGACGATTATTATTTTGACCTTGTCGTAGTTTTTTATGGGAAAAAAAATAAGATTAGGAACCAGAAGTAGTCAATTAGCTATGTATCAAGCAAGGCTAGTAGAACAAAAAATAAGAGAATTTGGATGTGAAATTGAAATAGTGCCTATAAAATCCACAGGAGATTTAATATTAGACACTCCCATATACGACTTGAATATAGTAGGCGTATTTACCAAATCTTTGGATATAGCCCTTCTGAATAACGATATAGATATCGCCGTTCATTCTATGAAAGACGTTCCAACTTCATTACCCCAAGGCATAGTGCAAGGCGCTGTATTAAAACGTGGAAACACTCGAGATGCCTTAGTTTATGCCGACGATGATATACTAAATAATTTTGACAAAAAAATCAATATAGCAACTGGAAGTCTCAGAAGAAAAGCTTTTTGGAAAAACAAATACCCAAATCACATAATACACGATTTGAGAGGTAATGTAAACAATCGCCTCAAAGAGATTCAAAAACCTAATATAGACGCTGCTATCTTTGCAGAAGTCGGACTAAAGAGGATAAATATTTTACCTGAAAAACACATAATCTTAGATTGGATGATCCCAGCTCCTGCCCAAGGAGCAATAATGATAACATGTAGAAAAGGTGAAACTCAGATCTTAGATATAATTAAAGAGATAAACTGCGAAAAAACTAATCTTTGTGTAGGTATAGAACGAGATTTCTTGAGTGGCCTAGAGGGAGGATGCACAGCTCCTATTGGAGCAATAGCTGAATTAAAAGATGAGAGTATACACTTTAAAGGAGCTCTATTAGATAGAGATGGGAATAAAAAAATATATATAGAAAGGGTTTTCTCGATAAGAGATTCCTCAAATATGGGATTTAAATTAGCTACAGAATGCTTAGAAAGAGGTGGGGATAAAATCATGAGTGAATTAAATAAACTACTCTAGAATAAAAAATAATAGACTCTAAATTTCACATGGATGAAAAAAGCCGTTTAAACCTAGTCGTAGATATAGGTAATACATCGACTAAGATATCCGTATTCGAAAATGAGAGACATCTCTTGTTTGAGAGAATAGATATTTCAAAAGTTGAAAATGTTTTAAAAGATCTTTTTAATAAATACAATATAAGAGCAGCTATCATATCTAATGTAAAAGATAACACAGATTCTGTATACTCTATTATTGAGAAAAAGTGTGAGGTTTTAATCATGTCCAAAGATTTAAAGTTTCCCTTTATAAATAAATACAAGAGCCCTGAAACATTAGGTAGTGATAGGCTCGCCCTAGTAACAGCAGCTACACAGATATTTCCAAATAAAAATGTCCTAGTAATAGATGCTGGAAGCTGCATAACATACGACCTCATAAATGACAATAGAGAATATATGGGAGGAGCCATATCTCCTGGATTACAAATGAGGTTCAAATCATTAAATATGCTGACTGGAAAATTACCCTTAGTGGAATTGGATAAAAAAGTATCCACAATAGGATACGATACTATTTCTTGTATAAACACAGGCGTTTATAAGGGAACCATATATGAGATAGAAGGTTTTATTTCGAAGTATAAAGAAATATTTAAGGAATTAATAATAATAACAACTGGAGGAGATTCTTATAATTTGTTTAGAAAAATACAATGTTTTACATTTGCCCCCCCCCTGCTTTTGCAAAAAGGACTTAATTTTGTTTTGAATAATAACATAGAAAATACCCAGTAGTAACACATGATCTTATCAAAAAAGATATGCCTGTGCATAACATTTATTTTCCCATTATTTTCAATGGGCCAGAAAAATTCTGTCTCTCCTTATTCTAGTTATGGATTAGGAGAGATTAGAAATAGTGCAACCGCGTCGAATCAAATTGGATTAGACGCCACTTATAGCAGCCCTACAGATATAAATATGGCTAATCCAGCTAGTTATGCATCCATTAAGCTAACTGCATTTTCCATGGCTATGACCAATTCTTTTGTAAATATGAAATCCAATGATAAAGAGAGCTCTAGCCCTAATTTTAGATTCGACCACGTAGCTATAGCCTTCCCAATGGGTAATTTTGGATTGAGCATAGGCTTTCTTCCAAAGTTTTCTGTTGGATACGATATCACTAGAAAAACTAAACTAAAAGATGATTCTAAGAGATCAGATTCATTTGAAGGTTATGGAGGGATAAATAAAGCTTATATAGGTTTGGGATACGAAATAATGGATTTTAGAATAGGAGTAAATACTTCTTATTTATTCGGCAAATACACTAATAATAAGATATATGCAACAGATAAATTCAGCTTGTATACTAAAGAGGTTTTCATAAATAATCTAACTGGAGTTCAATTTGATATAGGTGCTCAATACACATTTAGATTAAATGAAAATATCAATTTAAACTTAGGAAGCACATATACTTTTAAAACCCCTTTAAAAGGTAAAGAATCTAATATGATATATACTTATACTAAGGGCGCCTCAATCAATCTGGAAACGGATAAGAAATACGCACTCAAAGAAGAAAAAGATATAACTACTCATATACCTACAAATATGGGATTGGGATTTTCCCTATCTAGTGATATGAAATGGCTTATAGGATTTAACTATGAGAAATATAACAGTGTCAATATGAGTTTCTTCGACAGGGATAAGGAAAAGAACGTGTCATATGGCGATTATCACAAATTATCTATAGGCGGGCATTATATTCCTGATATAACATCTCTGACTAATTTTTTTGAAAAAGTGACATATAAAGCTGGTGCTCATTACACTGTAACACCTTTAATCTTAAATGATCAAACTATAAACGATATAGGAGCCTTCATAGGCTTTGGAATACCTTTTGGAAAATCTTCTATCTCTAGATTAGATCTAGGATTTGAGGTTAATGTAATAGGTAATCAAAGTGATGTACTCATCCGTGAAACTCACTACAACGTAAAAATAGGCATCTCACTAAATGACAAATGGTTTATAGAAAAAAAATATTACTAGAAAGAAGATGAAAATAAAAAGAGCGGAAAAGACATTCAGTCTAAAAATAATTGTTGCCATATTCCTGATTTTTTCAAACTACACTATTGCACAAGAAGGAATTAATGATTATACCAATGAAAATAAGTGTAAAGAAAAACTATCTATCTATTATGAATATTTCAAATCTGGGAATTACAATGATTCTTATAACGCTTGGAAATATTGTTTTGACAACTGTCCAAAATCACATATTAATGTGTACATACACGGACCTAAATTAGTAGAGTTTAAATTAAAAAATGCTAAGACAAAAGAAGAAAAAGAAAAATATAAAGAGCTCTTGGTCTCTGTATTTGACAACAGGTTAAAAAACTTTCCCGATAAAAGGGGATATGTATTAGGTCTGAAAGGGTCTAATATGATGAAACACAAAATAGGTGACTTAGAGGAAGTCTTTAACATATTAAATGAATCTTGTGAATTAGAAAAAGATGAATCATCGGGGTCTACACTGTATAATTATTTTTTGTGCTCTGTAAAATTGTTCAATAACAAGGTATTCTCTACCGAGAAAATATTTGATATATACTCTTACACATCAGAGTGCTTACAAGGATCTAAAGAAAAACTAGACAAAATAAAAGATGAATTATCTTCTAAAGAAAAATTATCTGCTAAGGATAAAAAACTCCTGAGGAAAACCAAAAGTAATCTAAAGATTATCAATGCTGTCAAAATAAATATTAACAAAGTAATAGCTCCCCTGGCCTCTTGTGAAAAATTAGAAAAATTTTATTCAAACAATATAAAAACAAATAAAAAAGAAGAGTGGATTAAATCTGCCATTAAAATGTTGATGACAAAGAAATGTACAGATACTCCTATTTTTCTAGATTTAATAAAACTCAGTTACGAACTAAATCCAACTCCAGGTATAGCTAGAATAATAGGTAATAAGTATTTTTCTATGAAAGATTATAAAAATGCCATAAAATATTACGAAATATCTGCCAATGAGGAAGACGACAATAAAAAGAAAGCTGACAACTATATTAGCATTGCCAAGTCATATATGAGTCAGAAAGACAAACACACAGCTAGAGAGTTTATATACAAAGCCATAGAGAGTAAAAAAGATTATGGAAAACCATATATGATTCTTGGAAATTTATATGCCAACAGCGCCAACGAATGTGGAGCTAATGAATTCGAGAAGAGATGCGTATACTGGTTGGCTATATCTACTTTCAACAAGGCTGCTTCGGTAGATCCATCTATGGCGAATGAGGCTAAAAAAATGGCAAAGACATATATGAAATTAGCTCCTGATAAAACATTAATCTTTAAATTTGGGCATTCCAATGGAGATCGCATCAAAATAAAATGTTGGATTAATAAGGAAGTAATTGTAAGTCAATAAATGATATCAAAAAAAAGTTTGTTAGTCTCACTATTGTCAATATTCCTTTTGTCTTGTGAAAATAATATTGAAGAAATAGACAAAATCATCGATATCAGTGAGATGAGGACTAATTATGCTAAATCATTAAATTTGGTTTATACCGACTCTGGCAGGGTAAAAGTCAGGTTTAAGACTCCTGAAGTTATAGCCTTTGATAAAAAAGAAGAACCGTATAGAGAATTTCCAAAAGGAATTGAAGTTAGTGTATTCAACGATGAAGTAGAAGGAGCGGCTAATTTTATCAAATCGAATTACGCCAAAGAATATACAACTAAGGGTTTTTTAGAATTGAAAAGCAATGTTATAATTATAAATTCCAAAGGAGATACTATATACACAGAAGAGTTGTTTTGGGACAGAGTGACTAAAAAAATATATTCCGAAGATTTAGTTAAAATATCGAGTAAAAACGAAACATTGATAGGAAAAAACGGATTTGAAGCTCCCGATGATATGTCTACATATAACCTCAAGGGAATCAGTGGAGATATAAATATGGAATGATGAAAAAAATAATTGTATTAATTCAATACACATGGTTAGTAATAGCTGCTGTATCACTATTTGAAATAATCTGTTGTTGGTCTTCAAACAGAAGTAGATCTTATATATTTTTAGTATTTTTTATCTCATCTGTACTAATGTTTTTTATTCGAAAAAGACAGCACGCGAATAATAAAGAATAAATGGTATAAATGACGGATTCTATAATTATTTTTGTAAGCATACTGTGCTCTGCTTTTTTTTCAGGAATGGAAATAGCCTTTGTAGCATCTAGCCGTATGAGGATGAAAATAGATAGCACTAAGGGGAATAGAATATCTTCCATGTTGGCTACAATATCTAAAAATCCAAACAAATTCATAGTAACTACCCTTATAGGTAACAATATATCTGTGGTCGTATACGGTATATGTATGGGGAGCCTTATAAGTAAAAACATTTTCCCAGGAATAGATCCTGAAAATGTTCCATGGTGGATTTTATTAATACAAACAGTATTATCTACAAGTATAATATTAGTAACTGCGGAGTTTTTACCAAAAGTGGTTTTTATGTTATATCCAAATAAACTGTTGAACTTTTTTACAATTCCAAGTTATTTATTTTATCAGATTTTATCCATCACCAAGATAACAGATTTCGTCATTTTGTGTTCAAATACTTTTCTCAAAGTGTTTTTTAAAATTAATCCAAACAAAAACAACGATGTCCTCAAAATGGAAGATCTAGGAGAATACGTGTCTCAAGAGATAGAAACCGTATCTAATAAAAGAGATCTAAGCGTAGGGGAAATTCTAAAAAAAGCCTTAAAATTTTCTGATATTAAAATTAGATCTTCAATGGTTTCTCGTATAGAAATCGTTGCGTTGAGCATAGATACCCCTATAGAAAAACTCAAAGAGAAATTCATAAAAACGGGATTCTCTAGAATACCTATCTACCGAGGAGATATAGATAATATAATCGGTTACGTACACTCATTTGAAATGTTTAAGCAACCCGAACACATCAAAGACGTCATATTGCCTATAAGCATCATTCCTGAAAGTCTATTGGTAAAAGAACTCTTAAACATGTTGATAGAAAGCAAGAGAAATATAGCCATGGTAGTAGATGAATACGGAGCCACTTCAGGATTAATTACCATGGAAAATATAGTCGAAGAGCTATTTGGAGAAATAGAAGATGAACACGATAAAAATCTCTTAGTAGAAGTAAAAAAAAACGATTCTGAATTTATTTTTTCGGCTAAACTAGGAGTTAGCTATGTAAATAAAAAATATCAATTGAATCTACCAGAATCTGAAGAGTATAGCACCTTGGGAGGATTAATAGTTTTCTACACAAAAGATATTCCCAAGAAAGACCACAAGATAACAATAGAAGACGATTTCTCCTTTTTGATAACGAAAGTTTCTGATACTAGAATAGAACAATTAGAACTCAAAATACTATAAAGCAGTTATTTTAATGAAATATATATATATATGTATAATGTGTGTCATTGGGACACTAGCCTTTTGTCAAGAAAAAAAAATAAAAGGTAAAGTGACCGTAATACAACACGACAGTATATCAAAACACATATACGAATACAACAAAAACTTTAAAAAAGAAAAAAAGATAAAAGTATATAGAATACAGCTTTTTAATGGTGATAGAAAGAATGCATTATCTATGAAGAGTAATTTTTTATCTCTATTTCCACAAGAAAAACACGTAGATATAATATTCGAATCCCCAGAGTTTAAAATCTTGATAGGAATTTTCAAAACCCGTCTAGAGGCTGAAAAATATCACAAAAACATAAAACGCGCTTTTAGTAATTCATTTGTCACCGTATCAAAAATACTAATAGACACTATAGATGAAATAGAAAGTAGCAATAAAAAAAATCAAAAGCTATCTCAATAAAAATGACACACTATCCCTTAAAGTGTGTAGATAAAAAAGGACATATTTTTTTGTTTTTATTCATAGTCAAGCTCTTTTGTAAAAAATAGTTAAAAATTGATTCAAAATTATTCTCCAATTCAGTATCGGTTTGGACCATTTTTTTTGTAGCCTTCCTCAGAGCTAAAAAAGTAGATTTCATAACAGCATCATCTGTTGGGAATTACAATTTGTTTTTGGTATACTTCCTGATTTTTTCATTGAGGGTTTCAATCAATTTGGCCGTGTAAATAATTTTCCTGATTTCTACGGGAAATTCATAAAATGCAGATAGCTCTTCCCAGTTATTTTGTCAGCTTTTAATCCAGATTATTCATGGTTTATATTTCAATTTGAATATAAAGCGTTATTTTTAAAGGGCTTTACCCAAAAATCAGCCACTTTAGATAAAGTGCAAAAATGAGGAATAAAAACACATTATTTTATAACCTGAGTTAGATTGGCAATTACTTATTAATAACTTAATAAAAACGATATATTTAACCTGAAAATTCATACGATTATGAATAATTCGGGTTATCAAAATCTCAGTTGATGACCACTAAGAGAAGATCAAAAGGATGACTCTGATTCTCAAGTGCTTGTTAGAATAAATTTTCGAACTCTGGTTCTAAATGAACTCTTATGGAATCTAAATTATCTCTAAATAACATACTATTTATTCAATCTGTTATGAACTTTCTTTAATAGATAATTCTTAACTAGATCACCGAATTCTTTATCATCCATAATCTTAGAAAAGATATCTTGGTTCTGGTCCATTCGACTAATCAGCTTATCCATAAAAACATCCTCGAAACCAAACTTGAAGTTATCCATAGAGTTATTCTTAGCTTGTTCTGCGAGTTTTTCATTCGACACCAACTCAGCTTCTATCTGGTCTAAGAAAAGCTTGTCAGCATCATTAAACTCAGTTGAGAAACGCTTATTAAGAACTTCTATTATTTCTGATAATGCTGCTTCTTCATCTTTATTACCCATACGGATACCAGCTTCCGATTTGCCATCTAAACCATACTCTTCTTGGTTCTCTAAGGCAATGGTGTGTTCACCAACCTTTTGTAATCGATAATATTCAAGAGAAACCTCATCACCCAAATTAAATCTATCTGATTGATTTTTTCGAGGAAGCTTCTTCAATAAGAATCTGCCATAAGTAACTAGCTTCTCTAGTTCCACATCACTAAATGGCATAATCTGAGTAAGGAATGAATACAATCGGGTGAAGGATTGTAGTGCATGCTTAAAGTTCTCTTGGGTAATTTCAGTACCCACTACATCATCTTTAGAGTTTTCCTCTGGCAACTGCTTATATCGTTCCACAGCAGGGTCTATATACGCATTTAACTTCCTTTGTTCATTAACCGAAAGGGTTTTTGATGGTTTAAAGAATACGTTGCAAAATTCATCAACTTCCGTATTCCAAATGATATGAGCCTTATCAATCTCACCTTTTAAATCATAAAGGTGATTAGGGTCAGTAGTTTCTTCTACTGTAGTCAACTCATAATAGGGTTGGAATGAATTAAGTATATCATCAGTTTCGTTAGCAAAGTCTAATACGAATGTATCTTCTTTACCAGCATACATCCTATTGAGTCTGGATAAGGTTTGAACACATTTTACTCCAGATAATCTTTTATCTACATACATGGTATGAAGTAAGGGTTGGTCAAATCCAGTTTGATACTTATCGGCTACCAGCAACAGCTGATATTCATCAGACCCAAACTTTTTAGGTAGTTCCTTCTCTTTAAAACCATTGAGTTCTACTTCGGTTACTCCTTCGGGGTAGGTGTCATAAACTACTTTACCAGAAAATGCCACCACCGTTTTAACATTTGTATATCCTTTCTCTGTTATGTACTTATCAAACTCTTCTTTATACCGAACCGCATGAAGTCTTGAACTCGTCACAACCATTGCTTTAGCTTTACCACCAATCTTCTTAGATACGACTTGTCTAAAGTGCTCTACAATTACTTCTGTTTTTTGTGCAAGGTTATATGGGTGGAGAGATAAGAATCTACAAATTGCCCTAGCAGCCTGTTTCTTATTTAAGTTAGGGTCTTCTTCTATTTCTTTAGATAGTTTGAAGTAGGTATTGTAGGTTATATAATTCTTAAGAACATCCAGAATAAATCCTTCCTCTATTGCTTGCTTCATGGAATACAGGTGAAAAGGCTTTGGTTTACCAGATGAATCTTTTGTACCGAATACCTCAATCGTTTTTGATTTAGGTGTAGCGGTAAAAGCGAAGAAGCTAAGGTTATCCTGTTTACCTCTGGCTTCCATAGACTTTCTTATTTCATCTTCTGCATCTTCTTCCAGTCCAGAGTATACCTCTTCTTTCTCAGCTTCTTCTAATGATTTAGCTGAAAGTACTTCCTTCATCTTTTTAGTAGCTTCCCCACCTTGGGATGAATGAGCCTCATCTATTATTACAGCATACTTTCTGTTAGGTATTTCTCCAATTTTATCTAGAATAAAAGGAAACTTCTGTAGAGTTGTGATGATGATGTTAGAACCAGCTATTATAGCATTAGCCAACTGCTGAGAATCCTTATCAATCTTTTGAACTACGCCATCTTTATGTTCGAATTGATAAATAGTATTCTGTAGCTGATTATCGAGTACTCTACGGTCGGTAATGACAATAACAGAATCGAACACTCTGTTGTTATTGTCATCGTGAAGACTAGATAATCTGTAAGATAACCACGCAATAGAATTACTCTTTCCAGAGCCAGCGGAATGTTGAATTAAATAGTTAGAACCAGCACCATTAATTCGAGCATTGGCGGTAAGTTTTCTAACTACTTCCATCTGATGAAACCTAGGGAATATCATGGTCTCTTTCCTCTTCTTAACTCCATTTAATTCATACTCTTCCACATCCAAGTGAAGGAACTTAGAAACAATATCAAGTAAACTATCTTTTGTCCATACATACTCCCAGAGGTAGGCTGTTCTATAACCATCCTTGTTAATTGGATTACCCGCACCATTGTTATGGCCAAGATTAAAAGGAAGGTAACGAGTCTTCTCACCATCTAAACGGGTGGTCATAAAGGCTTGATCAGTATCAACTGCGAAGTGAACTAATGAACGCTTCTTGAAATGGAAGATTGGCTCAGTTGGTTCTCGGTCGTAAACATATTGCTTTGTAGCATTATTAACGTTTTGACCTGAAAACTGATTCTTTAATTCTATTGTTGCAATCGGCAATCCGTTTAGTGATAATACCATATCCAAAGAATTAGTTCCTTTTCGCTCATAATAAAGCTGTCTAGTAACAGATAGATGATTCTTCTGATATAGGGCAAGTGTTTCGGAATTAAGTACGTTCTCAGGTTTAAAATAAGCCATTTTAAATCTAACACCGTAATCTGTAAAACCTTTTCGAAGAACATCAAGGGTTCCTCTTAAATCCATTTCCTTCAGAAGACGATTTATAACCTTTGTTTCAATATTATCTTTATGAAAGATGGATATTTTTTCCCATTCTTTTGGTTGGGAATTTTTTAAGAATTCGGTAACATATTTCGGGAATATTCCTTTTTGAGCGTCAAAGTCTTTTGAGTGACCTTTAACATAGCCTCCGTGTTCAAGTAACGAAGCTTCAATTGCCGCTTCAAATGTTATTTCTGTATGTATTCCTTGTGCCATTTAATGTATGTCTTAATTCAAAATAATACTGTTTTGGGAAATTACTCTTCGTGATGTTCTGGAGTTTGTTTTTTATCAGCTTGATAACTTGATACTGATGCTTCTTTAAAAATGTCAACATCTTCGTCTCTCACATCAACCTTACCTGTAACAACCTCACTGATTAATGCTGTTTTGTATTCGTTTAATAATACTATTTCTTTTTCTTTTTTACTAACAAGGTCATCTATTTGAGCGGTCTTGCAGTCAAGGTAGTTAGTGATTTGGGTTTGTTCTATTTTAGAAGGACAAAAAATTCTGATTCCTTTTAATATATCTTGACTAATATTAGGTTGTCCTCCACCTACAGCAAGATTAATGATGTGCTCTTTATTCCCATTAAACCAATGTTGAAGAAACCTGAGGTCTATCTTTTCTGACTCTGAGAAGACGCAACACGCTTGATTAGTAGTTGTCTCAAATTCTAATAAACTCGTTTTGCCAATTGTTGCTCCATACATTGCAATAACCAAAGAACCTTTCGGATACAACTTTAAGGATGAATAATCCTCAAGTGCTGCTGAAGTGATTTTTTTTTGGCAGTTATACAAAACACCATTATTAAGGTCTCCTGTATTTAACCAGTTAATCGTACCTTCTTCGTGATACTTTGTATTTCCAGACTTAGGGGTCGTACCACTACCAATTTTTTCGAATGCATGACTTATCTTCCAGGATTCCCAATGCTCAGGAATGTCCCCCAACCATTCTATCCCCGAATCCTTCATAGGAACATTGGGGTCAAGACCTTTGGTGACTGCTTGGTTAATGTTGGCAGTACGCTCTTCTTTTAATAACTCAATCAGCTTTTCTTTTTTACTAATAAGGTCATCTATTTGAGCGGTCTTAAGGTCAAGGAAGTTGGCGATTTGGGTTTGTTCTTCTGATTCAGGAACCACTAACTTACTTGCTTTTATTAATTCTTGATTAAGAATATTAGCTCCATATATGTTTTTATTCGAGTTATGAGCCAATATAACTCCGAATAAATAATAGTAATAATTAAGATTTATATTTACATCAGGATATATTGCGAAAATCGCTTCATTTGTATAAACATCTTTTTCAACAAAAGCCATTTTACCAACACTTAATTTAAAACTGTATAATAGTGAACCCTTGGGAACTTTATTTCTTCCTTCGACTGCTAAGTCTGTAAGTTTAGTTTTTGATGTGGAAACATACTTACTATCTAAATCTGTAATTGTAAGCCAATCGTGAGTACCATTCTCATAGTAATCAGAATTATTGGTAGAAGGTGTAAAACCTGTATTTACCTCGAATTGATTATTTAATTTTTTAATTTCCCAATGCTCAGGAATCTCCCCCAACCACTCTACGCCAGAATCTTTATATGAATCATACCTTTTCATAACTAAGCAATCACCTCTTTAATAAGCCCATCTGTTTCATTTTCAAGAGCCAAAATATCTGCACGAATTTCTTCTAATGACCTTAGTGGTTTGTATTTATAGAAATATTTAGTGAAATTAATCTCATAGCCTATCAAGGTTCTCTTCTCATCAATCCAAGCATCAGGAACATGTGGTAAAACTTCCCGCTCCATATAGTCTTGAATATCTTCTTTCAATGGAATATTTTCGGTGTCTCTTAAACTTGAATCAGGTTTTGGATTACCATTTTTGTCAGTCACTATTTTACCGTTCTCCATCAAAGGTCTTTCTACCGTAACCTTGGAATACCCAAAATCTTTATTATCAAATATTTTGCAGTTTTCCGACTCCATAAAATCACCGTATATTTTAGTGATTTCAGTAATATGCTCATCACTTAGTTCATTACGTTTATCGCCTAATGCCTTTCTCATCTTATCAAAGAAATCAACTGCATTAATCAACTGAACTTTTCCTTTTCGTTCTTCTGGCTTGTTATTCGTTATCAGCCATATGTAGGTGCTAATTCCTGTATTATAAAACAACTGATTTGGAAGGGCTATTACCGCTTCGAGCATATCATTCTCAATTATCCATTTACGAATGCTTGATTCGTTCTTCTTACTGCTTGGTGACCCAGAAAACAATGGTGACCCATTGAATACTATAGCTAACCTAGAACCTTCTGGTTTCATCTTGCTCATCAAGTGCATTAGAAATAAGAATGACCCATCACTAACGGATGGAAGGCCAGCACCGAACCTGCCACCATGACCTAATTCTTCATACTCTTCTTTTACTTTCTTTTCAATCTTATTCCACTTCACACCGAAAGGTGGGTTAGTGATTAAATAGTCAAACTTTTTGCCTCCTAACTGGTCATCAGAGATACTATTACCTTTCTTAATATTGCTAGCATTTTGTCCTTTGATAAGCATATCTGACTTACAAATGGCGTAAGATTCTGGGTTCAACTCTTGACCAAATACTTCTAATCTAGCATCAGGGTTTAATTCTTTTAGGTATTCCTCAGCTACTGATAGCATACCACCTGTTCCCGCACAGCAATCATAAATAGTCTTAATAATTCCTTTTTGAGTTAGTGTTTCTCTATCATCGATGAAAAGAAGATTCACCATTAGCTTGATGACCTCTCTAGGAGTAAAGTGCTCCCCAGCAGTCTCATTAGATATCTCTGCAAACTTTCTAATCAATTCCTCAAAAATGTAGCCCATCTCCATAGATGAAATCTTATCCTGGTGAAAGTCAACTTCTTGGAATCGCTTCAAAACCATGAATAATAAATTATTATCATCCAGCTTAGTGATTTGATTATCAAACTCAAATTGTTCTATAATTTCTCTTGCATCCTCAGAGAACCCGTTGATGTAGTTTCTAAGGTTAGCTGCAATATTTTCGGGGTCTTCTATTAGTCTGTTAAAATCAAATTGACTCCTGTTGTGGAATTTATACCCAGCTTCCTTATTAAGAATTGAGTCTAGGTTTTGGATGTTCATGGTCTTGACCTGTTCAAATTTCTTTAGCACCTTATCCTTTGAACTTTCTAAAACACAATCTAGTCTTCTTAAGACAGTTAATGGCAATACCACCTTACCGTAATCACTCTGCTTGTAATCACCTCTAAGTAAGTCAGCTATTGACCAAATAAAATTAGCTGATTCTTTAACGTTAATCATATATTTATTTCGTTTCTTTATTCTCAATTAATAACTCTTTCACACTTACATCAAGTAATTCGGCAATCTTATATAATACCTCAACGTTTGGTTGTCTAGCATTATTTACATAACCATTAACCACATTGTAGCTTTTCCCTAGCTTTGTAGCCAACCATGTTTGCTTAATCCTTTTCTCATCTAATACTTCCTTGATTCTGTTGATAACATGAAAAATATCAGATGTCAAATGTAGGAATAACACCCTAAATTATGGGATGAAAAAAAACAAGTGTATTTTACTAGAATATTATTATTAACTTTTAATGCCTATAAATTCGCATTTTCCTAAAGAACCCGTTTAGAAAAAGAAATACTTAGGTGGTGGATTTTTCGATAGAAAAAATAACGACCAGAATCCCTATTTACACACTTTATGGGATAGTGTCCTTATATTGATAATGATTTCCTGATTGTATAGGTAAGGTTTATATAGTTTGTAACCTTGTAAATTCCAAAAGATGTAGGCTTGTTATTGTTTATCTATGGGCTCTACTTGCACACGTATGACCGCAATACTTAGTAGTGGTCTTTTGTGCGACAAAAGCCATTTCATAGAATTGACAGAATTTCGGTATTTTAATTGTACTGCTCATTTGGTGCTACTTCTAGCTCAATGTTGCTTAAGAGGTGCTATATGGTGCATCATTTTGATTTGTTGCTTTTTGATTTGGGCAACAGATAAGCTATTAGGGCAACAAATAGGCAACAAAATATAAGAAATAAAGAGTAATTGGGCAACAAAGAAGAGACACTAAAAACCTATAAAGTCAATAAAAACAAGCAGTTAGAAAACAAAAGAAATATAATTACTTTCCCTTCTAGAATCTTTTAAATACCACATCTCTAAATATCTTTTAGAAATGATATCAGATCTTCTCCTGTTTTGAATTGTTTTAAAAACTCATCTTTTAATGAATCTTCTTTTTTTCATTTGTATGAAGTTTTAATTGGTTTTTTTTAAATATCTAAGGTTTTTTATACTAAGTATAAATTTTATACATTTTTCAGGATAATGTCAGTTCTTATTATCAGTTCAAACTAAAAAAGGGGTATTAACGGTAGTTATGGTCGTCTTCATTTAGAATATTTAGATAGCTTTTGTATCGACTAAAATGTATTTCCTCTTTATCAAGAGCTGATAAAACAGCGCATCCAGGCTCTTTTATATGAAGACAGTTGTAGAATTTACAAGATTTACTTATTTTAAATATCTCTGGAAAATAATGTCCTAACTCATTTTTTTCTATATCCACAGAGCTGAAACTCTTTATGCCAGGAGTATCTATTATAAAACCTCCAAAATTCAATTCAAACATCTCTGCAAAAGTAGTTGTGTGTTTTCCTAGTTTATGGGATTTTGAGATATTATCTGTCTTTAAATTGATATTGTTATCTATAGCATTTACAATAGTAGATTTTCCCACTCCAGAATTTCCTACGAAAATATTCGTCTTATCTTTCATCATATCTTTTAGGGATTCGATATTTGTTCCATCTTTACAAGAGATATATAAGCATTGATAGCCAATATTGGAATACATATCTATATATTTTTTCATCTCCATCTTTATATTTTCATCGTATAGATCGATCTTATTAAATAATAAGATTACATCTATTCCATATGCTTGTGCGTTTACCAATACCCTATCTATGAAAGTTATTAGCGTTTTGGGTTCTATCATGGTTATGACCAAGAATATAGTATCGATATTAGATGCTATAATGTGTGTTCTCTTAGAGAGGTTTACAGATTTTCTGATTATGTAGTTCTTTCTGTCTTCTATAGAGGTTATAACAGCGCTTTGGTCTTGATCGATTTTTATTTCAACTTTATCTCCAACGGCTACTGGATTGGTGCTTTTTATGTTTTTTATCTTGAACTTGCCCCTTATTCTACATTCTATAATATTCCCAGAATCTAAGCGAGCCTTATACCAAGTTCCAGTAGATTTGACTATAATGCCTTTCATAGATCACATTTTATAAATCCATTTTGAGGGATCTTCTTTTTTGTTATTTTTCCAAATTTGAAAGTGTAGAACCGTTTTCTCGTCGATGATATCTTTATATATATCTCCTATTTTTTGTTTTGTAGATACTACATCGCCTTTTTTGACATAAGACTTCAATATGTTTGAGTATACAGTTAAGTATTCTCCGTGTTTTATTATTATGGCTAAACTCTCTCCTATTAACTGAACTGAAGTCACTACTCCAGAGAATACCGAACGAGCATTTTTACTCTCTGTAAGTATGTGTACCCCGTTGTTATACAAGAAGATATTGGGTATGCTAGGGTGTGGTTGTTTTCCATAAGAAGATATTACCACTCCTCTTTTGACTGGCCATGGCAATTTGCCTTTATTCTTTTTGAAATTATCAGAGAGTTTTTTCGCTTCTTCTGTAAGCCTAAAAGCTTTTGCTTTTTCTTCCATCTCTAAGGCTATGATTCTCTCTATCTCCTTTTGTAATATTCTGTCGTACTTTCTTTTTTTATCTATTTGAGCTAGTATTTTCTTATTTTTTTTGCGCAGGTTTTTAATGATGTCATTTTTAGTGGTTCTATCATCTTTTAGAATACCTAATTCTTCTTTCTTTTTTTCTAATAATTTTATTTTTGCCTTTTTTATTCTATTTGATTTCTGTATTGAAATAGATATTTCCTTATTCTTTTTTAATATTCTCTCACCTTCTGTTTTTCTGTAATTAGCGTATTCTCTCATATATCTAAGGCGCTTGTATGCCTGAAATAAATCTTCAGATGACAATAAAAACATTATCCTGTTGTAGGAAGATATACTTCTATAAGATTGCCTGATTGTTTGGATGTAGTTTTCTTTGAGTTTTTTCAGATCTTTTTTTAGTTGTGATATGTGAGCCTCATACGAGTATATATCCTTAACTATATTATTTATCTCTACATCTATATTACTTATAATGTCTTTTCGTATTTCTATCTTTTTACTTATGGCTTGTACTTCAAAAACAGATTTTTCAGAAGTTTTTATGTTATTTTTTAAGACATTATTTAAAATATTTATCTCTTTTTTGAGTTGTTTACTATCCCTTTCGAGGTTTTGTTTATTTACCTGTGAGAATACAAGAGTTGTACTTAAGGATAATAATAAAACTAGAAATACCTTAGAATTATACTTATTGAACGATACGCTTATATGTTTTAGGCACTTCATAAGGGAATGAAAACTTTTTATTTATACCAGAGGTAGAAAAATTTAGTTTGACAAGAGTATTATTTATTAGATCTTCCTTTAGAGTGAGCGAAACGCTGGTGGGCAAAACGATGGAATTATAGTCAGAAAACTCATCATTTTTAAGGTATATAGCTCTATTGTTTTTATCTTGTACGTGTTGTTTAATCACCTTAAGCGTTTTAGAATTAAACCACACTGTTTTGTTTAAAGAAGATTTATCAATAACTTTATAGGCATTGGAATCTGCACTCAAAGAGGTTTTTTCTCTTTCAAATGGGAAGATAGGTTCACCAAAAACAATAGATTGCAATTGGTTAAATTTTAACTCTATGCCTAGAATTTTTTCCACATAAGAGAAATCAGTTTCATAATGAACTTGATTTATTCTGTCCATTACCGAAATTTTATCAGGGGTTATTTTTGCCCTAAAGACAGGAAATCCTAATAAGGAGTAATTCAGCCAGATTATACTATCTTTTTCTAGTCTCATATCGAGTGAAAGAGACATGTCAGTATCTTTACTTTTAATACTTACACTGACTGAAGATTCCAGAGTTTTGGGTGTGATTACTTTACCGGTATTAAATAATAACTCATCAAAAGTTATCATCGATTTATTTAGATCATCTATTTCTTCAGTATTTTCAGCTGATCTGCTGAGAGCTATTGTAGATTTATCTGATTTTATTTTTTTAGAGCTCTCTTTTTTATTACTGCCACAAGCATAAAATAATATGACAGCCAACAGTAATTTTAACAAAAAGTTCATTCAAAATTTATTTATGGATGGTATTAGCTAAAGAAGATTTTTATCACATCATTTATATTAGCAAATATGAATAGAAATAAAACAATAGCAAATCCTGCTATTTGAGCATATTCCAAAACTTTTTGATTAGGAGGCCTTCTAGTTATCATTTCATATAGTACAAACACTACATGACCTCCGTCTAAGACGGGTATAGGTAAAATGTTTAAAAATGCCAGCATCAAAGAAAAAAATGCTGTGAAAGACCAAAAATGATGCCAATTCCAAGTGGAGGGGAACTGCTTAGCTATAGATAAGAATCCGCCTACAGATTTATAAGCTTCTGTCTCAGTAGAGAATATAATTTTAAATTGACTTATATAAGAATTCAACCTCTCATATCCTTTTCTCATTCCAGCAGGAATAGATTCTATTAAGCTATATTTCTTAGTCTCTGTTTTTAAGGTCGTTAAATCCTGAATAAATTTAATTCCGATAACGCCATTATCGGGATTTACATTAAAATCTAAAGTGTTATTATCCCTTAACACAGATATATTTACAAGATCATTTTCTGTAGATTTTTTTCTTAATTCCTCGATAATATCGCTAAATAAAACAGTTGATTCTCCATTGATAGTTAAAATTTTATCTCCTCGTTGAATCCCTGCTTTTTCAGCAGGAGAGTTTTCCATGACCTTATCTATTACAGCGGGAGTATCGGGTTTTAAGAAAAGAGGATTTTTAATAATGTGTTTGATATGGGAAGGCTTTATGTTTATAGTTTTGATTTCATTGTCATTCCTCAACACTGTAACCTCTTTTGCACCGAGGACTATTTTTTCAGACATCTCCATATAAGAAATTGGCTCGACGCCGTCTATACTTATTACTTTGTCTCCGTTTTCAAATCCTATCTCTCTGCCTAAACTGTCTACTAAAAATCCGTGTTCTATATTTTTTACTGGCAAGTATTCATCTCCCCAAGTATAAGCTATTCCAGAGTATATTACCCCAGCTAGAATTAGATTCACCGTTACTCCACCAACCATTATTATAAGTCTCTGCCAAGCTGGTTTGGAACGAAATTCCCATTGTCTAGGTTCCTGTTTTAGTTGTTCTAGATCCATACTCTCGTCGACCATTCCAGCTATTTTGACATATCCCCCCATAGGTAACCATCCTATTCCATATTCTGTGCCGCCTATCTTCTTTTTAAACAGAGAAAACCAAGGATCGAAAAACAAGTAAAATTTTTCCACCTTAGTGCCGAATAATTTAGCTGGTATAAAATGTCCTAATTCGTGAAATATGACTAGTATAGAAATGCTCAAAAAAAATTGCAATCCCTTTATTAAAACTTCCTCCATTGTAACTATAGTTTACCTTTACACATTAAAGGGTGCAAATATAAGATATAAAAGCAGATCACTTAAACCTCCTTATAAGTATAAAAGTATTGACATAACCAGTACTATTTCAGTATCAATAGAAAATGTGTCATATGAATTAATACCCACAATGCCTATTCCTGAAGGCATCAGAATAGAACCTCCAGTAACTGAAGTACAAGATTTTAGAACTCCTGTAAAATATACAATAACAGACAAGAATGGAAAATCTAAAGAGTACACTTTAACAGTTAACCCAGATTATTCATAGATATATTGTTAATATTAGGCATAAAGTGTTAATTTTAGAAGGTTTTAACCAAAAATTCACCACTTTAGATATAGCCCAAAAATGAGGAATAAAAACACATTATTTTATAGAGGGAGAAAATCTGTTGAGTTAAATTTTTCATCATCAGAAATTAGCTCTGATGGATCTTTAATCATGCTTGAAAAACTAGAACGAGATCATAGATTGATTCATTATTACAGTAAACTTTTGCCTGATACTCGAGACTCTAGATTTATTATTTATACCAGAGAGCATCAGTTAAAGCAGAGGGTTTATATGATCATGTTGGGCTATGAAGACGCCAATGATGTTAATCATTTACAGAACGATCCTTTATTCAAAGATGTTCTTCAAGGTGATTTGGCCTCTCAACCTACTATATCAAGATTTGAGAATAGCTTTGACAAACAGGCTGTTTTTAAGTTTTGTTATGCGTGGTTATACAAATATGTTTCAAGTTTATCTGATCGCAAGAAAATAGTTATTGACGTAGATTCAACCGATGATCCAACTCATGGCAGTCAACAATTGTCAATGTTTAATGGTTATTATGGTCAATTCATGTACAATGAACTATTTTTTTCATGATGGAGACACCACGACAGATTATTCTTCCTGTACTCCGCCCAGGAAACAGTCATTCCAATAAATGGTATGTGAGTATTTTAAAGCGAATAATTATCAAAATACGTGAGAGTTACCCAGAGATGGAAATAATTATTAGAAGTGATAGTGGCTTTAGCTGCGCCGCTTTTTACCAATTAGTAGATGATTTTGATTTACTATATGTTACAGGCATAGCGAGCAATAAAGTTTTAAAAAGAAAGGTGTCTCGGTCAAAAAATGCTGTAAAAAAAATGTATTTAGATCAGGGAGAGAAGCACCAACATTTTATGAGTTTTACGTACAAAGCCAAGAGTTGGCACAAGCCTCAACAGTGCTATTCTAAAGTTGAGAGTACAGGATTAGGGATGAACATAAGGCATTTTTCTAGTAATATTCCCCAAAAGGATGCTAGAGAAATTTACTTTGACTTTTATGTTAAAAGAGGTGATTCGAGTGAAAATAGAATTAAAGAAGTTAAAAATATGTGTTTTTCTGATCGTTTGTCAAATCATAGTTTTCTTGCTAATTTTTTTCGACTTATGATGAGTAGTCTTGCCTATGAAATGTTTTTATTACTGAAACAGAAGATAAAGAAAACAAGATTTGAAGTAGCAAAAAAATGGTTAATCAGTTCGATTAGAACCTATCTTCTCAAGGTAGGAGCAACGATTAAAATTACCAAAAGGCGAATCTATTACCAGCTATCTAAATCTTTTGTTTACAAGGGTTTATTTCGGGAAATTATTACCCAGTAACGGTTGTTTATTTGTGAAATGAACAAGCTTGGGATAGTTACGCCTTGTCGTTAAAAAACCATGTAAAAACACTAAAAAAGAGCATTGTCATCCTAAAAAAAGGTGCAAAAAAACGACAAAGAAGATGAGTTCTCTTCGATTAGTAAAAAAGTTAAGGAAAAAATATCACGTCTAATCTATTTTAATATGACTATGAATAATGCGGGTTAAGGTAAAATCCTAAGCGACTTTTTCCGTTTTACTGCCGTACAAACTATTTATTTGCCTGAGTTCGATTAATAAATTAATTAAAGTACTTGAAAACTTTGAATTAACTGGTATTAAAGAGATTTGTGTTTATGATAAATAAAATGTTTTAGTACAAGAATTATTAAATTACAAGGAGTAATATTTTCTTTTAAATATTAAAAAAAACTACTAGCTTAGCAATTTTATTAATTGAGGTTAGAAAGTTTAAAGACTGTAAGTGATTTTTTTATAAAATAGGCTTTTAGTTTATTATTTTAAATATTTTGAAGTCAAAAATTGTACTGTTTTATTTATTTGTTTTTCAAATTATCTCCTTTACTTCTTGTATAAAAGAAGAAAAAGCAGAAAATACTTCAGATACAGAACCTGTTTCTGTGCCAGAACCAAACTCTGAGAGTAAAATATTCTCTTCTGAGAATAAAATATTATCTCTCAAATTTGAGGCTGCTAAGAATAATGGTTTGAGTGAAGATATAATAGGAGTTATCGATTCTGCAGACTCCACTAAGATGTCTTTTGTTTTACCTTACAAAAAAAGAGAATTAATAACCAAGTTAGTCCCTACAATAGAGTTTGTAGGTGAAAAAATAGAACCTGACCCTAGTACAATTACAGATTTTTCTAGATCTGTAGCTTTTACAATTACTCCTGAAAAAGGAGAAGCTAAAATATATACAGTAATTGGTTCTGTGTCAGAACCAAGCTCTGAGAATAAAATATTATCTCTCAAATTTGAGGCTGCTAAGAATAATGGTCTGAGTGAAGATATAAAAGGAGTTATCAATTCTGAAGATTCTACTAAGATATCTGTTGTTTTACCTGTTGATAAAGGAAGTTTAATTCCTACAATAGAGTTTGTAGGTGAAAAAATAGAACCTGACCCTAGTACAATTAGAGATTTTTCTAACCCTGTAACTTTTACAATTACTTCTGAAAAAGGAGAAGAAAAAACATATACGATAACGGTGTCTATATTAAAGCAATTTATCTCAAAATGGAATGTTGCTGGAGATAAAAAAATAGTATTACCTATATATGAGGGAGGAGACTATGATTTTACTGTAGACTGGGGTGACGGCTCAGGACCTAAGCAAATCAAAAATAATAATATAAGTGAGGCTTTATATACTTATACAACAGCAAGTGAGAAAACTATAACTATTACAGGAAAAATAGAAGGGTTTAACTTCGGAAAGGTTAAAGTTAGCAAGGATAAAATAGTAGGTATTTCATCTTGGGGTGATCTGAAATTAGAGAATAGTATTCAAAAACATCAAACTTCTACATCTTACTCTGGATGTTTTGAAGGATGTGCCAAGTTAAAAACATTACCTCAAGAAGCACCTAATTTAGAAGGGGTTACTAATATGCAATCGATGTTTAATGGCGCTACAGTTTTCAACGGTGATATAGGTAACTGGAATGTTTCTAGTGTTACTAATATGTCACAGATGTTTTATGGAGCTAGAGTCTTCAATGGTGATATAAGTAATTGGAGGCCATCTAATGTTACGAATATGGAATGGATGTTTGATGGAGCAGCAAAATTCAATCAAGATTTAACGAATTGGGATGTTTCTAAGGTTACGAATATGCAATCTATGTTTAATGGAGCTACAGCTTTCAACGGTAATATAAGTAATTGGAGGCCATCTGAGGTTACGAATATGCAATCGATGTTTAATGGCGCTACAGCTTTTAATCGAGACTTAAGCAAATGGACTGTTTCTAATGTTACGAATATGCAATCGATGTTTTATCGTGCCAAAGCTTTCAATCAAAATATAGGCAGTTGGACTGTTTCTAATGTTACGGATATGAGATCGATGTTTGATGGTGCTATAGTTTTCAACGGCAATATAAGTAATTGGAGGCCAACTAATGTTACGGATATGAGATGGATGTTTGATGGCGCTACCCAATTCTGCCAAGATTTAAGTTCTTGGCAAGTGCAAAATATTACAAGAATGACAGATATGTTTAGAAATTCACCAATGTCTTCTAGTTCTAGTTCCTGCACTAATAAGGGCAAGTGTCCTACAAAAATAGGCGGCACATCTGAATAGTATAAACCTGAGTTGGATTAATAACTTGTTTAGCAAAAATACTTGAAAGGCTTGAATTAACTGCTATTAAAGATATTAGTGTTTGTGATAACTAGAATGTTTTAGTGCAAGAATTGTTAAATTCCGACTAAATCAGCCTCATAAGCATACAAAAAGAGCCCAAAACTAAAGGGGTATTTCCTTAAATCCGAGTTAAATTACAAGGAGTAATATCTCTTTAATCTTTAAAATAAAACTACTAACTTAGCATCTTTATTGGCTCAGACTGGAAAGCTTGAATATTTTGCGTATTTATCTCTAAAATAGGCTTTTAATTTATTATTTTAATATTATGAAATCAAAAATTTTACTGTTTTATATACTTATTTTTCAAATTATCTCTTTTACTTCTTGTACAAAAGAAAAAAAAGTAGAAGATACTTTAGATGAAGTAAAAAATACTTCAGATATTGATTCTTTACTTTCTTTCAGTTTGAATTTTGATTCTGCTAAGAATAAAGGTCTGAGTAAAGATATAGAAGGAGTTATAGAATCTACAGATTCTACTAGGATATCTTTTGTTTTACCTTACAAAAAAAGAGAATTAATAACCAAGTTAGTTCCTACAATAAAGTTTATAGGTAAAAAAATAGAACCTCATCCTAGTAAAATTAAAGATTTTTCTAGCCCTGTAGCTTTTACAATTACTTCTGAAAAAGGAGAATCTAAAACCTATACAGTAACTGTTTCTGTGTCAAAACCAATATCTGAAAATAAAATATTATCATTTAGTATTACGAAACCTAATGATGTGAAAGCACAAATATTGACAACTATAAACGAAGATAGTTCAAGTATATCTATATCACTAACAGATTTATCTTACTATGATTTAGAAAAAATAAAAAACATAGTGCCGTCAATACGAATTTCAGAATTTGCTTCTATATCCGAAAACTCTAAAAGTATAGACCTTTCAATTATTCCTACAGGAGCTGTGAAATACACAGTAACAGCGGAAAGCGGAACAAGTAAAGATTACACTGTGAATATTACCCATGAGTTAAAAAAATTTATTTCTAAGTGGAAAACTACTTCATCCAACGAACAAATACAATTACCTATTTACACTGGAGGAAGCTATGACTTTAGAGTAGACTGGGGAGATGGTACAGCAGAACAAAAAATTACTTCTTATGATGACTATACTAAAAGTCACAGATATGCAACACCAGGTGAAAAAACTATAACTATTACAGGAAAAATAGAAGGGTTTAATTTCTTAAAGATTCCAAATAGCAAAGATAAAATATTAGATATATCAGATTGGGGTGATATGAAATTCGGTAATTATGGATGGTATTTTATGCGCTGCGAAAAATTAACTTCGTTACCTATGGAAACACCTAATTTAGATGGGGTTACTAATATGCAATCGATGTTTTATGGAGCTACAGCTTTCAACGGTGATATAAGCAAATGGGATGTTTCTAAGGTTACTAATATGAATTCTATGTTTAGAAAGGCTACAGCTTTCAACGGTGATATAAGCAAATGGGATGTTTCTAAGGTTACTAATATGCAAGGGATGTTTGATGATGCTACAGCTTTTAATCAAAATATAGGTAGTTGGAATGTTTCTAAGGTTACTAATATGTCTTGGATGTTTTCTAACGCCACAGCTTTTAATCAAAATATAGGCACTTGGAAAGTGGATAATGTTAGGGATATGGCAATGATGTTTAAAGATGCCACAGCTTTTAATCAAGACTTAAGCAAATGGAAAGTGGATAATGTTACTGATATGTCTGATATGTTTTATTTTGCTACATCTTTCAACAGCGATATAAGTAACTGGAATGTTTCTAATGTTACTAATATGCGATGGATGTTTTATGGAGCCAAATCTTTCAACAGCGATATAAGTAACTGGAATGTTTCTAATGTTACTGATATGCAATGGATGTTTTCGAGCAATACAAAATTATATAAAGGATTAATATAAAAGTGCAAGACATGTAAAACGTCTGAGTAGTATAATTATCGTTATTATTTAATAGTCGCTTGAGATAAAAAGCTTAAGCGGCTTTTTTGTTTGCAATAGGTATGTATTACTATTCTTAACTTTACAGTTCATTATAAAAAAATAAAACTGTTAAACTACCTTACTAACTAGAGTTCGATTAATAATTTACTTAATTAAAGCACTTGAAAGCCTTGATTTAACCTGGATTATTCATAGTCATATTAAAATAGATTAGACGTGATATTTTTTAATTAACTTTTTTGTCAATAGAAAAGAATCCTTCTTCTTTGTCGTTTTTTTGCACCATTTTTTAGCACGGTAATGATCTTTTTTAACCTGAGTTCGATTAATAATTTACTTAATTAAAGCACTTGAAAGCCTTGATTTAACCTGGATTATTCATAGTCATATTAAAATAGATTAGACGTGATATTTTTTAATTAACTTTTTTGTCAATAGAAAAGAATCCTTCTTCTTTGTCGTTTTTTTTGCACCATTTTTTAGCACGGTAATGATCTTTTTTAACCTGAGTTCGATTAATAATTAGGTGTAAAATAGTCAATAAAAACAATGGAATTAGATTAATTTAACGCTCTAAAATTCAACGTTTTAATTCTAAAAAAAAACAGGCATGATAACTTGCTCGAAAATCACAGAAATATTTTGTTTAGTTGATGAATTTTGTAAAAAATATTCTCAAGTTATTGATAAAGCCCTTTTGGGGAATAAATCAAAACGCCCATGCAGAATGAGTTCTAGCGAAATAATAACCATAATGATTATTTTTCAACACAGTAGCATGAGAAATTTCAAGCATTTTTATTTGAATTATTTACAAAAATACATGACTAAAGAATTTCCTAAAACCGTATCATACAACATATTTGTGGAATTAATGCAACAAAATTTATTACCTCTTACCTTGTTTTTAAAGACATTCTGTTTAGGAAAATGTACTGGAATTTCATTTGTAGATTCTACTCCGATTCGTGTTTGTAAATATAAAAGAATAAGTAGAAATAAGGTATTCAAAGGCATTGCTAATGTAGGAAAATCAACGGGCTGGTTTTATGGATTTAAACTTCATATAGTCACAAACGACCGAGGAGAAATACTAAATTTTTGCATCACAAGAGCTAATGAAGATGATAGAACGCCATTAAAAAACGAGCGTTTTTTGACTAAAATATTTGGAAAACTCTTTGGTGACAAAGGGTACATAAGCAAAGATTTAAGAAAAAATCTCTTTGAAAAAGGCGTAGAATTGATTACCTCAGTTAAAAATAACATGAAAAATACCCTCATGCCAATGATTGATAAACTATTACTCAGAAAGAGATCAATCATAGAAACCATCAATGATCAGCTTAAAAATATTTGTCAGATAGAACATTCTAGACATAGAAGTTTTGCTAATTTTTTAACCAATATTATTTCTGGACTTATCGCTTACAGCTTTTCGCCTAAAAAACCCTCTATCAAATACCCAGTCGTCGGTAACGCCCGTATTAATTCGGTTTATTAATCGAACTCAGGTTAAAAAAGATCATTGTCGTGCTAAAAAATGGTGCAAGAAAAACGACAGAGAAGAAGGATTATTTTCGATTAACAAAAAAATTAAGGAAAAAATATCACGTCTAATCTATTTTAAGATGACTATGAATAATCCAGGTTAATATGACTATGAATAATCTGGGGCAATCTAACTCAAGTTTTAACAATTCTTGCACAAAAACAGTCAATTTATAACAAATATGAGTCTCTTT
The DNA here is from genome assembly GCF_002369955.1 of Ichthyobacterium seriolicida. Taxonomy (NCBI): domain Bacteria; kingdom Pseudomonadati; phylum Bacteroidota; class Flavobacteriia; order Flavobacteriales; family Ichthyobacteriaceae; genus Ichthyobacterium; species Ichthyobacterium seriolicida. The sequence goes on from NZ_AP014564.1 coordinate 1,777,711, forward strand.
AATCCTAGTTAATTCAAGACTTTCAAGCGTTTTTTACTAAACAAATTATTAATCAAACTCAGGTTATGAATAATCTGGATTAAATGGATTTACACAAACTATAAAAAATGGATTTCCTGAATCCACAACACAAATATGTTTAGTCCATCAAATCAGGAATTCCAGCAGATAACGTAGTATGTAAGGATAAAAAGATGTTTTCTAATGACATGAAATCAATACGCAATTCCCCTACGAAACAATCATCTGAGGCCAGCTCTAAATGATTTTGCAAAAACATGTGAATCTAAGTATTCATACGCTGTTAAAAGCTGGTGAGATAACTGGGAGGAATTATCTGCATTTTATGAAATTCCCATAGAAATCAGGAAAATTATTTACACTATCAACTCGATTGAAAACCTCAATGGAAAAATCAGGAAATACACTAAAAACAAATTGTCATTTCCAACTGATGATTCTGTTATAAAATCTACTTTTTTAGCTCTTAGGGAGGCTACTACAAAAGGGATAGTGTCTATTCTATTAATCCTTTTTAGAGGGTGCCATATATGCCAAATTAGTATCTCTTTTAGCTTTCTTAGCAATTTCAGCAGCAACATTAGCCCTAGCGGCAGCAGCTTGAGCTAGCTTAGCATATTCCTCAGACTCAGTATTTTGGGCTTTTTTAGCCTCCTTATCAGAATCAAAAGCAGCCCTAACAGCCTCACTAGCAGTAGTGGCAGCACTATCTGCATGATTAGCAGCAGCATCTTTAGCTCTCCTAGCATTCCGTTGAGCTCTATCCCTAGTAGTAGTATCCCTAGCAGTATCTTGAGCCCGCCTAGCATCTTTAGCCTTATTAACCTCAGCCTCAGCCTTAGTAGCAAGTTCTTCAGCCTTAACAGCAAGTTCTTCAGCTTTAGCAGCAAATTCTTTAGCTTTCCTAGTAGCCTCTTCTTTAGCTTTCCTAGTAGCCTCTTCTTTAGCTTTCCTAGTAGCCTCTTCTTTAGCTTTCCTAGTAGCCTCTTCTTTAGCCTCCTTTTGTTCTTCTGACTGAAAACTAGTTGGAGCTGAAATTACAGTCGGTTTAGTAGGAATAGAAGATGTGCCTGTAGATTTAGCGCTACTAGGAAGTATTTTAATTTCAGTTCCTTGTTGATCATCTTGCCCAGTTGCTTGAGTTCGGGGCTTTACTTCAGGAGCCAATACATTAGCAGCAGGCAATTCAGTAGTTTTAGGATTAATAACAACCGCATAGTTTCTTATAAATTCCAAATCTCCTATTTTAATCAAAACAGGTATTTCAGCTTCGTATATATCTGTGTTCTCTCTATTTTTCTTTGTAAAAGAAGTTTCTGTTTTAACACTTACAGAAGTATCGATAGACCTCTTTTCTCCCTCAAAAGAAATAAACGAAGGTATATCATTTTCTAGTGAATTTAATTTTATTTCCATGTCTGATATAGACAAAATAGCATTATCCTCATATGCACTAAAACTCGAAACTGAAGAGATTAATGAAATTTCCTCATTTAGGTTATCAATGACTTTACCTACATGAGGTTTTATATCATCCTCACCTTTGAAATCAATACTCTCTATGCCTTGTGGCGTTCTAATAGCAATGACTCTATACTTACTGACAGAATTATCTTTATCAGAAGTAACCGTGTATTCTACACCAGATTTTAAGAGATCAATAGTTTCCTCGGTAATAGATATATTTCCTAAAGATGTAGGTATATCACTTTTAGGTTCTACAGTAGTATTATCTGATATAGTAATAGTAGGAATAAATTTTTTATAATTAGGACCTACACCATTAGGTAATATTAGAAAATATATTTTTTGCCCTTTAAAATCTAAAGACTTAGCTTCTATATCTTTTTCACCTATTTTACCTTCATTTTTGAATGCCTCTAATTTAAAACTAATTATCTCTTTAAGGATTTTACTCTTGGGTATTTCACCTTCAGCAACTACTTCTGCCTTTTTACATGATAATGCAATAAAAAATACTGACGTAAATACTAATATCTTTTTTAAATTAAATATTTTCATAACTCAATAAAATAACTAGTTTTTATACCTATCACACTATTCTAAAAATAATTCTAAATATAGAGTACAAGTTTACAAAATAAATTACAAACTATAGTTGTAGTTTACGGGGAAATTGTTAAATATTTCTAGTTTAAAGAATTTACGTAGTGACTTAAGTAGAATCAGTACAGAATACAGATTTAATAAAATATCTGCATTTTTCAATTGGGTCATAATATTATACCTTTGTCGACCTGTTCAATTGGTTTGTTTATCCTCATTTCTTTAGGGAGATATTAGTAATATAAAAAACATCAACATATATGAGTACATCAATTAGAGATTTATCACCAAATAGACTGTGGAATAATTTTGAAGATTTAAATCAGATTCCACGTCCTTCCAAAAAAGAAGCTATGGCAGTAGCTTTTATAAGAGATTTTTCAGAAAAATTAGGATTAGAAACTACTGTAGATGATATTGGTAATGTTTTAGTTAGAAAGCCAGCTACAAAGGGTATGGAAGGGAGAAAAACCGTCATTTTACAGAGTCATTTAGATATGGTTCATCAGAAAAATAAAGACACTGATTTTGACTTTGACAGTGAAGGCATCCGCTCTTTTATAGATGGGGAATGGGTTAAGGCCAAAGGCACAACTCTAGGCGCAGACAATGGAATAGGAGTGGCAACTATGATGAGTATTTTAGAGTCTCAAGAAATACAACATCCAAATATAGAATGTCTTTTCACAGTTGATGAAGAAGCTGGAATGACTGGTGTTAGAAATTTTAAAAAAGATATTCTCAAAGGTCAGATACTGTTAAATCTAGATACAGAAGATGACGATGAGTTTTCCATCGGATGTGCAGGTGGTATAGATACTAATACTCTGTTGGAGTACGAAGAAAATGTTTTTGAAGAGCAAGTATTAGATGTAGATATTCTAGTAAGGGGTTTAAAAGGGGGGCACTCAGGTATGGAAATACATTTGGGAAGAGCTAATGCAAATAAAATTTTAGCACGTGTACTATTCGAGATAAAAACTGAATTTCATCTCAATGAGATCGATGGAGGTTCTTTGAGGAATGCTATTCCAAGAGAGGCTTTTGCTAAGGTATTTGTACTTGAAAAGTATGAGCCGTTCTTTAAGATAGAGTTACAAAGAATAGTGGAAGCTATAGTTAAAGAATACCAAAGCGTTGAGAGTAATTTAGAAATTAAACTCGTTTTTAATGGAAAAACAGAGAGTTTTAAATGTATGGGGAAAGTATTACAAAGTAATATTATAAAAGCCTTACATATATGTCCAAATGGTGTTGGTAGAATGAACCCCAATATGGATAATATTCCTGAGACTTCTTCTAATTTAGCGAGAGTAATTTTAAGAGATGGAAGGTTCACTACAAAGAGCTTACAACGTTCATCCATAGATGAAGCAAAAAAAGACATGGCCTCTAGAGTGGGGACTTGTTTTGAATTAATTGGCTGTTACGTTTCGTATGATGGAGACTATCCAGGCTGGATGCCAAAATTAGATTCTGAGATATTAAATGTTATGAAAAATATCTATTACGAGAGATATGATAAACATCCAAAGGTGAGTTGTACTCATGGCGGTTTAGAATGTGGAATATTAGGTGAGACATACCCCGACATAGATATGATATCTTTCGGTCCTACCATAAAAAACCCTCATTCTCCAGATGAAAAAGTAAATATAAAATCAGTAGACCGATTCTTTTCTTTCTTATTAGAAATCTTGAGTAAAGTTCCTAGCGCAGTATAAATTTTAATATAGATGAAAGCATACATATTTCCAGGACAGGGATCTCAATTTGCAGGAATGGGAAAAGATCTCTACGAAAAACACCCTCTAGCTAAGGAACTATTTGAAAAGGCATGTGATATATTAGGATTTGATATATTAGATATCATGTTCAATGGCACTGCAGAGGATTTAAAACAGACTAGAGTAACTCAACCCTCCATTTTTTTACACTCTGTCATTTCAGCAAAAATTAAAGAAGATAGCTTTCAACCCAATATGGTAGCTGGTCATTCTCTAGGAGAGTTCTCTGCTCTTACTGCAGTGGGAGTTTTATCTTTTGAAGATGGATTAAAATTAGTTTATCAAAGAGCCCAAGCAATGCAAGAGGCTTGTGAGTATAAATCTTCTACAATGGCAGCAGTAATAGGTTTAGACAATGAAACAGTAGAGCGAATATGTAGTGAGATGACCGAAGGAATTGTAGTTCCTGCCAATTACAATTACGATGGTCAATTAGTTATTTCTGGAGATTCTAACACGGTAGAAAAAACCTGTGAAATTCTTAAAAAAAATGGAGCCAAAAAAGCTGTTATATTAGCCGTTGGAGGAGCTTTTCACTCTCCTATTATGGAACCAGCCAAAGAAAAACTGTCTATAGCTATATCTAATACCGAGTTTAAGGATTCTATATGTCCTATATATCAGAATATTACAGCTAAGGGGATGAGGGATAAGGAAGATATAAAGAGAAATTTAATAGCTCAGTTAACAGCTCCAGTTATGTGGTCTCAATCGGTTAAACAAATGATGGTAGATGGAGCTACAGAGTTCATAGAAGTAGGTCCTGGGAAAGTGTTACAGACTATAGTAAAGAAGATAAATCCAAATATGCAAGTATCCTCTATCATGTGATTTTTTAATTGAATTGTGTTGAATAATTATATTTGCGCTTGTTTAATCTAAATTAGAAATGCTTTTATGGATATAACCAGATCTTATATCATAGAAAAGCTCAGATTAGTATATCCGCATAATTCCCATAGAAATATAGTTGATGTGGGGATGATCAAAGATGTTGTCATCTCTCCCAATTCAAGTCTAGTTGAGATAAATGTTGCTTCAGCCATTCCGGTTATGCATATAAAGGAAAAGTTAAAGAATGATATACTTAAAGTCTTGTCAAATTCCTTGAATGAAGGAGTTGATATAAAAGTAAATGTATCTCACAAATACTCTAGCGACTCTAATATTAATAATATAAAAAACGTCGTATGTATAGCCTCGGGCAAAGGAGGAGTAGGTAAATCTACTGTGTCTTCTAATTTGGCTGTATCTCTGTCAAAAAAAGGATTTAAAGTAGGTCTTATAGATGCTGATGTCTATGGGCCTTCTATGCATATTATGTTTGGTGTGCCTTTTGAAAAGCCCTATTCTGTTAATATAAAGGGAGAGAATATGATAAAACCTATAGATAGTCACGGCGTAAAGCTCTTATCTCTAGGTTTCTTTACAGAAGAGGGCAAAGCTATTGTATGGAGAGGTCCTATGGCCACTAAGGCCCTGACGCAAATGATACACAAAGCACACTGGGGAGAATTAGATTTTTTGCTAGTAGACCTCCCTCCTGGAACGAGTGATATACATTTATCACTGGTGCAGCAGGTATGTGTAACTGGGGCTATTATAGTTAGTACTCCTCAGCATATAGCTATATCCGATGTTAAAAGGGGAGTAGAAATGTTTCAATCTGATGAGATAAACGTTCCAATTTTGGGTGTAGTAGAAAACATGTCGTATTTCACTCCACAAGAGCTGCCAGAGAATAAGTATTACATTTTTGGCAAAAATGGAGTCAAAGACATATCTGAAGATTTAAATATTCCTTTTTTAGGACAGATACCATTAGTTCAGAGCATTAGAGAGTGTGCTGATGTTGGAATGCCTATAGTTTTACAAGAAAATAATCCCAATACTGAAATATTTTCTGATATTACTGATAGATTTTTAGAAAAATTAGACTTCAGAAATAAGAACATAAAAAAGACAGAAAAAGTTAAAATAACTGGCATGTCTGGATGTTCCAAATAGATATTTATTTTGAAAAATGAAAAGAGAAAAAGAATTAGAGTTAATAGATAAAGCTTTGGATGAGATACGTCCTTTTTTAAAATATGACGGAGGAGATGTTTCTTTTGTTTCATTGGAAAATGATATTGTAACAGTTAGATTGGAAGGAAATTGTACCCATTGCACTGTAAATACTATGACCTTAAAAGTAGGTATAGAAAATACTGTAAAAAAATATTTACCAAATATTAAAGAAATTAGAAGTATAGATGACTAAATGTTAATTAAAAAAAAGAAAGTCACTATATTATTTGCTGGAGATTCTGGGGATGGGATGCAGTTTATAGGCAAAGAATTTGCTGATACTGTAGCTGCCTCGGGTAATGATTTATCTACATTACAGAATTTCCCTGCTGAAATAAGAGCCCCTGCTGGAACTGTTGATGGAGTTTCTGGTTTTCAACTAACTTTTGGAAGTTCTTCTGTATATTCGGTAGAAGGAAAGTTCGACGTATTAGTTTTGATGAATGTCGCAGCTTACAAAAGCAATATTTTCAGACTTAAAAATAGAGGGCTGATAATAGCTAATACATCTGGTTTTAATAAAAAAAATCTCAGATTATGCGGTTATGAAGATGATGAAAACCCTTTGGATGACGATAAATTAGATTATAAAATATACAAAATAGATATTGATAAGATCACTCAAAAGATCTTAGAAGAAACAAGTCTTAGCAAAAAAGATTCTTTCAAGATTAAAAATATGTTTGTCTTGGGCTTTGTATATTGGATGTATGGAAAACAGATCGATCACACTATAGATTTTTTTAACTCTAAGTTTAAAGGACAACCAGATATCTTAAAAGCGAATATAAGAGCTTTGGAGGCGGGATATAACTACGGTAATACCGTTGAAGTAGTAGAATACAGATTCCAGGTAGATCAGGCTTCTAGAGAGAGAGGACTATACAGAAATATAACTGGTAATGAAGCTATTTCTATAGGTCTCATAGCTGCGACTTATAAATCTGGATTAGATCTATTTTACAGTAGTTATCCTATAACACCAGCTTCTGAGATTCTACATTTTTTATCCAAGAGAAAAAATTTTAATGTAAAGACTTTTCAAGCTGAAGATGAGTTAGCTGCTATTTGTGCAATCATAGGAGCTTCTTTTGGAGGAGCCTTTGGAGCTACTGCTTCATCAGGTCCAGGCATATCTCTGAAGATAGAGGCTATGGGTTTGGCTGTGATGTTAGAGCTGCCTATTTTGGTAATAAATGTACAAAGAGCAGGACCATCCACAGGTTTACCTACTAAGATAGAGCAATCAGATTTATTACAAGCCATGTATGGGAGAAATGGAGAGGCGCCCATACCTATAATAGCTGCCAAGTCTCCGTCGGATTGTTTCGATGCCACTTATGAAGCTGTAAAAATAGCTGTAGAATTTATGACTCCTGTACTACTTCTATCCGATGGATATATAGCAAATGCTTCAGAACCTTGGCTATGTCCTGATCAAGAAAAATTAAAAGTTATAAATTCTAGTATTAAACAACACGATCCCAGTAAAAAATTTTCTCCTTATTCTAGAGATGAAAATTTAGTTCGAGACTGGTTAGTTCCTGGAACCCCTGGAGGGGAGCACAGAATAGGAAGTCTAGAAAAAGATATAGAAACTGGAAATGTGAGTTATGATTCTGATAATCATCACTCCATGATAAAGATAAGAGAGGCGAAGATAAACAACATAGCAAAATACATTCCATTACAGGATATTGATAATAATAAAGTAACTGCAAAAATTTTACTTTTGGGTTGGGGATCCACTTACGGAACTATAAAAACCACTATAACACAATTAGAAGAGGAGGGTATAGATCAAATAGCTCATATTCATATAAGATATATTTTTCCATTTCCCCCAAACTTAGGAGAGTTATTAAAAAACTACGAAAAAATTATAGTACCAGAGATAAATAACGGACAACTCTCTAAATTGATAAGAGATAATTATCTAATAGACACTATCGCTTTCAATAGAATAAAAGGGATTCCAATAGAGATAGAAGAACTGAAAGATGAGATAAAAAGGCATCTATAATAGATAGTGTCTTCTATGTTTTATTTAAAAACATATTTTAAAATTACTTACATTATATTTGCTCAGTCTCGCTATACATAATGAACAATAATATAATGATATGAAAATAGACAATCGTCTCACAAAAATGCTAAACATAGAGTTACCTGTAATTATGGCTCCTATGTTCTTAGTGTCTAATGAAGCTATGGTAAAGTCAGCTATTGACAATGGTATTGCAGGTTGTTTTCCTAGTCTAAATTTCCGTAAAGATGGAGAATTAAAACAAGTTATAGACAATCTGATTGTTCATAACAATGATAATAGTTTTAAAAAAGGGACTTTTGGAGTAAATCTAATAGTACAGAAATCTAATCCTTTGTACAAAAAACACTTGTCTATATGTGTTGAAAGAAAAGTTCCTTTTTATATAACTTCTCTAGGAAATCCAAGAGAAGTTATAAGGGAAGCACATAATTATGGAGCTAAAGTATTTTGCGATGTTACCAACATGGATCACGCCCAGAAATGTTATGATATGGGATGCGATGGTTTCATAGCTGTAGGCCAAGGGGCTGGAGGTCATGCAGGAAATTTTTCTCTGCAGTTATTGGTTCCTTCACTCAATAGAAAATTTCCAGATAAAATAGTTATTTCAGCAGGGGGCATAGCAAATGGTAGTGGCATTGCTTCCATGCTCGCATTAGGTTCTGAGGGAGTCTCTATTGGCACTTTATTCATAGCTTCCAAAGAAGCTACTGTTAGCCAAGAATATAAAGACGCCATATTAGATGCTAAAATGAAAGATATTGTTTTAACTGAAAAAATTTCAGGCACTCCTTGTACTATAATAAATACGGAGTATGCAAAAAAAATAGGTTATAAGCAAAATTGGTTTGAACGTTTGATTCAACGTAATAAGACAATAAAAAAATACTTTAAAATGCTAGTGCAACTCAGAGGAATGAAAAAATTAAACGAATCTGTAAAACCTGGCAGTTATAAGACCTTGTGGTGTGCTGGTCAATCTGTAGAATTAATAGACAAGGTTAAATCCATTGAAACTATAGTTGAAGATTTACGTAATGAGATGAAAATAGCTATAGATTCTTTAAATAAAACCATATCTTAACACATATGGGGCAAGAGATGAAATAAAAAACTATTTGCCCTTGCAATAAAAAAAAGCGGGACCAAACAAATTTAAAATTGTAGATCCCGCTTTAACCGAATTAAATATAGAACTCTCTTCTATTCTCCTATAGCAGATCTTTTAAAAGAAGTTAGCTTTAGGTTAGGATTGTGTTTTTTTACATAATCACCAACTGTTAGATCTTTGTCCTTTATAAATATTTGATTTACCAAAGTATTATCCTTGAAGAACTTATTGAGTTTACCTTTAGAGATACCCTCTAAAATATCTTCAGGTTTACCTTCTCCTCTCAATTGCTCCTTTATTATTTCTAATTCTTTTTCAATTGTCTCTTTTGAGATATCTCCTTCATCTAGAGCCAATGGATTCATGGCAGCTATCTGCATTGCTACGTCTTTCCCAACAGACTCTATGCCTTGTGTTTTCTCAGAAAAAGAAACAAGAGATGCTATCTTGTTGCCAGTGTGTATATAGTGACCCACAAATGGAGATGTAATTTTATCAAAGGTGCCTATTTCTATTTTCTCACCTATCACCCCAATTTGTTTGGATATTTCTTCCTCTACAGATATACCTTCATAAGAAGCTTTCAAAAATTCCTCTTTTGAACTTACATCAGATTTTAGAGCCAAATCTACAAAGCTATCTGCTAGCTTTATAAAATTCTCATTTTTCGCTACAAAGTCCGTTTCACAATTAAGGGATATCAAGACTCCAATATTTCCATCATCATTGACTTTTGCTAAAACAACCCCTTCAGATGAATTTCTGTCGGACCTCTTAGCTGCAATTTTCTGGCCTTCTTTTCTTAGAATTTCTATTGCTTTATCAAAATCTCCATCAGCTTTCACCAAGGCTCTTTTGCAATCCATCATTCCAGAACCTGTAATCTTTCTTAAGTTATTAACTTCTGTTGCCGTTACTTTTGACATTGTTAGTATACTTTATTATTTGTTTACTTCTTGTTCAACACTATCATTTTTTGTATCATCATCAGACTTTTCAATCTTTTTTGATAATTCTTCTTGCTTGTTATCAGCCTTCTTAGTAATTCTGGCTTTCTTTGTTAACTTAGCATCTTCGGCAGCTGTATCTTTTTTAGGCAATCCCTCTTTTTCTTTATCAGAGACTCTTTGCTTTATTCCTTCCTCTATGGAGGAAACCACATATTCTAAAATTTTCTTTATAGAAGTAGAAGAGTCATCATTTGAAGGAATTGGAAAATCTATATTAATAGGATTAGAGTTTGTATCTACCATACCGAATACTGGTATGCCTAATTTTCTAGCTTCTTTAACTGCTATGTGTTCTTTTTTTACATCTATCACAAATAACGCTCCAGGTAACCTCATCATATCAGATATAGATCCAAATATCTTATCTAACTTTTCCCTCTTTCTGTCTATTTGTAGTTTTTCACGTTTAGAAAAAGTTCCGAAGGTGCCATCGTTTTTCATCTTGTCTATCAACTGCATCTTCTTGACAGTTTTTCTTATAGTAGAAAAATTTGTCAATAAACCACCTGGCCATCTTTCAGATATGAAAGGCATATCAATATCCTTTATACTTTCTTTTAGAATATTTTTAGCCTGTATTTTTGTAGATACAAATAGAACTTTTCTCCCATTAGACACTATCTTTTTTAAGGCTTCTCTAGCTTCTTCTAGTTTAGCTGCAGTTTTTCGAAGATTTATTATATGAATATCATCCTTTTCCATTAGGATATATGGTTTCATATTAGGGTTCCATCTTCTAGTCAAGTGTCCAAAGTGGACTCCCGAATCCAATAATTCTTTAATTTCTACTTTATCTGACATATTTTTTTTGCTTATTTTTTTTCAAAAAAATAAAATGTGTAGAATTCTATATCTCACATAATATCTTTCTAGTAAAATAAAAACTGTATTTAACAAATTAACGCTTACTAAACTGGAATCTCTTACGCGCTTTCTTCTGACCTGGTTTCTTTCTTTCAACCATCCTAGAGTCTCTAGTCATCAAACCCTTTGCTTTTAAAGAAGGCTTATTCTGATCGTCTAGCTCGACTAAAGCCCTAGAAATAGCCAAACGAATTGCTTCGGCTTGACCTGTAAACCCACCTCCTACTACAGTTACATTTACATTGTATTTGCCCTGATTATCTGTTATTATCAACGGTTGTTGAACTTTGTGATTTAAAATTGCCGTTGGGAAATAAGAGCTTAACTCTCTTTTATTTATAGTTATATCTCCTTTCCCTTCCGATAGGAACACACGAGCTACAGAAGTTTTTCTCCTTCCTATTTTATGTATTGTTTCCATATACTATTTTATTTCGTCTAAATTTATCTTTTTAGGTTTTTGAGATTCCTTATCGTGAGAGCCATCTGCATAAACGTACAAATTCTTGAATAGAGCACTGCCTAATCTGTTTTTAGGCAACATTCCTTTCACAGCTTTTTCAATTAGTATGGCAGGATTCTTTTTGAATACTTCATTAGCCGTAATCTTTTTCTGACCTCCAGGATGACCTGTATGTCTTATATAAGTCTTATCAGCCCATTTATTTCCTGTCAATTTAACCTTGCTTGCATTTATTACAACTACATTATCTCCACAATCCACATGAGGAGTATAGTTTGGCTTATATTTTCCACGTATTAACTTAGATACTTTTGAAGCTAAACGCCCCAAAGGTTCCCCCTCTACATCTACTAAGACCCAATCCTTTGTAGCTGTCTTTTTGTTGACCGAAATAGTTTTGTAACTTAAAGTGTTCACCTGCAAATAAATTTTATAAAAAACTGAAATGTCGCAACAGCACTATGACCATATGCAACCGCACAAAGGTATTATTTTTTAGTAATATTTCAATTAAAAAAAATAATTAAATACCGATAATTATTCTTTCTTATTAAGTAGCTTTATATGTAAATCTATAGAACTTCTCTGTTTTTCCATCCTGAGCTACTACCTTAAAATCTATACTTTGATCAGCATTTGCATTTACAATCCTAATACCAGTAGTTATTGGATTAGCTCCTGTTTTGCTGCTGTGTACCCCCTCGGTCAATATAGTAGCTCCATTGGGAAGAACCATAGCATCAACTTTAAGAACATTACCATCTGTGATAGTAAAACCCGTATCAACATGAGTAGTTTTTGTAAACTTGTATTCTATAGGCTCAACATTGGTCCTTCCCTTGTCAATAGTATTTTGTTCAGGATTTAAAAGCAATGCTCCGTCGGTAAAACCAGAAGCATCACTCCTAATTTTACTATTAACATTATTATTAGCATTTTTAGCATTGATATCAGCTTTTCTAATAGCAAACTTAGTTATACTACAATCATCTGAAGGAATACTATGAATGAGAACTATCTTATATAATTTCTCAGCTATAACATTAGAATATTTATCTTTTCTACTGAGTTTTAAAATATGAGTAATTCCTTGTTTTTTTTTTAAATCACTATGGAGTAGCTTAAGCGTGATGAAATAATCTAAAGAAGTAGCATCAGGGGCAAGTGGAGCTGTATTTTCTCCTATATAGATACTCAGACCAGGTTTTTGCTTAAATGTAACCTTAGATTTAAGTGTTGCATTACTCATATTTAACCTAGTATTAAATGGAACAACCACTTTGATAAGGCTATCTCTTTGAATAATTGCATTAAACTCTGTGCCCAATGTAGCATATGTATCAGCAGGAGTCTTTTTGATAAAAAGAGCTTTATAGACCTCAGTGGCAGCAGTGGGATTTGCTGGGATGCTATTTCCCTCTTTTGTAAATACAAAACTTTTAATACTAATGGCTAGTTTTTCTTTTGTATCTGTTTCAGGTGTATCTTCTGTTTTACGTCTTTTAATACATGAAATAACTACTAAAACAAGCGTTATTGATGATAAAATATTTTTTAAATTTCTCTTTGTTTTCATGGTTTAAGTAACCTGATCATCAATAGATAAAAATCTGAATCCTTTGGCTAAAATAATAGTAATTATCCATTTTGAGATTATTTTCTCTACAGTATATTTTTTATTTGAAGTGATAATTTTAGAATCTACAAACCTGAGTTCGATTAATAAAATCACTTGAATCCTTTAAATTTATTGGGGTTTAAGAGGTTGCTAACGCAGTTATTGGAACCCTTTTGTATACTTATGAGACGATTTAATGGCATTTTGACACTTTTTGCACAAAAACATTCAATTTATCACAAATATGAGTCTCTTTAATCCTAGTTAATTCAAGACTTTAAAGCGTTTTTAGCAAACAAATTATTAATCGAACTCAGGTTACAAACGAAATACCAGTACATTTTCTATTACAATAATAGTCCTGCCATTGTGATTCTTATTTAATTGAGAGATTTCTATATTCTAAAATGTTTTTATACAATATAAAAATGACTAATAATTAAGTATCCATATAAACAAAAAAAGGTTCGTATTCCACAAAAGGAACACGAACCTCTATTAAAAAATAGCGACGACATACTCTCCCGAAAAATATCAGTACCATCTGCGCTATTGGGTTTAACTTCTCTGTTCGGAATGGGAAGAGGTGAGAACCAATGCTAACATCACTATTTAATCTCTAAATGAGAAAAATAACAAAATCTATTATTTATACATCTCATCTAACTTTATATAACATAAATTAGGGTGTCCAAGAGAGAGATTATCATTCAAATGAAAAACTACGGGCTATTAGTACTGCTCTGCTTTGACATTTCTGCCTGTACACATACAGCCTATCTACATCCTGTTCTCGAATGGCCCTTAAAAAGAAATATCATCTCGTGGTCAGTTTCGTTCTTATATGCTTTCAGAACTTATCTTATCCAGACATAGCTACTGAGCGATGCAGTTGGCACCACAACTCATACACCAGAGGTCTGTCCAACTCGGTCCTCTCGTACTAGAGTCAGATCCACTCAAATTTCTAACGCCCTCTACAGATAGAGACCGAACTGTCTCGCGACGTTCTGAACCCAGCTCGCGTGCCACTTTAATGGGCGAACAGCCCAACCCTTGGGACCTTCTCCAGCCCCAGGATGTGACGAGCCGACATCGAGGTGCCAAACCTCCCCGTCGATATGAGCTCTTGGGGGAGATAAGCCTGTTATCCCCGGCGTACCTTTTATCCTTTGAGCGATGGCCCTTCCACACGGAACCACCGGATCACTATGCTCTAGTTTCCTACCTGTTCGACTTGTTGGTCTCACAGTCAAGCATCCTTATGCCATTGCACTCTACGCACGGTTACCAAGCGTGCTGAGGATACCTTGAGAAGCCTCCGTTACTCTTTAGGAGGCGACCACCCCAGTCAAACTACCCACCAAGAAATGTCCTCGATCTCTCGAGTTAGGCTCCAAATAATTAAAGGGTGGTATTTCAAGGACGACTCCACTGTACCTAGCGATACCGCTTCGTAGTCTCCCACCTATCCTACACATTAATTATCCGAAGTCAATACTAAGTTGTAGTGAAGGTGCACGGGGTCTTTTCGTCCCGTAGAGGGTAATCGGCATCTTCACCGATACTACAATTTCACCGAGCTCACGGTTGAGACAGTGCCCAGATCGTTGCACCATTCGTGCAGGTCGGAACTTACCCGACAAGGAATTTCGCTACCTTAGGACCGTTATAGTTACGGCCGCCGTTTACTGGGGCTTCAATTCAATGCTTCTCTATAAATAGATGACATCCCCTCTTAACCTTCCAGCACCGGGCAGGTGTCAGACCCTATACATCATCTTACGATTTAGCAGAGTCCTGTGTTTTTGATAAACAGTCGCCTGGGCCTCTTCACTGCGGCTTCTCCACCTAATAAATTAAGCGAAGGAAGCGTCTCTTCTCCCGAAGTTACGAGACAATTTTGCCTAGTTCCTTAACCGTGAATCTCTCGAGCGCCTTAGGATACTCTCCTCGACCACCTGTGTCGGTTTGGGGTACGGGTTGTTATAATCTGATGCTTAAAGGTTTTTCTTGGAACCCATTACCCTCATTATCACTTCCACCGAAGCTTCAGTGTACTATCTGACTTCAGCTATTTCTACGGATTTGCCTATAAAAATAATACCTTTGTCATTCAACGTACTATTCCGTCAGTACGCAGAGGTTTCACTAGTCCGTCACCCTATCGCAATTATAACAAGTACTGGAATATTAACCAGTTGTCCATCGACTTTTCCTTTCGGATGCGCCTTAGGCCCCGACTAACCCTGAGCTGATTAGCATAGCCCAGGAAACCTTGGTCTTGCGGCGTGTGGGTTTCTCACCCACATTATCGTTACTTATGCCTACATTTTCTTTTCTATACGCTCCACATCTCTTCACAAAAATGCTTCAGCGCATATAGAATGCTCCCCTACCACTAATTATAAATTAGTCCATAGCTTCGGTAATGTGTTTATGCCCGATTATTATCCATGCTCTATCGCTCGACCAGTGAGCTGTTACGCACTCTTTAAATGAATGGCTGCTTCCAAGCCAACATCCTGGATGTCTCTGCAATAAAACCGCGTTTTTTCAACTTAACACATATTTGGGGACCTTAGCTGATGGTCTGGGTTGTTTCCCTTTCGGACACGGACCTTAGCACCCATGCCCTCACTGCTGTAAATCATGTTATAGTATTCGGAGTTTGTCTGGAATTGGTAGGTGATGAAACCCCCGCATCCAATCAGTAGCTCTACCCCTATAACACTTTTGTCAACGCTGCACCTAAATGCATTTCGGGGAGTACGAGATATTTCCGAGTTTGATTGGCCTTTCACCCCTACCCACAGGTCATCCGAAGGCTTTTCAACGCCTACCGGTTCGGTCCTCCATACTGTGTTACCAGTACTTCAACCTGCCCATGGGTAGATCACTCGGTTTCGCGTCTAATCCCTCTGACTCTATACGCCCTATTAAGACTCGCTTTCGCTACGGCTACTAATCTTAAATTATTAACCTTGCCAAAGAAATTAACTCGTAGGCTCATTATGCAAAAGGCACGCCGTCACAATTAAAATTGCTCCGACCGCTTGTAGGCAAACGGTTTCAGGTTCTATTTCACCCCCTTATTCAGGGTACTTTTCACCTTTCCCTCACGGTACTAGTTCACTATCGGTCTTTCAGGAGTATTTAGCCTTAGCGGGTGGTCCCGCCTAATTCGTACAAGATTTCTCGTGTCCCGCACTACTCAGGATACTGCTTACTATTATGCTAACTTGCCTATACAGGACTATCACCTTTTACAGTCTATCTTTCCAGATAATTCTAGTTCGTCGCACATAGATATTTGCAGTCCTACAACCCCAGTTAATCCTAGAATTAACTGGTTTGGGCTTTTTCGCTTTCGCTCGCCACTACTAACGAAATCACATTTTGTTTTCTTCTCCTCTAGGTACTTAGATGTTTCAGTTCCCTAGGTTTGCTCCTTTAAAAGGTGCTATATCTTCAATATAGCGGGTTTCCCCATTCGGATACTTACGGATCTATTCGTATTTGCCAATCCCCGTAAATTTTCGCAGCTTATCACGTCCTTCGTCGCCTCTGAAAGCCTAGGCATCCACCGTTTGCCCTTAACTTATTTTTCACTCGAGTTCGATTACCTCTCTCTCGTTTCCTAATATGTCAATGTACTATTATTATATCTTAATAACTTGTGGAGGATAACGGAGTCGAACCGATGACCTCCTGCGTGCAAAGCAGGCGCTCTAGCCAACTGAGCTAATCCCCCTGATAAAACATATACCTAATATAATTGTAGTCTCAAGCAGATTTGAACTGCTGACCTCTACATTATCAGTGTAGCGCTCTAACCAGCTGAGCTATGAGACTATACACGTCCCTTAACCCTAACGGGATGCTGTAAGTTGTACCTATTATTACTCTCTTTACTAATAAATAGCAAAACAGTATAGTATATCATAATAATTATATAGATAGTTCTCGAGAGAAACAGAAAGAAAAATAATAAAGCAATTTTATAACTTTTATTCTCTATAAATGAGGTGTTCCAGCCGCACCTTCCGGTACGGCTACCTTGTTACGACTTAGCCCTAGTTACTAGTTTTACCCTAGGCGTTAAACTCTAACATTCAACGACTTCAGGCACCCCCAACTTCCATGGCTTGACGGGCGGTGTGTACAAGGTCCGGGAACATATTCACCGCAACATGGCTGATTTGCGATTACTAGCGATTCCAACTTCACGCAGTCGAGTTGCAGACTGCGATCCGAACTGAGATCGGATTTAGAGATTTGCATCCTCTCGCAAGGTAGCGACCCTCTGTACCGACCATTGTAGCACGTGTGTAGCCCTAGACGTAAGGGCCGTGATGATTTGACGTCATCCCCACCTTCCTCTCCGTTTGCACGGGCTGTCTCCATAGAGTCCCCAGCCGAACTGTTGGCAACTATGGATAGGGGTTGCGCTCGTTATAGGACTTAACCTGACACCTCACAGCACGAGCTGACGACAACCATGCAGCACCTTGTATCCTGTCCGAAGAAAAGTCTATCTCTAAACCTGTCAGGATACATTTAAGCCTAGGTAAGGTTCCTCGCGTATCATCGAATTAAACCACATGCTCCACCGCTTGTGCGGACCCCCGTCAATTCCTTTGAGTTTCATTCTTGCGAACGTACTCCCCAGGTGGATTACTTATCGCTTTCGCTTGTACACTCAGCGTATAAAACGCCAAACATATAGTAATCATCGTTTACGGTCTGGACTACCGGGGTATCTAATCCCGTTCGCTACCCAAACTTTCGTCCCTGAGCGTCAGTAAAAGGTTAGTCAGCTGCCTTCGCAATCGGTGTTCTGTGTAATATCTATGCATTTCACCGCTACACTACACATTCCGCCAACTTCACCTTTACTCTAGTCTAGCAGTATCAATGGCAGTTCTACAGTTGAGCTGTAGGATTTCACCACTGACTTACCAAACCGCCTGCGGACCCTTTAAACCCAATAAATCCGAATAACGCTTGCACCCTCCGTATTACCGCGGCTGCTGGCACGGAGTTAGCCGGGGCTTATTCATATGGTACCGGCATACACCTATACATAAGTGCTTTTCTTCCCATATAAAAGCAGTTTACAACCCATAAGGCCGTCATCCTGCACGCGACATGGCTGGGTCAGGCTTGCGCCCATTGCCCAATATTCCTCACTGCTGCCTCCCGTAGGAGTCTGGTCCGTGTCTCAGTACCAGTGTGGGGGATAATCCTCTCAGACCCCCTATCTATCGTAGCCTTGGTCAGCCGTTACCTAACCAACTAGCTAATAGAACGCATGACCATCCTTTACCGAAATGAATCTTTAATTATCTAATGATGCCACTAAATAATACTATGGAGTATTAATCCCAATTTCTTAAGGCTATCCTCCTGTAAAGGGCAGGTTCCATACGCGTTACGCACCCGTTCGCCGGTCGTCATCGAAAGCAAGCTCTCATGTTACCCCTCGACTTGCATGTGTTAAGCCTGTCGCTAGCGTTCATCCTGAGCCAGGATCAAACTCTTCGTTGTAAATTTTATTCTTGTTTTTAAATAAAAATAAAAATTAACCCCATTATTCTAATGTCCGCCTCTCTCTAAGCTATCTAATATATCAATGTGCTTTCTTAAATCTGCCCTCTCAAACCACATCATCAATCCCTCAAAAGCAGACCGCAAAACTAATACCTTTTTTTTCAAATACTGAAAAGTTTTTTTTAAAAAGTTTTTTCAGCCAAACATCTCATGTGCCCTGCGTTCAATACCTTAAAAGCAGACGACAAAACTAATGCCTTTTTTTTAAATACTAAAAAGTTTTTTTTAAAAGTTTTTTTTCAACTAAACATCTCCCGTATCCTCTGGAAAAATGACTTCTCTTGATCTGGTGAAGGCATAAAATTTGCATCCTCTAACATCTTTTCAAAGAATTTCTTCTGCTCTTTACTAAGTACCCTAGGAGTCCAAACACTCACATGAACTAATAAATCACCAATTCCAACCCTATCTAAACTAGGAATTCCCTTTCCCTTTAAACGCAATATCTTACCAGACTGAACACCACTCTCTATATTTATACTAACCCTACCTCCACTAACAGTCGGAATCTCTTTCTTACATCCTAATGCCGCCTCAGAAAAACTAATGTACAAATCAAAATGCAAATTATCCCCTTCTCTCTTTAACGTCTCGTGCTCTTCTTCTTCTATGAGAACTAACAAATCACCTGGAATACCTCCCATAGGAGCTTCATTTCCCTTTCCTGTAATCTTCAACTGAACACCATCACTAACCCCTTTAGGTATATCTATAGATACCATATCAATCTCCTCTATGAGACCATCTGCATTAGCCTCCTTGGGTCTATTATCAATAACCTTCCCTATCCCTCTACAAGAATCACAAGTGACACTCGTTTTCATCTGACCCAACATAGTATTCATAACTCTAGTGACATGACCCGCACCTCCACAAGACAAACAACTCTTGTATGTCACCCCTTTGGCCTGCTTTAAACGCACGACTTTAACTTTCTTCTTTACCCCGTCTACTATTTCCTCTAAGTTTAGTTTTAGCCTGATTCTCATATCAGAGCCTCTCACGCGTGAGCGACTGCCACCATTACTAAATCCACTAAAATGACCGCCGAATATATCACCAAAATTGCTAAATATATCTTCGACATCCATTTGAGAAAATCCAGAAGCTCCACCTCTAGATGCAGAATGACCAAATCTATCGTAACTCTCTCTCTTTTGAGGATTACTCAAAATATCATACGCCTCGGCAGCCTCCTTGAACTTCTGCTCAGCTTGAGTGTCATCGGGATTTTTATCAGGGTGATATTTCAAAGCTATCTTTCTGTAAGCCTTTTTTATCTCACTAGCCGTAGCACCTTTGCCTACATCTAATACTTCGTAATAATCTCTTTTACTCATAATATCTTACTTTCCTATAACAACTTTAGCGTAACGAATTATTTTCTCATTTAATTCATAACCCATTTCCAATACATCCAAAACCTTGCCATTTAAATCCTCTGAATCAGATTTTACATAAGTTACAGCTTCGTGAAAATCAGTATTGAAATCATCGCCCTTCTCAATCTTTATAGCAGATAATCCTCTTTGAGATAAAATGCCCTTAAACTTATTATAAATAAGACTGATCCCTTTTAAAGAATCACTATCAGAATCTGTCTTTTCTAACTCCTTAATAGCTCTATCGAAATCATCCAATACAGGCAACATGCTAACTATAACATCCTCCCCTGCTGTCTTATACAACTCGATACGCTCTTTTGTAGTTCGCCTTTTATAATTTTCAAATTCTGCATATAATCGCAAATACCTATCCTTTTCAACAGATAATTCATCTATCTCCTGTTCTTGCTCATCTTCGATTACATCGTCTGGATCGACATTTTCTAGTTCTTCACTTTGCAATACTTTCTCATCATGATTTTTCTCACTATTAACCTCACTATTTTTTTTAACATTTTCCATTTTTAGATACTCGTTTTTTAAATTTAAATCACAAAATTACAGAGATAACCAGCAAATATCCTGCCAAATAACTCGATGACACAATCAACTTATAAAAACTGTTTACAGAAAAAACAATTATCAGCGTTTTCTAAGTGTTCAAAAGGAATATTTATATCTAACATCTCTTGTAAAATTCTACATAATTCCTCCTCAAAATCACTCATCAACTCTGTAGATATAGTTTCATCAGAATTAAATTGCACCCCTTTAAACCATTCATTAATATTGTTAAAGCCTATTATTCCAGACCTTAGAAGATTCGATTTTTCTTCTACCTTGGAAGAATTGGAAGAATACATATACGCATAAGACAGTAACTGAAATAACTTATCAGTCTTTTGGGGCGAATCTATAAAATCAGAAAAATCAGTGAATTTTAATTCCAACTTGTTGAAAACACCAGTTTTATAATCTATGATACGAGTAAATCCATCTTGCTCATCTATTCTATCTATAGTCCCACTGATTAATACCTCCGTGCCATCGCTCAGCTTCAAATTACGACTTATGGGCTTTTCAACATCCCTTAATATCAACCCCTCCCCTATCATCTTCTTTTCTTTTTCTAGAAATTTTAACAATAGAGCTTTGGCCACTTGCTTGGATAAATAATTATACCCAACTTCAGAATTTGTCTTGTTATTCGCATTCTCTTGGGAAAAATAATACTCTACTTTATCATCTATCTTTCTCTTAAATAAATCTATGATATCGGGAGTTATATTACAGTTTAAATAAGGTCTATAAAGCCCCTCTAAAATTTCGTGTAAAAAACAACCAAATACATTGGGCTTTATATTTGCCTCTACCTCATCGTAGTCTCTAATATTTAATACGTAATTATAATAAAACTTCACAGGACATATCCTATAAGTATTTATCACAGAAGGTGAAAGCTTAATACTTTTTTCAGAATCAGGATACTTTGCCTTTCCACTAAATATTTCCCTTATGCGAATAATATCTTCTTGAGTTTTATTTATCCTTACTCGAGTAGCCTTCTTATGATTTTCAGGAGAATAATGCTCCCTTATTATATTTAAAGCACTCTCATTTTCTAATTGCATGATAAATCTACTCTCTTGTCCAGAAGAATAATCATCAGTGAGAGAATTGTAAATTAATGTGGCATTTTCACAACCTTGTAACAATCTATAAAAATGATAAGCGTACTTGGCATCCTCATCTAAATAAGTCGGAATACCCAACTCTCTCCTTATATATAATGGAATAAAAGAATTTTGCTTATC
This sequence comes from Ichthyobacterium seriolicida, assembly GCF_002369955.1. Taxonomy (NCBI): domain Bacteria; kingdom Pseudomonadati; phylum Bacteroidota; class Flavobacteriia; order Flavobacteriales; family Ichthyobacteriaceae; genus Ichthyobacterium; species Ichthyobacterium seriolicida. The sequence continues at coordinate 1,799,584 of NZ_AP014564.1, forward strand.
GGTATTGGGCAATACATCGTCGTTGACAGACAACATTATAAGATTTTTAAAACAAAGAGTGCTAGTTTCGAATATCCCCATTATTTGAAGACCTTCCAAAGACTCTCCTTTTATAGACACAGACTCTTTATACAGTTGATTATTATACAGATCTCTCATTAACTCTATACTGTCGATCTGTTTTTGAGTGCATAAAATATCAGAATAAGTATTTAAGTTATTCTCTAACTGAACCATCAGTTTATGAAAATGAAATAGATATTCTAAAGTGATTTTATCTTCCCTAGCCCTTCCTACCACTTGATTTGAAGATGACAAATACTTATCTCTTAAAATTTCTATCAACTCCTTGAAATACAATATCCAAGAAATAGCTCCCTTTTTATTCTCTATATCTATGTGATTTATAAAATCTTCAAAAAGAGAATAATCATCCTTACCCAAATAAACTCTATTAGATTTCCTTATCTCTAAACTCCACTTAAAACAATCTTTCCAAATTATTTTAGACATGGGATTTAACCATAATTTATTTAAATCACTGTGGTAAAAACGCTTGCAAAACTTGTTGTAATTTACAATTAAGTCGAATAACTGCTCGAAAAAACAAGCTAGAGGAGTGCTCCTTAAAGGTATTCCTAGACTTATATTTATTTTTTTTATCTCCTGTGGCAATACTTGTAATAAAGGAAATAGCAAGGATTGATCTGCCAAGACAACAGCTGTGTCAGAAATTTCATCATATGTCATTTTAGATAAAATATCCGCAGCTACCACGCATTGAGACACATTTTTCTGAGATGAAATAACTCTAATTTTCTTATCCTCAAAATTACCTTTGTCCAACCAATTGAAATTTTCACTTTTATAGTCAAACCAAGTCCCAAAATGCTGTAAATCTCTTATCCCTTTACCCGCCTCTTGATTTTTATCTGAGATGTAATAAGAATCACAATGCCAATACATCTCCGACATTTTATTCTCACAAAAAACTTTTACAATCTTTCTCTCAGCCTTGTTCAAGGCGTTTAATCCAACAAAGACAAAATGTCTATCAGGCGTTTTTAGCTTTATATTCTCTACTATCGCCTCTATATTTTCTGCGACAAAACGAAAACACTTGCCATTATATGATGCTTTTTTAGAATCTAGATTTTTATTGAATTGATTGTAATAGAACTTCATATTTTCGATAAAAGCGCAGTATTCACTTATACTCTTTTTAGCTTTTTCCTCTAAATCGCTCTGCTCTACATCTACTATATTTTTTGCGCTTTCTAAGACCTCTTGAGCATTTGACATACTGAGATCTATATCATTGAAATCTCGAAGGGCTATATCTCCCCAAGTGAAAAAATCTGTGATACTATGGTTTTGTAAACCCGTCTCTCTGCAACTCTTAAAGAGTTCCATAAGCAACTGATTTCGATTGTAAATAGAGCAATCTGAAAATCCCATTATGAAATTCTTCATAGAGATTATCTTGGGTAACCAACTCTCTTTACCTCTAAACTCTTCTTTGAAAATTTTGTTTAAAAATACGATAGCCCTGTCATTAGGAACTACAATTTCAGTATTTGAAAAATCAAACTTCTTATTGTATATGAGGTCTTTGCATACCCTCTGTAGGAAAGTCATGATAATTTATTCGAAATAGCAGATATTACCTTATCGTAATACTGCTCTCCACCTACAAATGTATTTTTTTCTTTTTTTAACAATGAACTTATTTCATTGATGTTTATATATCTCACACCTACTACCTCTTCCTCTTGTAACTTAAAACTCTCCTCCCCTAGAGATGTCTCTAATCCAAACACGTAATATAATTCATTATCTATAATATTTTTTTCAATATTATGTTTTTGTTTTTTTCCTGTAAAAAATAAAACGATGTCACTTTCCTTAGACCTCACTCCTATCTCTTCATATAGCTCTCTAAGAGCAGCCTGAATAGGAGTCTCTCCATAAGATATATGCCCCGAAACAGACGCATCCCATAGATTAGGAGAAGTATCCTTAGTAGACGACCTCTTCTGAAAGAGCACACCTCCATTGGAATTATACAACCACACGTGCACACAAGTATGCCACAAACCCAGTCTATGCGCCTCACTCTTTAGAACTTTTTGACCTGTATATACCCCATTTTCATCTGAGACTTCTACATACTCTTGCTCTTTCACGTATCTATTTTTAATTAAAAATCAGCGTTTTTCGGTGTTCTTGGAAATGGTATGACATCCCTTATATTAGACATGCCCGTCACAAAAGAAACCAATCTGTCAAAACCCAAACCAAAACCACTGTGAACGACAGTGCCAAATTTTCTAGTATCTAAATACCACCACAACTCTTTTTGGCTTATACCAAAAGATTTCATAGCATCTATCAATAGATCTAATCTCTCTTCTCGTTGAGAGCCTCCAACCATCTCCCCAATACCTGGAAATAAAATATCCATGGCTCTAACAGTTTTTTTATCATCGTTTAGACGCATATAAAAAGCCTTTATATCCTTTGGATAATCGTATACTGCCACGGGCGAATCAAAATGTTGTTCAACTAGAAAACGCTCGTGCTCACTCTGTAAATCTACACCCCATTTGTCAATTAAGTAATTGAACTTTTTCTTCTTATTAGGAGAAGATTTCAATAAAATATCAATGGCCTCAGTATAACTAACCCTGATGAATTTTTTATCTAAAACGTAATTCAAAGATTCTATCAACCCTAATTTACCCCGCCTCTCTTTGGAGAGAGATTTCTGTTCATCGCTATGTCTCTTATCTAAAAACTCTATATCTTTTTGACAATTCTCTACAGTATATCTTATAACATACTTTATAAAATCCTCTGCCAAATCCATATTATCAGTCAAATCGTTAAAAGCCACTTCGGGCTCTATCATCCAAAACTCCGATAAATGACGAGAAGTATTAGAATTTTCAGACCTAAACGTAGGACCAAAAGTATATACCTGCCCCAAAGCCATAGCTCCAATTTCAGCTTGTAACTGACCCGACACAGTCAAACTGGTCTTTTTACCGAAAAAATCCTTTTTATAATCCACCTCACCCTGCTCATCTACAGGCGCTTTGTTAGGAGAAAAAGTAGAAACATTAAACATCTCACCAGCTCCCTCACAGTCAGAAGATGTGATTATAGGAGTGTGTAAATAATAAAATCCCTTGGTGTGAAAGTACTTATGTACGGCATAAGAAAGAGTGTGTCTAACTCTCATGACAGCACCAAAGGTGTTTGTCTTCATTCGCAAATGCAAATTGGATCTCAAAAAATCTAGAGAATGTCTCTTGGACTGTAAAAGATACTCATTGGCATTAGACTCTCCTAACACAACTACGCTATCAGCCTTCATTTCCACATCCTGCCCCTTACCTTGACTAGGTATCAAAAGCCCCTTTACTTCAATGGAAGCGCCAGGGCTAATCTTTTTTAAAATTTCTTTATAATCTGCCTCGCCATCTACTACTACTTGTATATTGTCTATGGTCGACCCGTCATTTAGTGTTATAAACTTGTCATTTCTAAATGTCCTGACCCATGCTCTTACAAGAACCTCTTTATTCAATAAGTCCGCCTTAGATTCTAAAATCTCCGAAATTCTTAAACGATTCATGTTCTATTTTTTTAAAAAAAAAACTATTGTTGAACGGGCTTTTCTATAAGTACTTTTCTAGATAGGCGAAACTTACCTGTCTTTGGATCTTTACCAACTAACTTGACCTCTAATTGTTGCCCTTCAGTTAAATGATCCTCAACCTTTTCTACCATGGACCAAGCTATTTCAGATATGTGAAGTAGAGCCTGATGACCTTTAGCTATCTCTATAAATGCACCAAAAGAAACCACAGATTTTACTATACCATTGTATACTTCACCTATCTCAGGAACAAAAGTAATAGCTTCTATCTCCTTAACCGCTTTGTCTATCCCCTCCTGATTCACACCTATTATTTCGATTATACCTTTTTCATTTTTTTCTTCTATAGAAATAGTTACTCCCGTATTGAGCTGCATCTCTTGTATCACCTTACCTCCAGGACCTATGACAGCTCCTATGAATTCTTTAGATATTTCAATCACAACTATTTTAGGACAATGAGGTTTTAAAGCCTCTCTCTCATGAGGTATAGCTTCAATCAATTTGTTCAAAATATGCATACGCCCCTCTTTGGCTTGAGTCAAAGCCTTCTCCAAAATCTCATAAGACAACCCTTTCACCTTCATATCCATCTGACAAGAAGTCAATCCGTCCTTGGTGCCTGTAACTTTAAAATCCATATCTCCTAAGTGATCTTCATCACCCAATATATCAGATAAAACAGCAAAGTTCTCACTGTTGTTTTCATCTATAATCAAGCCCATAGCTATGCCCGAAACGTGTTTTTTCATTTTAACACCAGCATCCATAAGAGCCATAGTTCCAGCACATACAGTAGCCATAGAAGAAGATCCATTAGATTCTAATATGTCAGAAACCACTCTAACCGTATAAGGACAATCATGAGGAATCATTCCTTTTAAAGCCCTCTCGGCCAAATTACCATGACCTATCTCTCTACGAGAAACACCCCTTATAGGTTTGACCTCTCCCGTAGAAAAAGGAGGGAAATTATAGTGTAAGAAAAACTTCTCTTCACTTTTATTAGTTACACCATCCTTTCTATTAGCATCTAAATTATTACCTAGAGTAACAGATGTTAATGATTGTGTCTCTCCTCTTGTGAAAATAGCTGAACCATGACTAAATGGCAAATAATCTACCTCACACCATATATCACGAATATCAGTATGACTCCTACCATCTATGCGTATCCCTTCGTTTAAAGTCATATTTCTAACAGCCTTTTTTTTGACATCATTGAAATACCCCTTGACTAAATCAAGATCAAAACCTTCGTCTCTACGATCAAAATCTAATATTATATCTTGTAAGAGACTTTCGAATTTCTCATTTCTAACACGCTTTTCAAACTTAGATTTCAATATTTCTACACACTTATCATAAGAGCGTTCATTTACTATATCGTATAGATCTTTGTCTAATATTACACGAGAATACTCTCTTTTTTTATCGCTCAATCCAAGTTTGGAAACCAAGTTTAGCTGAGCTTTAATTTGTTCTTTAATAGCCTCATGAGCTACCTTCATACCTTCGATCATATCCCTCTCAGATACCTCACCCATCTCTCCTTCTAACATGACTATAGAATCTTGAGAAGCTCCGATGATCATATCCATATCAGAACTTTTCAACTGCTCCTTTGTAGGATTTATAACAAATTCCCCATCTATTCGCGCCACACGCACTTCGGAAATAGGTCCTTCAAAAGGTATATCCGAAACAGATATGGCAGCAGATGCAGCTAATCCTACCAAAGCATCAGGCAGTACCCCCTCTTCGTATGATATTAACTGAATCATCACCTGAACCTCACAGTAATAATCTTTAGGAAACAAAGGCCTTAAAACCCTGTCGACCAAACGCATGGTCAAAACCTCATCATCACTAGGTCTAGCCTCACGCTTTACGTAACCCTTAGGTATTTTTCCAGATGCAAAAAACTTCTCTCTATAATCTACTGTTAGAGGGAAAAAATCAGCCCCCTCCTTAGCTGTTTTAGAAGCTACAACTGTAGCTAGTAGCATGGTTCCTCCCATACTCACAACAACGGCTCCATCAGCTTGTCTAGCTAATTTGCCTGTCTCCAAAGAAATAGTTCTTCCATCGACTAAATTAATAGTCTCTTTAGTTATTTGCGGAATTTTCATAAAATGAATTTTAGTTAAACAGTTATACCATTTTTTTTTGACAAAAAATCTCAAAGAAGAACTGCAACTCCCATGTACATTGATGGATAAAAAAAGAAAAAATAGAGCAAAATAAAAGAGGTAATATAAACCATCACCTCTTTTATTTTTTTCTAATCAATTAAATGTGAGATTATTTCCTCAAACCTAATTTCTTGATAACACTACGATACCTCTCTATATCTTTATTTTGAAGATACTTAAGCATTTTCTTTCTCTTTCCAACCATTGATATCAAGGAATACTGTGTGTTATAATCCTTTTTGTTCTTCTTTAGATGCTCTGTTAAATGCTTTATCCTAGTCGTAAACAAGGCCACCTGTCCTTCTGTAGAACCAGTATCCTCTTTAGATTTGCCGTATTCAGAAAAGATAGATTGCTTATTTTCTTTTGTTAAGTACATATTAAAATTCTTCGAATCGTTAATTTAAAATCTCAATAAAAAATATTTTGGTGTAGCAAATGTACGACATATAAAATATAAAATTGAATTAATTTGAATTTATTAATGCTTTGAGCCCTAAAATGACATCTTTCTAAGCCTCAGAGAATTTATAATTACAGATACAGAACTCAAACTCATTGCCATAGAAGCTATAACAGGAGATATGACTATTCCTAAACTAGGATACAAAATACCTGCAGCTATAGGAATAGCCAAAGCATTATATCCAAATGCAAACAGTAAATTCTCCTTAATATTTTTAATCACATTCCTACTTATTTTCTTGAATCTAAAAATAGATCGCAAATCACCATTGATTATTGTGACATCTGAACTCTCTATAGCTATACTAGTTCCATCTGCCATGGCTATACCCACATGGGCTTTAGCTAGAGCAGGAGCGTCATTAATACCATCGCCCACTACAGCTACCACTCTACCTTTACTTTGCATCTTCTCAACTTCATTTAATTTATCTTGGGGAAGACAACCAGCTTTGAACTTTTTTATTCCTAATTCATTAGAAATATATTTTGCAACATTAATATTGTCACCAGTCATCATAATCAAATCTATTCCTGTACTATTAAACGATTCTATGGCCTGAAAACTGGTCTCCTTTATAGGATCAGAAACACATACAAAAGCTTCTATTTTTCCCTCTACGGCTAAGTAAGAAATAGTCTTACCTAAAACCTGTTCTCTTTCAACCTTATCTAAAAACACTTCAGGAATTATCATGCCTTTGATGAGCTTATCATTACCTAAAAATACTTTTTGCCTCTCTATCGTTGCTCTTATACCTATTCCAGGGATTTCCTCAAAATTTTCAACGGTTGAAACTCCATATTTTTCCATATCCAAATGCTTCACTATAGACTTAGATATGGGATGATTACTGTTTTTAGTCAAAGACGCTATAATTCTAAATATCTTTTCTGTATCACCTGAATCTGTATAAATATACTCTACAGAGGAATCCCCCTTAGTAATTGTACCTGTTTTATCTACAATCAATACATCTACTTTATCAAACAACTCCAAAGTAGCTGAATCTTTAACCAAAACACCTGACTTGGCTGCCACACCCATACCCACCATTACAGACATGGGCGTAGCCAAACCCAATACACAAGGACAAGATATAATCAAAACACCTATAGCGTTTGCAATGGCATATTTATAAGAATCGTAAAATCCTAACCAACATAAAAATGTTATAACTGAAATGACTATAACACATGGCACAAAGTACTTTGAAATACTATCGACCAATCTCTGCATGGGAATTTTAGAATCCATAGCTCTCTGTACAGAACTTATTATATGAGATAATAAAGTGTCCTTTCCCAACTTTTCTGCTCTCATCAAAAAGAGATTGCTCTTGTTTATAGTTCCAGCACATACCAAATCACCCAATTTTTTAAAACAAGACACAGACTCTCCTGTAATCATAGATTCATCTATATAACTGCTTCCCTCTATAATCTTACCATCTACAGGAATCTTAGCTCCTGGCAACACCTTTAACACATTACCTAGTTCAACATCATCTATAGAGATATGACTATCTACATCCCCATTTACCAATATGGCATCTTCAGGTGTCAACTCAAATAATTCCCTTATAGCCAGACCAGTAACCCTATGTGCCTTAGCCTCTAAAAATTGACCTAATAACACAAAAGTTAAAATGACACTTACAGATTCAAAATATAAATAAGCACTATTAGAAGAAGCCTTAAACTCCTCAGGTAAAAAATTAGGATTTATAAGACATACAACACTGAATATAAAGGCAACGCCCGTCCCCATCCCTATGAGAGTAAACATATTAAAGTTCAAAGTTTTTACCGATACCCAAGCGCGCTCGAAAAACATCCAACACGAATAAAAAACTATTGGAAGCGTAAGAGTCAACTGAATCCAGTTCCATATTTGTTCTTGTAATATCTGATGAAGAAAACTATTAGGCATTGTATTAGCCATGGATATCATCACAGTGAAAACTGCAAATAATACAGATATTTTTAGCTTGAATAATAATTCCTCATAGACTAAATCATAAGAACTATGGCCCCTTATATTTTTAGGCAATAGATCCATTCCACACACAGGACACGCACCCCTTGTTTTGTACTCTTTAGAGCCCTCACATAGCATAGGACAATAATAAAGAGCTCCCTTAACATCCTCTTTAGGCATTTTATGCGAACTGTGATTTTTTATTTGAGCACCCTCAAAAGTGTAATGCAAGCCATTTGCAATTAAAGCATCTTGTAAGCTTTTTAGAGTAACCTCTGAAATCATCTCGACATAAACAGAGTTTTTAGCTACATCTACATTTATTTTTTTTATCTGGCTTATAGAGCCCAAAGCATTCTCTACTTTCAGCTTACAACCATTGCAAGACATGCCATTTAAAGTGTATGTTCTACTTATAAAATTCATCAGAGAGTTATTTTTTTTATTCTATGGGCCTTACTCATTTTAAGAAGGAAACAAAAAAACAAAAAAATATCTCTAAACCTGAGTTTGATCAATGAATCACTCATTGGAATTAAAGATAAAAACAGAATTGAAATAATAGTTTAAAAGTTGAGATTACAACCTAGACACAAAAAATCGCGCTTCTTTTTGACTAAAGAAACCAGATTTAGAAAGAAATGGTTTTTTATATTAATTATCTTTATTTTTAAAAATAAAAGATTTTAATTGAAGTAAAATAACTACTAAGGTAATAATTGTACATATTTTACCATTGATAGTCATATCAAAAAAAACCCCTTTAATAAAAAAATAATTTATTGCCAAAATAAATACTACCAAGTGTAACAAAGACCAAGGATCTTTAATTATTATTTTTAAATATTTCATAATTTGTAATTTTTAGGGGAAATATCTTTTTTTTAAGTCTTTTCCAAGTTCTTAATTATCTTTTTGTGCAGTTCGATATCCGCAATTCGAATTTACTTTTTGTTTTATTTCGGTTTTAATTGTTTCAGATAATCCGAAAATTGGGTGATTAGCCCGTCTGTTACCAATTCTTTTTTTTCCAAACCTACAAAGAATATCAATCAATATCAATGCCCATAAATGGTGTAACTGTTCAAAGTCAATAATAAATTAAAATTATTGCATATCAGAGATACAAAAAAAATAACATAACTATATGATAATCAGTAAATTATTTAATACCTAAAACTGCACGAATTGCACACCCTAAAAAACTATATTAATATCAAATATTAAAAAAGTTCATTCCCATCTGTACGCGTATATGTAACTTGAATAATCAAGTTTTTTCAAGTTAAAAACTCGACACAATTAGACACTATAAAAAAGACACCTGATTACAAATATGTTGAATTAAAAGGAGAAATTAGAGGAAACATTGAAGGAGACAGCGTTATTAAAGTAACAGTTCCTTTTAACACAAAGTTAAGTAAAACTACTCCTTTAGCCCTAAGGGCTACAATTCCTCTTAATGAGAAAATAGGACCAGATATATTTAGGAGAAAGTAAAAACCCCAATTGATTCTAATGCTGTTTCTTTTGAGCATGTTATCACAACAAAATTAATTCATGCCGAGTTGAAAAATCCTGAAATAAGAAGCCTTATAAATACTTTTGATCTTAAAGATAAAAACGGAATCAAAATGATAGTTTAAAGTTGAGACTACAACCTAGACACAAAAAATAGCGCTTCTTTTTGACTAAAGAAACCAGATTTAGAAAGAAATGGTTTTTATATTAATTATCTTTTTTTGGTAAAAAAAGATAATATAAGTGCAACCAAAATAGCTAGTGGAGCTAGAATTGAAAAAAATTTTTGATCAATAGTCCCAAAAAATCCCCTATTAAAAAGAGAATATATTGAATAAACAAATATTACTAATAATACCAAAGACCAAGGATTTGTTTTTATTATTTTTAAATATTTCATAATTTGCGGTTTTTAGGAGAAATATCTTTTTTCTTTTTTAAAGATTTTTCCAAGTTTTTAATTATTTTTTGTGTGGTTCGATATCCGCACTTCGAATTTACTTTTTGTTTTATTTCGGTTTCAATTGTTTCACATAATCCGAAGCTTGGGAGGTTAGCCCGTCTGTTACCAATTCCTTTTTTTCCAAACCTACAAAGAATATCAATTAATGTCAATACCCATAAATGGTATAACTGTTCAAAGTCAATAATAAATTAAAATTATTGCATATCAGAGATACAAAAAAAACAACGTAACTATATGATAATCAGTAAATTATTTAACGCCTAAAACTGCACGAATTGCACACCCTAAAAAGCTATATTAATATCAAATATTAAAAAAGTTCATTCTCATCTGTACGCGTATATGTAACTTAACCTGGATTATTCATGGTTATATTTCAATATTGGGTATAAAGTGTTAATTTTAGTAGGGTTAACTAAAAAACAACGACTTTATATAAGGCCCAAAAATGAGGAATAAAAACACATTATTTTATAGAGGGAAGACTTCTGTTGAATTAACTTTTTCATCATCAGAAATTAGTTCTGATGGATCTTTAATCATGCTTGAAAAACTAGAACCAGATCATAGATTGATTCATTATTACAGTAAGTTTTTACTTGATACTCGAGACTCTAGATTTATTACTTATAGCAGAAGGTATCAGTTAAAGCAAAGGGTTTATATGATCATGTTAGGCTATCAAGACGCCAATGATGTTAATCATTTACAGAATGATCCTTTATTCAAAGATGTTCTTCAAGGTAATTTGGCCTCTCAACCCACTATATCAAGATTTGAGAATAGCTTGGATAAACAGGCTGTCTTTAAGTTTTGTGATGCGTGGTTATACAAATATGTTTCAAGTTTATCTGATCGCAAGAGAATAGTTATTGACGTAGATTCAACTGATGATCCAACTCATGGCAGTCAACAATTGTCAATGTTTAACGGTTATTATGGTCAATTCATGTACAATGAACTATTTTTTCATGATGGAAATACAGAACAGATTATCCTTCCTGTACTCCGCCCAGGAAATAGTCATTCTAATAAATGGTATGTGAGTATTTTAAAGCGAATAATTATCAAAATACGTGAGAGACACCCAGAGATGGAAATAATTATTAGAAGTGATAGCGGCTTTAGTTGCGCTCCTTTTTACCAATTAGTAGATGATTTTGATTTACTATATGTGACAGGCATAGCGAGCAATGAAGTTTTAAAAAGAAAGGTATCTTGGTCAAAAAATGCTGTAAAAAAAATGTATTTAGATCAGGGAGAGAAGCACCAACATTTTATGAGTTTTACGTACAAAGCCAAGAGTTGGCACAAGCCTCAACAGTGCTATTCTAAAGTTGAGAGTACAGGATTAGGGATGAACATAAGGCATTTTTCTAGTAATCTTCCCCAAAAGGATGCTAGAGAAATTTACTTTGACTTTTATGTGAAAAGAGGTGATTCAAGTGAAAATAGAATAAAAGAAGTTAAAAATATGTGTTTTTCTGATCGTTTGTCAAATCATAGTTTTCTTGCTAATTTTTTTCGACTTATGATGAGTAGTCTTGCCTATGAAATGTTTTTATTACTGAAACAGAAGATAAAGAAAACAAGATTTGAAGTAGCAAAAAAAATGGGTTAATCAGTTCGATTAGAACCTATCTTCTCAAGGTAGGAGCAACGATTAAAATTACCAAAAGGCGAATCTATTATCAGCTATCTAAATCTTTTGTTTACAAGGGTTTATTTCGGGAAATTATTACCCAGTAACGGTTGTTTATTTGTGAAATGAACAACCTTGGGATAGTTACGCCTTGTCGTTAAAAAACCATGTAAAAACACTAAAAAAGAGCATTGTCATCCTAAAAAAAGGTGCAAAAAAACGACAAAGAAGATGAGTTCTCTTCGATTAGTAAAAAAGTTAAGGAAAAAATATCACGTCTAATCTATTTTAGTATGACTATGAATAATGCGGGTTAAATAATCAAGTTTTTTCAAGTTAAAAACTCAACACAATTTGACACTATAAAAAAGACACCTGATTACAAATATGTTGAATTAGACGGAGAAATTAGAGGAAACATTGAAGGAGATAGAATTATTAAAGCAACAGTGCCTTTTAACACAAAATTAAATAAAACTACTCCTTTAGCCCTAAAGACTACAATTTCTATTAATGAGAAAATCAGACCAGATATACTTAGGAGAAAGTAAAAACCTCAGTTGATTCTAATCCTGTTTCTTTTGAACATGTTATCACAACTAAATTAGTTCATGCTGAGTTGAAAAATCCTGATATAAGAAGCCCTATAAATACTTTTAATCTTAAAGATAAAAACGGAATCGAAATGATAGTTTAAAAGTTGAGATTATAACCTTACAACCTAGACACAGAGAAAATCGGGTTTCTTTTTGACTAAAGAAACCCGATTTAAAAAGAAATGGTTTTTTATATTAATCATCTTCATCATAGTCATAAAAAAAATATAATGTTAATTCAAGTAACATGATTAGTGGGACTAGAATTGAACATAATTTTTGATAAATAGTCATATCAAAAAATCCACCACTAAAAAGAGAATATATTGATCCAACAAATATTAATAAGCAAAACAAAGGCCAAAAATTTGTAATTTTTTTTAAATATTTCATAATTTGTCGTTTTTAGGAGAAATATCTTTTTTTAAAAGACTTTTCCAAGTTTTTAATTACTTTTTGTACGGCTCGATATCCACGCTTGGAATTTACTTTTTGTTTTATTTCGGTTTCAATTGTTTCACACGATCCGAAACTTGGTGAGTTATCCCATCTGTTAGCAATTCTTTTTTCCCAAACCTACAAAGAATATCAATCAATATCAATGCCCATAAATTGTGTAACTGTTCAAAGTCAATAATAAATTAAAATTATTGCATATCAGAGATACAAAAAAAATAACATAACTATATGATAATCAGTAAATTATCTAATGTCTAAAACTACACGAATTGCACACCCTAAAAAACTATATTAATATCAAATATTAAACAAGTTCATTCCCATCTGTACGCGTATATGTAACTTGAATAATCAACTTTTTTCAAGTTAAAAACTCGACACAATTAGACACTATAAAAAAAACACCTGATTACAAATATGTTGAATTAAAAGGAGAAATTAAAGGAAACATTGAAGGAGACAGCGTTATTAAAGCAACAGTGCCTTTTAACACAAAATTAAATAAAACTACTTCTAGCCCCAAAGGCTACAATTTCTATTAATGAGGAAATCAGACCAGATATATTTAAGAGAAAGTAAAACCCCAGTTGATTCTAATGCTGTTTCTTTTGAGCATGTTATCACAACTAAGTTAGTTCATGCTGAGTTGAAAAATCCTGAAATAAGAAACCTTATAAATAGTTTCGATCTTAAAGATAAAAACGGAATTGAAATAATAGTTTAAAAGTTAAGGTTACAACCTTACAACCTAGATACAAAGAAAATCGGGCTTCTTTTCGAATAAATAAACCCAGTTTAAAAAGAAATGGTTTTTTATGTTAATTGCCTTTATTATCAATAAAATAGGATATTAACGTATATAAAATAAATAGTAAGATTAGAATTATACCTATTTTATGACGCATGATCATATCAAAAAATCTCCCATTAAAAAGAGAATATATTGATCCAACAAATACTAATAAGTACAACAAAAACCGAGGCTTTGTAATTTTAAAATATTCCATAATTTATTTATTTTCAATACCAACCCATACAGTCGCCAAACTCGTAGGCTGCCAATGCTGCACCTGCCCAACCTAGAGTCTTTTTTGCAATTTTTTTAATCGCTTCTTTTGCCATTAATTTAGTGACCTTACGAGTAATAAATATCTCGATCATTGCATCAATTCCAAGTGCCCTAAGTGCGCAATTATAAGCATTTTGTGCACGTCGGTTACTTACAGATAATTCGGAAAAATTCATTGCAACTTTATTGTTTTCTCTTTTTGCTGACAGAAGAGCTAACCCTAGTACGGCAATTCTCGGGTCTTGTGAGTCTAATTTTTCTAGAAAATCTGACTCACTAACACCGTAAAAAGAAAATAATTCTTTTGATCCATCAATTAATGGTTGAATAATGTTTTTTGCTTCTTGTTCTGTTTGTTTTTGTTTATCGCTTAAAAAGCAATCATTTTTTAATGCCAAATTATTAAATTTAACAGCCGTTTTTTTAGCTAAATCTTCGAAATTATCTAATGTAATTTGCTGTTGCTCGTTTTCAATTGTTACAATATCGTTTTGGCAAGATTGATTAAAAAAAACGATACTAAAGAACAATAATTTAATTGTAAAGGTTGCAAACATTCCTTTTGCAAATTTGTTTATTCCTTTTTTCATAGTTTAGAATTTTTAGGAGAAATATCTTTTTTCTTTTTTTTAAGACTTTTCCAAGTTCTTAATTACTTTTTGCGCTGTTCAATATCCGTACTTCGTATTTACTTTTTGTTTTATTTTGGTTTTAATTGTTCCGCATAATCCGAAGCTTGGGGAGTTAGCCCGTCTGTTGCCAATTCTTTTTTTCCAAACCTACAAAGAATATCAATTAATGTCAATAAAGCCGTCTCATTAATGAAATGAGGCAGTTTTTTAATTTTTGGTATGTAACGCTATATTTTACTTTCCTTTTAAAAGGAAGCTGTTTTTTTTATACTACCCTTTCCATTCTTTGTCCCATAGGACATATAGTAATCCTCCATTCCCATAAACAGCATCAGCACTAAGATATTTGGGATTCAATTTTAGTACCATCTGTAAAGACTTCCTTGAGTATTAACAAGCCTTCACCTGCCAATAACAGAGACCACTTGTTTGAAAACATTCTTTAAAAATGGTCTTGAGTTTCTTGCTACGAAAACGAGCAATGGTATTGTTGTCTGCTAACTGTTGAGCTGAAAGCCACATAAATGATGTTTTCACGCATTGCCTTATCAATCTTTCCTAAAGAATAGGTGTTATCCATGTAGGCACATCATCACTTTAAGCATTATCTGTTCAATCACACGATTGACAACTCGCACAGGATGATCTGAAGGAATCAATTCTTAGATACTAGGTGGGAAAAGCCAATTTTGTCGTTGATTGTACTCCCTGAAATTTGTATTCATACTATTTGAGTATCAATCAGTTAGTGAGATAAACTAACAGGCAAAAACTACACTTTAAAACAAAAAAAAAGCTACATCGGTTTTGAGATAGCTTCTTTTTAATTTTTGGAACACTATCGCGTAAAATGCGTAAAGTTATTCTAGGTTAAATCTTAGAGATTTTTTTAATCAATTAAAACTTTACAAACAAATAAAAAAAAGAAGATTTACTAATCAACCTAAAGGGTTAAAAAATTTACTCTTATCTCCTTGATCTTTTCTTATAAAAGATTGAATGTAAGTATGTTAAATTAGAATTCAGTCATTATCTGATAATTTTTCTTTTATCAAACTGAGAATATATTCTAATTGTCTATCGTCTTTAATACAAATTTCGTAATCACCACAACCGTGGTGTCCAATTTTAGATACATCACGAGAAACACCCTTTGGATCATCAATTTCTCCCCATTTGGCATTAATCCAAATCTTAATGTTTTCGGTTTGTAATTTCAGGGAACACAAGTTCTTTTTGTCCTTTCTAAAAGCAATGGATACTTTTAACGGCATTACCTCAATATCATAAGCCAGTGTGAGGATTCTATTTCTCACTAATTCATAAAGTTCTTTGATTTCCTCTGTTGATTTTGCAATATGCTCTTCTTCGGTATAAACTTTTATCTCATCTTGTACGGCCCTTAGTTCCTTATTTTGCCGTGTAAGTGGCTTGATACTTTCTGCTGATCTAGACTTTTTTACTGGAGTAATAGATACAGTATTATTCTCGAATCTTTTTATTTCCCATAGCTCAATGGCACTATCTTTAAAATCGCTTGCCAATTTTTGATTTTCTGTAAATCCAGTGGACACAAAAATCACTCTAGACTGAGACCAGTCCACCTCATTCCTTTTTAGATGCTTTTTTAGTGACTCGTTGTATTCTACTATGAAATCTGCTTTATTTTGAGTCATCAAAGCCAAATAAGCAAAACCCTGATCTATTACAGATATATTTTTGTCTCTTTTATACTCAATAATTATAAAAGCATTGGTTTGAGTATCAAATGCCAAGGTGTCAATCCTTTTATTTTGAATTGAAAATTCAGATGCCACTAACTCTAATCCCATAATAGAACCTAGATTGGATTCAAATAACTCATGTATTTCCTTTTCCAGTTTAAAAGGCTTTTCTTTTATCTGTTTTATTATTCCATTCTCATTGATGTAGATCGACATGTAGAATTTTTATTTTTACAGCAGCATATTAAAACTTAAGCTTTGCCTCTAAAGTGATTTTATTTGAAATGACTTTATCGCCTATCTCTTCAATCAAATTCTCCGCACGATAATTGATTGAAAACTCTGTTCTATCTATAATTAACTTAGCTTTTGCAGTATTATCATCGACTATACTGAGCTCAAATTCATAAGGCTTAGTAATACCTTTTATAGTTAAATTACCTGAAACCACATATAAATCTTTAGATTTTAATACTACACTGGTACTCTTAAAAGAAGATATGGGAAACTCATCTGCTGAGAAAACTTTTTCTGATCTAAGTTTTTTCTCTAGCTTAGTCCTTTTCTTTAAGTCTTCCACATTGCTAACTTCTATCGAAGCCATATCGATTATAAATTCTGAAGAATGTAATTTTCCGTTTAAAAAATTCATCTCTCCAGATTTTAATTTGATAGGCCCCTCTCTATGATAATTTGGTATTAAAATTTTTTCACAACGCCATTTCAACTCAGTTTTATCTACATCAACATTTTTTACCCCATCGGGGATGGCTACATCCCTATCTGTAATTTCAGTAGAAACATAAGAGTCAGCAAACTCTCTTTCATATATAAATCCATGAACAACAACTGTTAAGGACACCAATGCAAGTGATAATAATATTTTTTTCATCTTTTTTTTAAAATTAAAAACGGCCAAATTTAATAAAAAACTATAATGATCAACTCTCCATTTACACTCATTATTTCAGTCTAAATTCTATTATAAATCACTCAATGAAGACACTTGAAAGCCTTTGAGATAAACAAATTTAAAGACAATCACAATAGAAATTATCTTGTATAATCGTATATATCTTACCGAGCTATTTGCTTTAAATAGTTATTAATCAAACTCTAATCATAGACCTTCGCTTTTGTTTAGTTTAAGTATTTTCGTGCTGTTTTGAGTTGTGTCGGAACAAAGAGGTATTTTTGCAAGTGCGACTTTAATCTTACAAATCATCAAAATGAGAATTGATTTAGGTAAAACGATATTAGTTTTTCTCTCATTACACGTAAATCTTTGTTTTGCTCAGTTCAGTTTATCGGGAACGGTTCTTTCAAAAGAGGATGAACTGCCATTACCAGGGGTAGAAATATCTATAGAAGGGACAGATAAAAACACATCTACAAATTTTGATGGGGAATACTCCATAGAAGCACATATTGGAGATGTATTAAAATTCAGTTTTCTAGGATTACAAACTGTTAGAAAAAAGGTAGTAGGCAAAGAGGAAATAGATATTTATCTAGAAATAAATAAGGTAGACAGAGATAAAATAATAGATGTAGGTTATGGGACACAAGATGAAATATTCATATCTGATGCCATCGATAAAATGCCTCTTAAAGAAATATATCCCATCCCATTAGGGAACCTACTGATGGGGAAAATACCAGGAGCCTTAGTAAATCAACAAAACGAAATAGTAGATTCCGATATAAATATAACTGTAAGAGGTTTATCTTCTGTTACAAGAAATATTCTAAGACCAATGTATGTGATAGATGGAATAGAGATGCCAACTTATTACAATGTAGATCCTCTTAGCTTTATCAATCAAAATGATATAGAATCTATCACAGTGTTAAAGGATGCTTCTTCAAAAGCTATTTATGGGGTTAAAGGTTCAAATGGTGTTGTCATTTTAAATACCAAAAGAGGAAGTGATAAGAATAAATTTTCCCTCAGTCTGTATAAAGGGTTATCTATTCCCACTAGAAAATTAAATCTTTTGAATGGCCCTAAGTACAAAGAGCTACTGTTAGAATCACTAAAAAATGCTGGGTATTCCGAGTTAGGAGCAGAAAAAATAATGAACGACAGTTTGAGTTTATATCAAGGGGATAGACAATGGAAAAATATAGATAACAACTGGCAAGATTTAGCTTTTCAAATGGGGTATACAAGAGATGCTAATTTTTCTTTTTATGGGGGAAATGAAGTTTTTAAGAGTTATGTGTCTCTGGGATACAATGACAAAAAAGGCATCTTGGTAGGCGATAAATTATCCAAGTATACTTTCTCTTTCAATATGAAATACAACCTAAATGAGAAAATTAATTTCGGAATCATATCAAATGCTTTCAATAACAATTACGACTATTTAAGCGCTGACAAGAATCTAAACAAATCCCTAGATATTTTAAAGGAAATACCCGTTTCGCCATCCTATCTTACAAATGGAGAAATTAATAAGAATACTTATATGAAAAACAAATTCTTATTAGAAGACAAAATTCCTAATAATAGAAATACCTCTTATAATCTATATGGGAAAACGTTTGTAAACTATTTTATTTTTCCTGAATTAACCCTTAGATCAGAATTGGGATACAACTTATACAACTCCATAGATGGTGCATTTATGAGTAAATATTTACATAAATACAATAGATTTAGTTATAGTGCTAATAATTACATTACTATAAAACAGGAAATTCCTGTAGTGGGTAAGATAAAACTAATGTTTGGAACTTCCTTTAGAAGGAATAACATAGACAGTTCCCTTGAAAATAGTAAAGAAGTTTTGGCTAAAAAAGATGATATAAACATCTCAGATAATAAAAATGTATTCGACGCACTGAAATATTCTGTTAACTCTTCGTATTTGTCCTATTTCATAAGACTGAACTATATACTAAGTGATAAATATTTCATTAAGATGAGCCTAACTGGAGATAGCGATTCTTATTTAGATAACGGTTATAACCATAACACCTTTTTTTCGGTATCATCTGGATGGATAATTTCTAGAGAAAAATTCATGGAGCCTATGTCTTCTGTTGTATCTAATCTAAAATTGCGAACTAGTTGGGGAATAATTGGAAATTCTCCCTATGAAAATGCATTTACCAAATTGTTCTCTAGTTATCACGATGAAGATAAATCCCCAATATCGGTTTTTAAAGAGCTCCTCGTCTTTAACTTACAATTAGAAAAAACACAGGAATACAACATAGGATTAGATTACTCTCTTTATGAAGATAGATTAACAGGTAGCTTAGATCTGTATAAGAAAATCACAAATGGTGTTTTTTTAAACTCTCAATATGATAAATTCAAAGATATAGGCATTAGCAATCAGGGAATAGAATTTAGTTTAAACACTAAAAGTATAGTACTAGAAGATTTGTCTTTTTTGTGGAATACTAATTTTAGTATATCTGTAAATATCAATAAAATTAGGAGTTTAGGAGGGGGGGCAGATATTGTAATCGACAATAATATTTTAAGACAAGGAAGTGCTATCAACTCTTTTTATTTGAAGGAATATGCTGGAGTTAATCCAAATAACGGAAAGGCTATGTACTACAAAAACACTCTCAAAAATAATGGAGAGTTAGACAAGACAAAAACAGAAAATTATCAAGAGGCAGAAAAAAGAATTTTTGGAAGCTTATTTCCAAGCGCCTTTATATGGTTGAATAACACCATCAAATATATTGGCTTTGATTTGTCTTTTGCTTTCCAAGCAACAGTGGGAGGCAAGAGATACAGTAAACACAGGGAAATACATGAGTCAGGATTTTCAAAGGGATTACACAATCAGTCTTCTGAAATGCTAAAAAGATGGCAAAAGAAAGGAGATAATAGCAATACCCCAAAACTAATCTATGGAATTGACAACGGCAGTAATCCTTCTACTAGGTTTTTAGAGAGTTCTGACCATTTACACCTCAAAGAGTTAGTCTTAGGATATTCTCTGTCTGATATTGTTCTAGAAAAAATAGGAATGTCTCACTTTAGAATTTATCTATCTGCTCTTAATATACCCACCCTTACAAATTACAAAAGCTACGATCGTGAATCTATTTCAATCGATCCCCTTGCGCAATCTATGATTATTTCTATGGGGTTAAACATGAGGTTTTAGGATATAGGAAAATAAACTTTTACTATCCATTTTTAAAATTTGATTATAAAAATGAAAAGGGAAATAAAAAGAGAAGATAAATTCGAATATTTAGAGTTCGGAGAAGGTGAACCTATAATTATCCTCCACGGATTGATGGGAGATTTAAGCAATTTTGATTCGACTATTTCTTTTCTAGGTAAAACAGGTTACAAGGTATTGATGCCTGTCTTGCCTCTGTATTCAACCTCTATTTTACAAATAGGAGTTAAGTTTCTAGCTAACTTCATAAGAGACTTTATAGCTTTCAAAGCATTGGATGAGGTAGTTTTGCTAGGCAATTCTCTAGGAGGCCACATCGCCTTACTTTACTCTGTAATATGTCCAGATAATGTTAAAGCTCTGGTGTTAGTATCTAGTTCTGGACTTTATGAAAAGCGTATGACTAATTCTTTTCCACACAGAAAAAGTTATGATTACGTTAAGAAAAAAACTAGAGAAGTGTTTTACAATCCTGATATAGCTACCGAAGAGCTCACAAGCAGAATTTTTGATATTTCACAAGACAGAAAAAAAGTCATCAGTACAATAGCTATATCTAAGAGCGCTATGAGACATAATATATCTGATGAATTACCTAATATAAAGGCTCCCACTTGTATTATATGGGGCGAAAATGACATTGTCACTCCCCTTAATGTCGCTGAGGAATTTCACACTTTACTTCCAAATTCTGATCTTTATTTATTAGATAAATGTGGACACGCTCCAATGATGGAACACCCTGAATTATTTAACGATATTTTGGGAAAATGGCTGAGTGAAAAGATATTTCATAAATGTGAACAACTATGAACTCTATAAATGCAGAATTCGTAACGAGCAGCACAAATGTTGAGCAATGTCCAAGTGATAATATTCCCGAATATGCTTTTATAGGGCGCTCTAATGTGGGCAAGTCTTCATTGATAAATATGTTAGTCAGAAGAAAGGGATTAGCTAAAACGTCTAATAAACCTGGCAAAACACAGCTTATAAATTACTTTAAAATTGATGGCAGTTGGTTTTTAGTAGACTTGCCAGGGTATGGTTACGCACAAGTGTCTAAGTCTAAAAAGAATGAATTCAAGAGGATTATTACAGATTACATCTCTAAAAGAGGGGAGTTGATAACTCTCTTTGTACTGATAGATTGCAGGCATTCTCCACAAAAAATAGATTTGGAATTCATCGAATGGCTCGGAGTAAACAGAATTCCATTTGACATTATATTTACTAAGGCAGATAAGATAAGTAATTCTGCACTAGAGAATAACATATCAAATTTTAAGAATGAGATGTTAAAAACTTGGGAATTCCTTCCAAATATATTCAAGAGTTCTTCTTCCTCTGGAATAGGACGTGATGAAATAATAGAATACATACGAGAAATCAATAAAAAACTATGAAAGGAATAGTATTAGCTGGCGGTTCAGGTACTAGATTGTATCCTCTTACTGTGTCGGTCACAAAACAACTGATGCCCGTATACGACAAACCAATGATATATTATCCTATATCTACATTGATGTCAGCAGGAATAAGGGAAATTTTAATTATTTCTACACCTCATGATCTGCCTCTTATAAAGAAACAATTGGGAGATGGAAAAAATATAGGGTGTGATTTCTCTTATTCTATACAAGATATTCCTAATGGTTTGGCTCAGGCCTTTGTAATAGGTGAAAAATTTATAGGCCATGATAATGTAGCCCTAATATTAGGAGATAATATATTCCACGGTGGAAAAATGGAGGATATACTAAAGAGTATCAAAAAAGATATGAGTGGAGCCACCGTATTCGCTTATTATGTAAATGATCCAGAGAGATATGGCGTGGTAGACTTTGACAAGGATTTTAATGTTAAATCTATAGAAGAAAAACCTACAAATCCTAAAACTAATTATGCTATACCGGGATTATATTTTTACGATAACAAGGTTATAGATATAGCCAAAAGTTTAAAGCCTAGTGCTAGAGGGGAGTATGAGATTACCGATGTAAACAATGAATATCTCAACAGAAAGGAATTAAAAGTAGAAGTTTTAAGTCGAGGAACCACATGGCTAGATACTGGGACTTTTTCTTCACTTATGCATGCTGGACAATACGTTCAAGTAATAGAAGAGAGACAGGGATTAAAGATAGGCTCTATAGAAGAGGTCGCTTATAGAATGGGATTTATAGATGAAAAACAGATAGAAAAAATCGCTATTCCTCTGCTCAAAAGCGGATATGGAAACTATTTGTTAAACCTTATAAAAGAAAAGAGATAAAGAAAAAGTTCAAGAACTTATTGACTGATAAGTCTTTTAATTTTCAAAAAAATGAAACGTTAAGCTTCTTAATTGATGAGAAAAGTTAAGAAAAAGCTCATTTAGTTTTAAAAAAGTATAGATTAAGACTAAATTAAAATTATAATATTTATTTTTGCTGAAATGCCTTTAGAAAAAATGCACAGATCAGTTTTAGATATGAAAATTGGAGAAATAGCGATCATAATGGGCTATATCGATGGCGATATCCCTATAAGATTGTTAAATATGGGATGTATTCCAGATGGGGAAGTATGCCTAAAATGCATGTCTCCATTCGGAGATTTGTTGTGCTTAAAATTACTAGACTGCGACGTGGCTATTAGAAGAGAAGAAGCCAGAAAAATTTTACTTAAATAATTCTTTTAAGTCCATGAAGATTTCGCTTATAGGTAATCCTAATACAGGAAAAACTAGTCTATTCAACAAGCTTACAGGGCTAAATCAACAAGTAGTAAACTATCCTGGCAGTACGGTTGAAAAAAAATATGGACATTTTACCCTAAAAAATGGCACAGATGTAACGATAGCAGATCTCCCTGGAACATATACTCTAGAACCTTCATCGCTCGATGAGGTTATAGTTTTAAAAGAGATATTATTCCTATCAGAGGATATAGATCTATTCATCGTGGTTGTAGATGCCTCTAGCATAAAGAGAAATCTATATATATTCTCTCAAATATTAGATATAGGAAGACCAGTTTTGATGGTTCTAAATATGTTAGATATAGCCAAAAGCAAAGGCTTAAAGGTAGATATAGAAAAATTAAAAAAGGAGCTAAATACAGATATTATACCTATAAATGCCTCAAAGGGTAATGGCATAGATGACATAAAAGATTATATAGCACAAAATATTTTTGTCAAGTCTAAGGAACCCGTATTTGACTCTGAAAAAGAAAACCCTGAATTTATAGAAGATTTAAAACCTTATTTTAAGGATAAAACGCATTATTTTATGTGGTTGTACTGTGTACAACAAAACTTGATATCTGAGAATATTCCAATGGATATAAGATCAGATATAAGTGGTGTTTTAGAAAAACACAAGAGATTTAAGTTTAGTATAAGAGAATCCATAAAACGATATCAACGTATAAACGATATAATAAAAAAAACTGTAAACACATCTAAAAGTGAATATAATCTCACAGATAAGATTGATGCCTCTTTCACTCATAAATTTTACGGATATATAATTTTCTTTACTCTGCTAATATTTATTTTTCAATGTATATTTTCTTGGGCTTCGTATCCCATGGATATGATAGATAGTCTTTTTTCTAATGTATCTGAAACTCTCAAATCCATTCTGCCTGAAAATAGTTTGTCAAATCTAATTACAGAGGGAATCATACCGGGAATCTCAGGTGTTATTATTTTTATACCGCAGATAGCTATATTATTTTTCTTTATTTCTGTATTAGAACAAACTGGTTATATGTCTAGGGTCGTATTCTTGTTAGATAAATTTATGAGAAAGTTCAATCTCAATGGCAAAAGTGTAGTCCCTATGATATCTGGTGTAGCTTGTTCGATTCCCGCTATTATGGCTACCCGAAATATAGAAACTCAAAAGGAGAGGTTATTGACAATAATGATCGTGCCCTTTATGACTTGTTCTGCAAGACTGCCTGTCTATGCAATATTAATAGGATTAGCTGTTCCAGATAAATTTTTTTTTGGATTCAATTTACAAGGATTAGTTCTTATGGCCATGTATTTAGTAGGCTTTTTCACAGCTTTGATAGCTGCCTTAATTTTAGATAAGTTTGTAAGATCCAAAGTCACTAGTCTCTTTTTGATAGAGATGCCTAGTTATAAGATACCTCAAATATCAAATATATTCTATACTGTGGTAGAAAAAACTAAATCATTTGTAGTTCGTTCAGGGAAAATTATCTTTTCTATATCTATACTGTTATGGGTTTTAGGCTCATATGGTTACAGCGATAATGCCCATGAGATAGTCGCCCAACAAGTAAAAGATCAGAATCTAAGTGAGGAAGAACTATCTCGAGAAATAGAGTCGTATAAACTAGAAAACTCTTATATAGGCAAGATGGGAAAATTTATAGAACCTATAATTTCCCCATTAGGTTACGATTGGAAAATAGGCATTGCCATTATAACTTCTTTTAGTGCCAGGGAGGTTTTCGTAGGCACACTTACTACAATATACAGTATAGGAGATACGGAAGATAGTGATTTAGCCATAAGGCAACGCCTTAAAAAAGAAAAAAATCCAAAAACTAATAAGCCCATATTTTCTAATGCTGTATGTGCTTCCTTACTTATTTTTTATGCTTTCTCTATGCAGTGCATGAGTACTGTAGCTGTAGTAAGAAAAGAAACAAATAGTTGGAAGTGGGCTATTTTTCAGGTAATTTTTATGACGATATACGCTTATATATCTGCTTGGATTACTTATAATATATTCCTTCTGTTTTAAGGATAAAAAACAAAAAAAATGATAGAAAAAATAATCATAGCCATTTTGTTTTTGTATTCTGCATATTTTATGTTTAAACACATAAAAAAAACTATTGGCAGTAATAGTTGCTGTAATAGTGAAAAAGGATGTGGTTGTGTAAATGAAAAAAAGAAATAATTATCTATGGGATATAGATATATATCAATTGTTAAAATAATCTTGTGTGCACTAGTCGGATTAGGATGTATTAGAGATCAAGAATACATCTTGCCTCATGTCTCAGTAGATGAGACCCTATGGTTAAACAATCCTTCCAATATAGATCTACAAATCATAGGCGGAATAAAAACCATAGATGCAGGAATAAAGGGTATAATAATTTATAGATCTTCTAAAGATGTGTTTTTCGCTTATGAACAGAGTTGCCCTCATATATACCCTAAACGATGCAGTAAAATGATTATAAACCAAGACTCTTTTATAGCAAAATGTGATTGTGATAACAGCACTTTTTGGCTCCTGACAGGAGAACCCTTAACTGGAAATCCAACAGTGGGATTGAAGAAATATGAGGTTAGTTATAATTCTCAATATCAGACACTGCATATTTACAACTGAAATAATATAAATATTATAGAATTCATCTTTTTTTAGCTGATAATCATATGGATATTTCAGAGATTTATAAGATTATTTACAAACAAAATCTAAGAATAAGTACAGATACCAGATCTATAGAAGACAACAGTGTATTTGTAGCTTTAAAAGGAGAAAATTTCGATGGAAATGCCTTTGCAAAGAAAGCGTTGAGTAAAGGAGCTAAACTAGTTTTTGTAGATGACAAAAAATATTCTGATTTAGAAAATGTAATATACGTTCCCGATACTCTTAAAATGATACAAGAGTTAGCCGTTTATCACAGAGATAAATTCCAGATACCATTTATAGCCATAACTGGAAGCAATGGAAAGACTACTACCAAAGAATTGGTGAATTCTGTTCTATTGGAAAAATATAAAACTCACTGTACAAAAGGAAATTTAAATAATCACATAGGAGTACCTCTCACTATTTTATCTATACAAACTGATACGGAAATGGCCATAATAGAAATGGGTGCCAATCATAAAGGTGAAATAGACTTTTTATGTAAAATATCAAAGCCCAATTATGGATATATAACAAATTTTGGAAGAGCTCATCTGGAGGGATTTGGTAATTTGGAAGGGGTTATAGAGGGAAAATCTGAACTTTATAACTTTTTAAAAAACAACAGCGCAAAAGTTTTTGTAAACACTGCAGATGAAACACAAAATACAATATTATCTAAAAAAGGAATTATCGATATCATACCTTTTGGACCTGATTCGAATACAGATATAAATCTCGAAAACATCGATCCCTTTGTAAGTGTCAATTATTTGGGTAAGATTATAAAGTCTAATCTAATAGGCAGCTATAATTTTTATAATATATCTGCAGCCATAGCTATAGGAGAGCATTTTGGATTGAGTTTTGAGCAGATAAAAGATGGAATACAAAAGTATTTCCCTACAAATAATCGTTCACAAGTTTTAAAAAAAGAGGATCTAGAAATAATTTTGGACGCATACAATGCAAATCCTTCGAGTATGGAAATAGCTTTGAGCAGTTTATCAAATCAAAGTGATGTGGTTTTAATATTAGGAGATATGGCAGAATTGGGATCCTTTTCAGAAGAAGAACACCAAAAATTGGTTTTTCTCATTGAACAGCGAAATTTTCACAAAACTTATCTATTAGGTGATCAATTCTTTAAGACAAATATTACAAAGCCTAATATTTATAAATACAGAGATATAGAAAATCTAAAAAGCGATTTAAAAAATGATTATTTCTCAAACAAAAAAATATTCATAAAGGGATCTAGATCCATGAAATTAGAAGAACTAATCCATATATTCTAGGATAATATAAATCTCTAAACTATTAGATAATCTGGCTTTCTATTCTCGATTAGAATAGTTTCTCCATTTTTTTAACAAGGCATCAAAATCAGGCGGTATAAGAGAATTAAATCTTATAAAATGTCTGTTATTAGGATGTTCAAATCCCAGTGTTTTTGCATGCAGAGCATGCCTATTCATCGTTTTAAAACAATTCCTAATAAATTGCTCATATTTACTGTATGTAGTTCCTTTTAAGATTTTATCTCCTCCGTAGGTATCATCGTTAAATATTGGATGTCCTATATGTTTTAGATGAACCCTGATCTGATGAGTTCTACCAGTTTCTAATTTACATTCTATAAGAGTTGTATATCCAAAACGCTCTATGACTTTATAGTTGGTAATAGCTTTTTTTCCCATATCTCCCTCGGGGAATACTCTCATGATCTTTCTGTTTTTCAAATCACGACCTATATTGCCTGTGATACGTCCACTATCTTGTTCTATATCTCCCCAAACTAAGGCTATATACATTCGTTCTGTGGTCCTCTCATAAAATTGTTTTGTAAGATGCGCCATAGAGGATTCATCTTTGGCAATTACCAAAAGACCACTTGTGTTTTTATCTATTCTGTGTACTAATCCAGGTCTGTGATTATCTTTTTGGGCTACAGGCAACTTATCAAAATGAAATAACAAAGCGTTAATTAGAGTTTTATTGTAGTTGCCATTGCCAGGATGTACAACCATCCCTGGCTCTTTATCCACAACTATTATACACTGATCTTCATAAACTATATTAAGAGGAATATTTTCAGGTATAACTTCAGTTTCATAAGGATTAGAGCATATGGTTACTTTAACCATATCATTAGACTTTACCTTGTAATTAGATTTTACAACTACATCATTAACCTTAATATTTCCTAATTCGATTAAACTCTGAATTTTATTTCGACTAGATACCTCTTTCAATACACCCATGAGGTATTTATCCACCCTTAAAGGGTGCTGATCTTCATCTACTTTAAATTCATATTTATCAATCATTTTTTACAAAAAATACAGTTGAAATTAATCTAAGAATTAGTCCTATCTCTTTGTCTCACTCTTCCATACCCACCTCTAATAGCCAGACGTCAAGGCTCTCTCCAATATACATACTGGTATTTTCCTTAAATTTTGGGAATTGATTGTATATAATAGCATTTAAAGTATCTACTATCTCCCCATCGTAAACTACACTTCCCAAAGTAAGTGATTTCCTTTTTAATACTTTTTTTGCCTTATTTAATGTTAAGCCCATCACATTTGGAAGTGAAACCTTTTTGTTGCTCAATCCAGATCCAAAGACTAAATCTAACTCTGCCCCTACTCTTAGAAGTTCATGCTTTTCAACTATTTTATTTTCGTGACGTATTTCCAATAGAATATCCTTTCCTAAATCGGGCACGTATTTTAAATTTCGAATTTTAAAGCCTTTTGATTCTAAAAGTGGTATGACTTGCCTTTTAGACTTTTGAAATACATCTGGAATAGTGTCTTTATAATAGCTAGAAGAATTAATAGTTAAATATATTACTCTATTGACTTTTACTAATTCTCCAGCCAAAGGTAATTGATCTACCACACTATTTTTTTCTAGTTTGTCATTGTAATGTATAGAATCTATGATTTCGTATTTGAGCGATTCGCTAGATAATTTTTTTTCCACATCGTCTATTTTCATAGTTATTAAATCAGGAACTGTAATATGCTCATTGTGTAATGTCATCCATTTCAATACAATAGACAATATAAAAACCAATGTTATTGTAGTTGTGAAAATAATCCCTGTGGTAATGAGGAAATATTTGCTTTTAAAATATCTTAAAAATGACATATAAAGTGCTCTTACTAAATCTGAGCAAAATTAACGTTTACTTGTAGACAGTAGAAAATAATAATAATTATTTGGAACGATCATACCTCTTATATAAACTTTGAGTTCGATTAATATTTAGTTAAAATATATCTCAATTTAATTTATGATATCAAAGGGAATAGTTAAACTAGCTCATATGTTAACCAGGTTTAACATTGATATTTTTTAATACTTTGGCGGGTCAAAACAAAATATTTAAGTGTTACATGTTTCTATCACAGATAAGCATCTCAAACTTCAAAAATTTAGCTAATAAAAATTTCAAATTATCTCCGAATATAAACTGCTTTGTAGGCAATAATGGAGTGGGGAAAACTAATATTTTAGATGCTATTTATTATCTCTCGTGTTGTAAGAGTTATTTCAACAATATCGATGTTCAAAATATATTACACGGAGAAGATTTTTTTTCTATAGAAGGAAAATATAAAAACTCAGAAGATACAGATATTATACTTTGTGGTTTTCAACGTGGCAATAAGAAAATAGTTAAAAGAAATGGGAAAAAATACACAAAATTATACCAACACATAGGCAAAATCCCTATAGTCATAATATCTGCCACAGATAGAGATATTATAGAAAAAAGCGAGATGAGGAGAAAATTCATAGATAGTATAATCTGTCAATTAGATAAAAATTATATAGATAAACTCGTCAGATACAAAAAGATACTTATTCAAAGAAATTATTTGCTCAAACATTTTGCCAGTAATAATGTTTTTAATAGGGATAATTTAGAGATATACAACGATCAATTATCCGATCTATCTTTTGAAATACACATTAGAAGAAAGTCTTTTTTAGAGGATTTTCTTCCTTTATTTAAAGAGATATACGAAAATATTTCTGGATGTGACGAGAAAGTGGAAATAGAATATCAAAGTCAACTGAATCATAAAACAGCTGATATTTTATTTTCAGAGTCTATTGGCAGGGACATGGAGACACAAAGCACCTCGACTGGAATACATAAAGACGATTGGCTCTTTAGCATAAGAGAATTCCCAGTTAAAAAAAATGCATCTCAGGGTCAGCAAAAATCTTTTCTCATAGCTTTAAAAATCGCTGAGTTATACTTCCTCGAAAAAACACGTAATATCAAACCTATCTTATTGATAGATGATATCTTTGACAAATTAGATCAAGTTAGAATAGAGAGAATTATAAATCTCATAAAACGAGATAATTTTGGACAGATATTTATTTCAGATACTCATTACCAGAGAACAGAGGAAATAGTAAAAAAAATAGATAAGGAATATTATATGTTTGAGATGTAATCGTCTTGAGGCTGTAATTTTAAATCTATATAATATCTAAAACAAAAACCTTAAGATCAGGTTTATTTACTCCCAGTTTTTTTTAAAAACATTGGTTATCCCTTTTCTCTGAAGAAAAAATCATAATCCTAGAGAGCTAAAACGGTTTCAATAACAAAAAAAAAGGTGCGTTAACCCTAACTATTCATAGTTATACAAATTTTTCAGGTTAAAAACATTGTTTTACTCAGTGTTTTTATTCCTTACTCTTTTGGGCTTTATCCCCACAATATTCAAATATATCCATGAATAATGCGGGCACCCTACTAACCTTTGTTATTTGAATATCCATGCAAAATAACCTTAAAATAGACCTGAATTCTGCCTCAGAAATTCTTGAACCTTAATTTTTTTTTGGCTTATTGTCTTCTTTCATTGACGTGGCTCCATCAAACATATTAGTCATTGCATTACTGGTATGTATTTGCCAGTCGCCAATATACTGATTGAATTCTACAGCGCCTTTAAACATATTGGTCATATTTGTAACATTACCTACATCTACATGCCAGCTGTTTAACCCTTTATTGAAAGATGTAGCACCTTCAAACATCGATTCCATATTAGTAACATTATTAACATTAAGATTGTTTAAATATCCGTTAAAAGATGTAGCATTTAAAAACATATGAGACATGTTAGTAACATTAAAAGTATTCCAACTTATTAAATCTTGATTAAAAGATGTAGCACCTGAAAACATCGATTCCATATCAGTAACTTTGGAAACATCCCAATTACTTATATCACGGTTGAAAGATGTAGCACTTGAAAACATGCCAGACATGTTAGTAACCTTGGAAACATCCCAATTACTTATATCACTGTTGAAAGATTCAGCATTTGAAAACATCTCAGACATATCAGTAACTTTGGAAACATCCCAATTACTTATATCACCGTTGAAAGATGTAGCACCTGAAAACATACGAGACATATTAGTAATTCCCTCTAAATTTGGAGCCTCTAAAGGTAGAGATTTCAACTGAGAACAATATTCAAAATATCCTCCTTTATCATTGCCAAATTTTAAATTCCCCCAAGATGAAATACTTATTATTTGGCTACTATCAGTTCCTGTTATTCCAAAGTGAAACCCTTCAATTTGTCCTGTGATTGTCACAGTATACTCACCTTCTTTATCATATGTATGATTATTTACAGTCCAAGAAGTAATTCTTTCGGATTTGCCATCCCCCCAATCTACAATAAAATCATACTTGCCATCATGATCTATGGGTAATCCTAATTCCTTACTCCTCCCAATTTTCCATTTTGATACAAAATCTTTTGACAGACGGGTCACTGTCACAGTATAATTTTTAAAATAAGACTCTAAATATTTATTTTTAACTGTGATTGCTTGAGAATAAGTAGAAGCACCACTAGTAGAGGTAAAAGTTATATTTATAGGATTAGTAGCAGTAACATTATCACCAGAAATAGAAGCATTTAAAGAACTTATATTAACCTGGTTAGCAACTGTGACAGTTATAGTCTTTTTTTCTTCATCAACAGTGCCAATATATTGTTCTATACTAGAAGGAAAATTAGCCCCCGTATTTTGATCTTTACTAAACTTTAGTTCCGTTATTCTTGGCTCCTTATAAACCTTTACGTTATACACCTTTCTCCCCCCAGCAAGACCTACTGCAGTATATTTTACATGAGTTATATGAGAATTACTGAAATCATCAGAAGAAGTGTTAGCTTGAGTAGTACCAGTATCCCCACTATATACTTCCGTTCCATCAAGATTATCATTGTCGGCTGTAACAGTTGGTGTTAATCCTTCTAATATAGCATTATGAGCGACTTTAACAATTATTTCTCCTTCACTATGATTAACTTCAACAACTATATTATTTCCAAGGTTTTTATTTACATTGTTAGAATTGTTGGTATCAAAACTAAAAGTTTTTATCCTAGGTTCAGAGTTTTTAATTACTCTTACATTGTAAGTAGCAATAGTTCCATCTTGAGCAGTAACTGTATAAGTTTTTTGACTACTAAAATCTTGCGCTATAGTAGCTTCAGGACTAATACTAGCTCCCTTATGTAATTCTATATGAGGCGTTAAATTAGTAAGTACTGCATCATGAGGGACATTAATAGTTATTGTATGATTATCCGAATCAGTAGTGCTAATAACACCACCTAATTCTTTAACAATTTTCCCAGTATTTAGATTGTTCCCTTCTGCTTTAAACTTAAAGGATATTAACTTAGATGA
This sequence comes from Ichthyobacterium seriolicida, assembly GCF_002369955.1. Taxonomy (NCBI): domain Bacteria; kingdom Pseudomonadati; phylum Bacteroidota; class Flavobacteriia; order Flavobacteriales; family Ichthyobacteriaceae; genus Ichthyobacterium; species Ichthyobacterium seriolicida. The sequence continues at coordinate 1,832,316 of NZ_AP014564.1, forward strand.
TTTTAAATCTTTAATAATTATAACCTTGTATATTTTTTTTTCTCCATTTTTAGCGATTACTGTATACTCCGTTGCAGAATTTACATTAAAGGTAATCCCCTTTTTTTCATTAGGAGAAAAACTAACACCAGAATGAACTATTGTAGGTTTCAAACCACTTAAAGTTGCAGATTCAGATAGGTGTAGTGTTATAGTAGGAGGAGTGACCTTTTCATCGATAACACCATTTCTATTTGCAAAAATTTTCCCCTCATTCTTAGACTTCTCTAATATAAAACTACTAATAGAGCATTCTCCACTATCATTGTTTTTAACCTCATCATTGTCTTTAACCTTATTACTCTTTATGCAGGACAAAATAAACACTGACAAAAACACGAAATAAAAAATACTCCTTTTATGAGAAAAATAAAATGTCTTGGTAATCATAACTAGTCCATTAAAATTTTGAAACACTAAGTTAACACTTTTTCTTTTAAATATACTGACATAGTAGCAAAATACTTTTTAACCCAGATTATTCATAATTCATAGTTATACAAATTTTTGAGGTTAAAAACATTGTTTTTCTCAGTATTTTTACTCCTCAACCTTTGGACTATTTATCTAAAAATAGACCTGAATTTTGCCTCAGAAATCCTTGAACCTTATTTTTATTATGGCTTATAGCTTTCTGTCATTGATGTAGCTCCACTAAACATATCAGTCATTTTATTACTGCTATGTATTTGCCATTGGCTAATATTCTGATTAAATTTTATAGCGCCTTTAAACATATTGGTCATCTCAGTAACATTACTTACTTCCCAGTTGCTTAAACTTTTATTGAAAGACGTGGCTCCATCAAACATACTACTCATATTTGTAACATTATAAACCTGAAAATTATTTAAATATCCATTAAAAGATGTAGCTTCTTTAAACATCGATTCCATGTTAGTAACATTAAAAGTATCCCAACTTATTAAATCTTGATTAAAAGATGTAGCACTTAAAAACATACCAGACATGTTAGTAACCTTGGAAACATCCCAATTACTTATATCACTGTTGAAAGATGTAGCATATGAAAACATCTCAGACATATTAGTAACTTTGGAAACATCCCAATTACTTATATCACCGTTGAAAGATGTAGCACCTGAAAACATACGAGACATATTAGTAATTCCCTCTAAATTTGGAGCCTCTAAAGGTAGAGATTTCAACTGAGAACAATATTCAAAATATCCTCCTTTATCATTGCCAAATTTTAAATTCCCCCAAGATGAAATACTTATTATTTGGCTACTATCAGTTCCTGTTATTCCAAAGTGAAACCCTTCAATTTGTCCTGTGATTGTCACAGTATACTCACCTTCTTTATCATATGTATGATTCTTTACAGTCCAAGAAGTAATTCTTTCGGATTTGCCATCCCCCCAATCTACAATAAAATCATACTTGCCATCATAATCTATGGGTAATCCTAATTGCTTACTCCTCCCAATTTTCCATTTTGATACAAAATCTTTTGACAGGGTCACTGTCACAGTATAATTTTTAAAATAAGACTCTAAATATTGATTTTTAACCGTGATAGTTTGAGAATAAGGAGAAGTAGATCCAGTAAAATTTAGAGGATAAGTGGTTGAAAGATTAATGTTATCACCAGAAATAATAGCGTTTAAAGAACTTATGTTAACCGCTCCAGCAACTGTGACAGTTATAGTATTATTTACTTCATCAACAGTGCCAATATATTCTTCTATGCCAGAAGGAAAATTAGCCCCCGTATTTTGATCTTTACTAAACTTTAACTCACTTATTCTTGGCTCCTTATAAACCTTTACGTTATACACTTTTCTCCCCCCAGCAGGACCTACTGCAGTATATTTTACAGGATTAGTATGAGAATTTATAAAACTAACAGCAGTAATAGAAAAATTTCCAGTATCCCCACTATATACTTCCGTTCCATCAAGGTTATTATTGTCGGCTGTAACAGTTGGTGTTAATCCTTCTAATATAGCATTATGAGCGACTTTAACAATTATTTCTCCTTCACTATGATTAACTTCAACAACTATATTATTTCCAAGGTTTTTATCGGTGTTAGTAAATGTGAAACTTTGTATCTGAGGAACAGCATTTTGAATTACAGTTACATTGTAAGTAACAATAGTTCCATCCTGAGCAGTAACTGTATAAGTTTTTTGACTACTAAAATCTTGCGCTATAGTAGCTTCAGGACTAATACTAGCTCCCTTATGTAATTCTATATGAGGCGTTAAATTAGTAAGTACTGCATCATGAGGGACATTAATAGTTATTGTATGATTATCCGAATCAGTAGTGCTAATATCACCACCTAATTCTTTAACTATTTTCCCAGTATTTAGATTGTCCCCTTCTGCTTTAAACTTAAAGGATATTAACTTAGATGATTTTAAATCTTTAATAATTATAACCTTGTATATTTTTTTTTCTCCATTTTTAGCGATTACTGTATACTCCGTTGCAGAATTTACATTAAAGGTAATCCCCTTTTTTTCATTAGGAGAAAAACTAACACCAGAATGAACTATTGTAGGTTTCAAACCACTTAAAGTTGCAGATTCAGATAGGTGTAGTGTTATAGTAGGAGGAGTGACCTTTTCATCGATAACACCATTTCTATTTGCAAAAATTTTCCCCTCATTCTTAGACTTCTCTAATATAAAACTACTAATAGAGCATTCTCCACTATCATTGTTTTTAACCTCATCATTGTCTTTAACCTTATTACTCTTTATGCAGGACAAAATAAACACTGACAAAAACACAAAATAAAAAATACTCCTTTTATGAGAAAAATAAAATGTCTTGGTAATCATAACTAGTCCATTAAAATTTTGAAACACTAAGTTAACACTTTTTCTTTTAAATATACTGACATAGTAGCAAAATATTTTTTTTAACCTGGATCATCCCAGATTATTCATAACCTGAGTTCGATTAATAATTTGTTTAGTAAAAAACGCTTGAATCTTTTAAATTTATTGAGATTCAAGAGGTTCCTTAAGGAAATCTTACAGGTTATAACAGATCTATACTTCTATTTTTTTTCAACACTGCCTCTTTTCCATCAAATACTAAATAGGCATAATCCTTTACCCAGTCGCCAGTGTTGAAATATGTGCTTTTTTCAGAAAGTTTGAACTCTAATGCCATATGCCTGTGGCCGAATACAAAATAATCAAAATGTTTTTCCTTTAATTTTTCTCTGGAGAAAAGAATTAACTATTCTCTATCTTCTACAATAGATACCTTTTCACTTTTACTGTATTTATTTTTGTTTCTATTGGAGAAATAATTACCTATTATGAATGATAAATCAGGATGAATTAAGTAAAACAAAGATTGACATATGCGAGAATGAAAGTACTTTTCTTATGATTTTAGATTTTTTACTCTTTGCTCCCAAACCATGACCATGGGCTATAAAGAAAGAATTATTATTTATATGTATTTCTTTTTCAGAATTAAAAATCGATATGTTTAATTCTTTTTCAAAGAAACTATACATCCATAAATCGTGATTCCCAGTAAAAAAATAAATCCTTATTTCCGAGTCAGACAACTCTGCTAATTTCCCTAACCCAGATTATTCATAGTTACCCTTTAAATATTGCGCATAAAGTGTTAATTTTAAGGCATTAAAGTCCAAAGAAACATACTTTAATATAGCCCAAAAATGAGGAATAAAAACACATTATTTTATAGAGGGAAAACTTCTGTTGAGTTAACTTTTTCATCATCAGAAATTAGCTCTGATGGATCTTTAATCATGCTTGAAAAACTAGAAAGAGATCATAGATTGATTCATTATTACAGTAAACTTTTGCCTGATACTCGAGACTCTAGATTTATTACTTATACCAGAAAGCAACAGTTAAAACAAAGGGTTTATATGATCATGTTAGGCTATGAAGACGCCNATGATGTTAATCATTTACATAACGATCCTTTATTCAAAGATGTTCTTCAAGGTGATTTGGCTTCTCAACCTACTATATCAAGATTTGAGAATAGCTTTGACAAACAAGCTGTTTTTAAGTTTTGTGATGCGTGGTTATACAAATATGTTTCAAGTTTATCTGATCGTAAGAGAATAGTTATTGACGTAGATTCAACTGATGATCCAACTCATGGCAGTCAACAATTGTCAATGTTTAACGGTTATTATAGTCAATTCATGTACAATGAACTATTTTTTCATGATGGAAAAACAGGACAGATTATCCTTCCTGTACTCCGCCCAGGAAATAGTCATTNTAATAAATGGTATGTGAGTATTTTAAAGCGAATAATTATCAAAATACGTGAGAGTCACCCAGAGATGGAAATAATTATTAGAAGTGATAGCGGCTTTAGTTGCGCTCCTTTTTACCAATTAGTAGATGATTTTGATTTACTATATGTGACAGGCATAGCGAGCAATGAAGTTTTAAAAAGAAAGGTATCTTGGTCAAAAAATGCTGTAAAAAAAATGTATTTAGATCAGGGAGAGAAGCACCAACATTTTATGAGTTTTACGTACAAAGCCAAGAGTTGGCACAAGCCTCAACAGTGCTATTCTAAAGTTGAGAGTACAGGATTAGGGATGAACATAAGGCATTTTTCTAGTAATCTTCCCCAAAAGGATGCTAGAGAAATTTACTTTGACTTTTATGTGAAAAGAGGTGATTCAAGTGAAAATAGAATAAAAGAAGTTAAAAATATGTGTTTTTCTGATCGTTTGTCAAATCATAGTTTTCTTGCTAATTTTTTTCGACTTATGATGAGTAGTCTTGCCTATGAAATGTTTTTATTACTGAAACAGAAGATAAAGAAAACAAGATTTGAAGTAGCAAAAAAATGGTTAATCAGTTCGATTAGAACCTATCTTCTCAAGGTAGGAGCAACGATTAAAATTACCAAAAGGCGAATCTATTATCAGCTATCTAAATCTTTTGTTTACAAGGGTTTATTTCGGGAAATTATTACCCAGTAACGGTTGTTTATTTGTGAAATGAACAACCTTGGGATAGTTACGCCTTGTCGTTAAAAAACCATGTAAAAACACTAAAAAAGAGCATTGTCATCCTAAAAAAAGGTGCAAAAAAACGACAAAGAAGATGAGTTCTCTTCGATTAGTAAAAAAGTTAAGGAAAAAATATCACGTCTAATCTATTTTAGTATGACTATGAATAATGCGGGCTAAAACTCTTGTAAACCCTTTTGGAATTACGTGTTTATATTCAAACCAAAATAGGAACTGGATCAGCTTCTATTAAGCTTTCATCACCTATAACCTGTTTAGACAGTGCATTAATACAACCATGAGTTTAAAAGCATCATCAGAAGTGATTTCGTTATTTTTCATCAGAAATCATATTTTTTTGTATGGATTTTGGAACATCTTTTTCGTTAATCGTTAAAATAAGCGCCTTGTAATCCGTTAGTAAATCTCTTTATACAGCCTCACTAAAACCAATTCTATAAATTTCTTCTCCATAAATACTGTATCATCATAGACCAAGTGGAAAAAGCCAATTTTGTTGTTGGTTATAGTCCCTGAAATTTGTATTCATACTATTTGATTATCAATCAGTCAGCAAGATAAACTAACAGGTAAAAACTACACCTTCAAACAAAAAAAAAGCTGCCTCGGTTTTGAGACAGCTTCATTTGAGTTAAAACATGTGTTATCTATGGATTGGGTATCCTCTTTTTAAACGCCTCTCTATCCCCCCTAGATTGGATTCGTTTATATTCTTCGGTGAAGGGCCCCCCGAGTAAACTCGTAACACTAATATAATCTGTCATGTCAATAGAAGATCTATCTATAGCATTTTGATCTTTACTAGACTTTAGCCCATTTATTCTTTGCTCCCTATAAACACTTACGTTATAAACCTTTCTACCCCCTGCAGGACCTACTGCAGTATATTTTATAGGATTAATTTCAGAATCTATAAACCTAACAGAAGTAATAGGAGAATTTCCAGTATCCCCACTATATATTTCTGTTCCAGCAAGATTATCATTGTCAGCTGTAATAGTTGGAAGTAAATCACCACGATCTGCATTATATGGAACTGTTACCATTATAGTATTATCATCGTGATTAATTGTACCAACTACATTACTATTTCCAAGGTTTTTATTTAAATTTTCAGAATTGTTGATATCAAAAATCAAAGTTTTTATCCTAGGTTCGGAGTTTTTAATTACTCCTACATTGTAAGTAGCAATAGTTCCATCTTCACCCGTTATTACATAACTTATAGTTTTAGCGCTCTCAAAGTTTTGAGGAATACCGCTTTCAGGGTTAACCTTGCCATTTCCATAAATCTCTATAGTTGGAATTAAACTACTAACATTTGCATCATGAGGAACATTAATAGTTATTGTATTATTATCCGAATCAGTAGTGCTAATAACACCATCTAATTCTTTAACAATTTTACCAGTACTTAGATTGTCCCCTTCTGCTTTAAACTTAAAAGATATTAACTTAGACGATTTTAAATCTTTAATAATTATAACCTTGTATACTTTTTTTTGTCCATTTTTACCGATTACTGTATACTCTGCAGAATTTGAACTAAAGGTGACTTCTTTCTTTTCATTATGCTCCATTGAAAAACTTGCACTAAAGGGAACTTTTTTCTTCTCATTAGGAGAAAAACTGACACCAGAATGAATTATTGTAGGTTTCAAACCGCTTAAAGTTGCAGATTCAGATAGGTGTAGTGTTATGGTAGGAGGAGTAAGGTTTTCATCGATAACACCAATTCTATTTGCAAAAATTTTCCCCTCATTCTTAGATTTCTCTAATATAAATTTACTAATAGAGCATTCTCCACTATCATTATTTTTAAACTTATTATTCTTTGTACAAGACAAAATAAACAACGACAAAAACGCAAAATAAAAAACACTCTTTAGAGTAGTAAAATAAAATGTCTTAGTAATCATATTTATTCAAATTTTGAATTATTAAAATACAAAGTTAACACTTTTTCTTTTAAATATGCTAACATAGTAGCGAAATACTTTTTAACCTGGATTATCCCCGATTATTCATAACTGAGTTGGATTAATAAAAAAAAACGCTTGAATCTTTTAAACTTATTGAAATTTAAGAGGTTGCTTAAGAAAATCCAGGTTATAATAGATCTATACTTCTATTTTTTTCAACACTACCTCTTTTCCATCAAATACTAAATAGGTATAATCCTTTACCCAGTCGCCAGTGTTAAAATATGTGCTTTTTTCAGAAAGTTTGAACTCTAATGCCATATGCCTGTGACCGAACACAAAATAATCAAAGTGTTTTTCCTTTAGTTTTTCTCTGGAGAAAAGAATCAACTCTTCTCTATCTTCTCCAGTAAATACATTTTCACTTTTGCAGTATTTATTTTTGTTTCTATTGGAGAAATAATTAGCTATTCTGAATGATAAATCAGGATGAATTAAGTAAAACAAAGATTGACATATGCGAGAGTGAAGTAATTTTCTTATGATTTTATATTTTTTACTCTTTGTTCCCAAACCATCACCATGGGCTATGAAAAAAGAATTATTATTTATATGTATTTCTTTTTCAGAATTAAAAATCGATATGTTTAATTCTTTTTCAAAGAAACTACACATCCAAAAATCATGATTCCCAGCAAAAAAATAAATCCTTATTCCCGAGTCAGACAACTCTGCTAATTTTCCTAAAACTCTTGTAAAACCTTTTGGAATGACGTGTTTATATTCAAACCAAAAATCGAACATATCACCTAATAGGAATAGGACTTGTGCATCTTTTTTTATTGAATCTAACCAACCTACAAATATCTTCTCCCTCTTTAAACTCTCTTTACGATTAGGGATCCCAAAATGCTGATCAGAGGCGAAATAAACTTTGTTATTACACAACAAGTTTATTTTTTCTACAGACAAACACATGCTCAGTTAAAATTGTTATAAACTTATAAGAATATAATTTCTCATCATAGAATGATGAATCTTCTAAAAAAATGACAACTAAACTATGAAACCGTCTTTCATCTCAAAAGTTTTATCAGCCATATCAGCAAACTCTTGGTTGTGTGTTACTATTACAAAAGTTTGATTGTATTTTTCTCTCAGCTCAAAGAATAAGTTGTGAAGTTCCCTTGCTGTTTTAGAGTCTAAATTTCCTGAGGGCTCATCAGCAAAAACCACTAAGGGATTATTTATGAGAGCCCTACCCACGGCTACTCTTTGTTGTTCTCCCCCTGAAAGTTGAGAAGGCTTTTTGTTCTTTTTATTTTCTATTCCTAGAAAACTCATCAGCTCACTAGCTTTTTCAGCAGCCTTTTTCTTAGATTCTCCCTTTATAAAAGCAGGCATGCAAATATTTTCTAAAGCTGTAAATTCTGGTAACAATTGATGAAATTGAAATATAAATCCTATATGTTCATTTCTAAACTTAGATAATTCTCTATCTCCGAGTTTATATATCTCTATATCATTTATAAATAGAAAAGTATCCTTTTTTAAATCTGCTTTGTCTAAGGTTCCTAGTATCTGTAATAGAGTAGTTTTACCCGCTCCAGAGGCCCCTACTATAGATACTATTTCAGATTTCTCAACACTAAAATCTATTCCTTTTAAGATATGAGAATCGTTATAGCACTTATGTATATTATTTGCTCTTATCATTTTTCTCAAGAAAAAAAATAGCCTGATTAAAAAAAGGAAAAAAAATAAACGTCTAAATATCTCTGGTTATATCAAAATTTTCTAAGTATTCAGCTACTTTTTTTACGAATAGCCCTCCCATATACCCATCTATAACTCTATGATCGTATGAATGAGAGAGAAACACTTTGTGTCTGATGCCTATACTATCTCCCTGTGGGCTTTCTATCACTGATACTTTTTTAGATATTACCCCTGCAGCTAATATTGCCGCTTGAGGCTGATTTATTATAGGAGTCCCCATAATGTTACCGAAAGTTCCAATATTAGTGAACGTAAAAGTTCCGTTTTGAGTTTCAGCAGGGTTTAGATTACCACTTCTAGCTCTAGAAGCCAAGTCATTTACTTGTTCTATTAATCCAAGAAGATTGTATTTATTAGCATCTTTAATAACAGGGACAATTAAGTCGCCATTGTCTAAAGCAGTAGCTATCCCTATATTTATGTATTTTTTTTTGATAATAAAATCCCCCTCTATAGAGATATTGATCATAGGAAAATCTTCTATAGTTTTAGCTATAGCTTCTATGAAAATAGGTGTAAAAGTTATTTTTTCTTTCTTCTTTTTTTGAAAATCTTCTTTAACTCTATCTCTCCACATGACTATATTAGTCACATCTGCTTCTACAAAAGAGGTCACATGAGCTGATGTATTTATACTCCTGATCATATGTTCTGAAATGATCTTACGCGTATTGCTCATTTCTACAATCTCCTCATTTTCTCTAGCCAAACTAGTATTAAAACTTATTTCTTGAGCAGATATTACTTTGGGCTGATCATTTGTAGAATAAGATGTCTCTTTCTCCTCTACTATTTTTTGCCCTCTTTTTTTTATGTAATCTAAGACATCGTCTTTGGTAATTCTACCATTCTTACCTGATCCAATTATTCCTTGTATCTCATCTGTAGAGATATTTTCAGCCGCACACATACTTCTGACCAATGGAGATATGGATCTATATTCTGTTAAATCTGGAGCTATTGGATCCTTTATGGCTTGAGCTTCTTTTAGAATAACATCCTCAGATAATTCTAATAATTCCGAAGGGGCATGAGATAACTCTGAAGATTTACTGTTTTCTTCCTCTTGACTCTGAGGCTCATCAGTCTCTATAATAGCTATGACATCACCTACTCTTACAGTATCTTTTTTCTGAAAAAATATTTTACTCAACTTCCCAGATACTGGCGATGGAATCTCTGAATCTATTTTGTCGGTCGCTACTTCCAATACAGACTCTTCTGCATTTACATTTTCACCTACTTTTTTGAGCCAAACGCTAACGGTAGCTTCATCTATGCTCTCGCCCATTTTGGGCATTTTTAGCTGAAATTCAGACATAAGTAACTTTTAAACTACAAAGTTAGTAGTTTTTATTTTTCTGCATAAAAAAAACAACTTAGATTCGTTCAGTAATAAACGCTTGAGACCTCACTATATTAATGTACACTACTAGATATGTTTTTTAAATCTCTATCGAACAAATACAATCCCCCCTTATCATTTCCAATTAATCCTATCTTATCAAGGATCGTTTTTGCTAATGTCTCTTCCTCTACCTGCTCAGATACAAACCATTGTAAAAAGTTGTGGGTAGCGTAGTCTTTCTCTTGCAGACTTTTAAACACTAGTTCATTTATGTTTTCAGACACCTTAACTTCATGATCGTAAAGCATTTGGAATAAGTTATTTAGAGATTCAAAATCTTCTTGAGGAGCCTCTAAACTAGGAACAACTACTCCTCCGCCCCTTTCATTGATGTACTTTATGATTTTAAGCATATGCCCTCTTTCTTCTTCGGCATGTCCATACAAGAATGTAGAGACTCCTTCATACCCCTGTTCTTCAGCCCAACAAGCCATAGAAAGGTATATTTGAGATGCCATTGCTTCCATTTTTATTTGCTGATTCAAATCTTTTATGATGTTTTTAGATAACATAAACTACTCTTTTTTAAATATTAAAAAAAACCTGGGCGGACAAAAGTACAATTTTTAATGAAACATTAATATTCATTAAACAATTTGCTTTATAATCATAAATTTGAGCCCTTTACTTTTGAAGGCCTTTACCTATGTTTACTCAAACCCAAAGCGTGGTTTTAAACTCCTTGAAGTATACAGACAATAGAATTATTCTCAATTGTTATACGGAAAAATTAGGATTTAAGTCTTATTTGGTTAATCTGAATAATTACTTTAAAAAATCTTATTCCCAACCTCTGTCTCAGTTAAATCTAATAGTTTACAACAGGGGAAATAAATTAGAACACATAAGAGAAATAGTATCTCATCACATTTACGATAGCATCTATACCGATCCTAATAAGATTTCTGTAACCCTATTTTTATCTGAGATATTGACCATGACCATAACAGATGAATTTACAAATGAACCATTGTTCAAGTTTATTTCGAATTCTATTATGTGGTTCGATCAACTGACAGAACACCAAAATTTTTATTTATTTTTCATGAAAGAACTATTGAAATATATAGGAATATACCCTCTCATGTACGAAAATAATGATGAAGTATTTTTTGATATGAAAGAAGGCCGGTGTAGTTTAACGTGTCCAGATCACAATTTCTATTTGGAAAATGATGAATTATTCTTGTTTAATAAAATGTTAAAAATGGATAAATACTGCCGTACTGTTTTCACAACAAATGAAAAAAAGACACTTAACAAAATGCTCATATCTTACTACAAAGTAAATCTAGATAGATTTAAAACTCCCAATTCTTTGGAAATGATAGAGATGGGATTTTAATATTTTAGAAAAAATAGCAATGCTTATTTCTATTTTAATCGTCTTTTATTTTGAATGTTTATTTATAATTTAGCAAAAAAAATAAGAGATGAAAATAAATAATTCAACCATCAGCCCATTGATTCAAACTCTTGTAATTACTGGATTACTATTGAGTAGATTAGTTCCTCATCCGCCTAACTTTACCCCTGTATTTGCAGCAGCTCTTTTCTCTGGAACATACTTTTACAGTAAAAAATGGGCTTATTTATTCCCTTTGTTTATCGTGATAAGTTCTGATTTAATCATAAACTACATAACAAATGAATCCCTTATAATAAGAGCTAATCTAGTAACATACTTTTGTGTACTTCTAACTTCTTTTATGGGATCACTCATGAGATCTGGAACAACTCCTATCAAAGTCATTTTCTACTCTACGTTGAGTTCGGTTTGTTTTTTTATAATATCTAATTTTTTTGTTTGGTATTCTGGAAACCTATATCCACATAATATTGGAGGAATAACAGCCTGTTATGTAGCCGCCCTACCTTTTTTCAAAAACACATTGTTGAGTGGAGCTGTATATTCTTCTGTCTTTTACACCAGCTATTTTTATATCACAAATTATTTTCATATACCTAAAAAGCAGTAATTAAACATTCAAAAAATTCTTTTTAAGTCATATTGAACCAAAGAATTATCATTTTAAAAATCACTACCTTAGTCGGGCCAACACCTTGGGATAAATTGAAGTCGTTTTGCGCAGTTTTAATATTTAAAATCTTATTAAAATTTACAATACACTTTTTATTTACACTATTTATTTTAAATGAAAAAAATGCTTTTGAGATTTCTATATAACAATGTGAAAAGTATCGTAAATAATTACTTTAACAGAGCCGTTTTAACATTCATTGCCGCATGTTTATTTTCTTGTAACCAAGAGAAGAACATCCTAAATAAAAAATCTTCTTATTCACCAAATAGAGAAAAAGAGATCCTATCTTTTTATTTCAAAAAGGAAGACAACAAAACTAATTTAGTATCTAGAATAGGAAATTATGATATAGAAGGCAAAAGAGTGACTGACAATCAACAGAATTATATATATGCCGTTTTTCCCAGTGGAATGAATATTGGAAGCGCAAGTGACAGAACTCTTGTGCCAACTGTTGTCATTTCAGATAAGTCTAATGTAAGTCCTGCTGATAACGAACCTAAAGAATTCTTTAAGGTTAATGATCCTCAAATTTATACTGTAGAAGCAGAGGATAAGAGCACGAAAAGCTATAAAATATTAGCTTTGAAGTTCCCTGTAGCTTTTAGTTCAAGTGGAACATCCATACCAACTGAAAAAAATTCTTTTACTACCAAAGATATTGAAGCTACTACTGTGGATAATTTTAACGAAATAATAACCTTTGGCGATCCTACAAATCCTATTTTACCTCACGATACTCTTGACACTATAACCATAAACGGGATAGTTTTTAGTAAAACTCCAAATGGTATTAAAGAGACTGATATTACCATATTTCCAAAAGATATTTTGTTTACCAAAAAAGGAGATAAAAAAAATAATGCCAATAAATATGTCGGCGATATTATTGTTACTTCTATAATTAGGAATACTTCCTTTTCAAGGAAATACACACTTGAACTATACAAAAAAACGTTACCGCCGCCTTTGCCGACTTTACCAGAATCATCTGACGCTACAAAAGTCCAGTAGGAAGTTTTCCGATTATGTTTTGTTGATATAAAAAAAATAGGAAGAGTTGAAATATCGCATCTTCCTATTTTGCCCGAGAATATTTTTTTTTTAAAAAATATTTACTCAACTATTTAGTTTCCTCTTCTGACTCCCATATTTTATTAATTTCTTGATTTATACCTTTTTTATTTTCTCCAATTTTTTGTTCTAATTTTTGTATTTCCTTTTCTCTCTTTTGAATTGACTTTAATATTTTTTTCTGTTCTTCCATAGGAGGTAAAGGAATTTGAACCTTAGACAACTTAGATGAAGAGATGTACTTAGTAGTTTGAGTAGTAGAAATCTTAATTAAACTATCCTCTAAAGACTTAGCCGCATAGAATAAAAATTCTGGCAAAATTTTATCCTTATACTCATCTCTTATTATCAAAGCGTTTATTTGTTGATTCGTAGTTACTGGAACTTTAGCCAAAGCCACTTTCCCTATGGTAGCAGTACAAGATAGTAAAACCGTATTTACAGGAAGTAATTTTATAGTAGTCTCTTCTAAGGCTTTTTCTGTTATGGTTTGTTTGGTTTTATAAACCATTTCACCATTTTCTAAATCATTGAGAGTAAACCAACAAATGCTTCCGTTGTTCCAGTAAAATTCGTTTTTTCTCAAGGGTGTGGTTCCAGTGTGAATATGACATAAATCACCTAGCTTAATCAAAGGATAAGACGATAGATTTTTAGTTTCTCTGTACAAGCTGCCGACTAGGTTATAGTCATTATCCCTCACTTTATCTAGATCTATAATTTCAAAGCCCATTTCAAGAATATTATCCTGTAAAGATGGATTTTCATCTACTTTTTTAATATCTGAACTCTCTATTTTTTTTAGATCATTACTTCCTTTAATTTTTCTCTTGTGATTATCAAGAGTTACACCTATATTATTCGTATTGAAAAAGGAGAAATTTTCTTGATCATTATTCATATGAGCATCAGTAAAATACAAGATGTCTGTTTTAACCTCTGTGTATGGCAAGAAAGTCCCTTTAGGAAGAGAAATAACACTGTGTAATTTTGCCCTTGACAATAAAAACTTACGAACTTCAACACTATTCTTTCTAAATAAAAATCCCTCTGGAACCACCAATGCCATCCTTCCACCCTTTTTTAAAGCTCTAAGACAATGTAAAACACATGCAGCATCACCGCTATTTCTAGCTATCCCACTGTAGTAAAGAGGAGAGATATCATTTTCTATAATAGTTTTTCTGTCTTTGGTTATTTTTCTGCTTATATTAAGAGAAAAAGGAATACTGCTAACTACTAAATCAAATCTTTTAACCTTATCTATCTCCTTGCCTTTAAACATAGCCTTTTGCGTATAATCAGGCTTTTTAAGAGAATTAATCTGTTGTATATCGCTGTTTATATGACCATTTAAAATCATATTCATCTTTGCAATCCTAGAAATTTCAGTTATTTCCCTACCGTAAAAAGTGTCATTTTTCAGCATTTCTAAATCTAGTTCGTCTTTAATTATATTGTTCTTTTTTATGTAATTGAACGATTCAACTAGGAAACCTCCAGTACCGCAAAAAGGATCGTAAATTTTCTCTTTAAGTTTAGGAGCGACTAAATTTATCATAGTCTTTACAATATTTCTAGGCGTGAAATACTCTCTTAGATCACTTTCTATCAAGGTCGCTTTTTCCAAAAAATATTCAAAAACCTCTCCCTTTACATCCATACTGGAAGTAGAAAGAACTAGGGGATCGATAGCGTTTATTATATGTCTGAAATTATGAGTTTTTTTTATAGAAATCGGCTTGAAGATATCTTTACCATATTTATCTTCTACCTGTTTTAATACATAGCTATTTACGTAGTCTATAATGCGATCGTCTGGTTGGGATTTTATGGCATCCCATAGAGACTTCCTATCATCCTGATATAATAGCTTCAAAAACATAATATTTGAAAATTCTACAAATCTTTCAACCTCAGTTGTCAAACCTTCGCTTCTTAAAACTTCATTCAAATTTTTGAACTGATCTACAGATTCTTCTCTAGATTCTTTTACATACTGAGGAATTGTCCAAGCTTCATTACTATTTACCTTTAAAAATTCTAAAACTTCTTTTTCATTTATCACCCCTCTTACTTCTTTACCATTTAAAACGAGCTCTTTGTTATTAGGAACAAAACGAGCTTCACAATAAGAGCCATTCATAGCAAAAACCAAAGGCGCATCTAGAGCCTTTGCATACTCCATACCTCTTTTCAGTGCCAAATCAAGGTTTTTAGCACTTTTCTTAACCTCTATTACAGCTATTGGCTTATTAGTTCCTGTTTGATACAGTATACAATGGGGTTTTTTGTCTCCTAACTTCTGCTGTTGATCTAGATATGGTGGCTCAGAGAAATATACATTTTTCTCATACGCCTCACCCTCTATATTCCAACCATTATTTACTAAATTAGTACTTAGGATAGATTCTCTTTGTTTTTCTTTTAACATAATTTTTGATTTTAAAAAAGTTTATTGCTTTTACATTAGTAAGCGCAAATGTAATAATTATTATCTATACTTTTCGTCTAAAAAAGTAGCGTAACCTTTCTCCCCTTATATTTTTTTAAATAAACCTGAGTTCAATTAATATTTTTTCTCCCCGCTTAGCTAAACATAAACTACCTTAGTAGACTTAAAGTTAATCCATACTTAATAGTATTGAAATTATGAAAATATCTAATCTAAAAAAAACATCATTGCTCATATTGTCAGTTCTTTTTACATTTTCATGTGATAAGAAAAATATCATTCCCGATGATGAAAATTCTGGAAGCACAATTCCTAAAGAGATAATAAGTGTAAAGTTAAAGAAATCTCAAAATCCTCAAATAGGAGGTGTTGATATAAATGCTGAAGTCATTGAATCAAACGAACAAAAAATCTATATTTTATTATTGCCTCATGATGTAAATACTGATACTAAAGAATTTAAACCTACTGTTGAGATATCCCAAGGCACTACTATAAGCCCTGAGAGTGGGTCAGCTCAAGAGCTTGGAAAAATCGTTATTACTGAAAATGTTTTTGATTTATCACAATCAGGTGTAGAGTATACTGTTACAGCTGATCAAGACAGTTCAGTTAAAAAATATAGAGTTATAGCACTCAGAGCTCCTGATGCTATTGACCCTACTAAAACTTTAATTAAAGCTGATGAAAAGCTTTTATCTAATTCTGATGTTGCTACTCCAACTGTTGATAATTTAAGTCAAACAATAATATTTGGTTCTACAGATAATCCAAATCTAAAGAATAAACTTGCTGATGAGAATATTGAATTAGATATAACTATAGGATTTAATAGAATAATTCCAGATGGCGGTCAGGATACTTACAAAAATATCCCTTCCCCAACTACTCCAACTACAGTTTCTTTCAAAAAGAAAGAAGATGATGAAAATACTTATGAAGCCATTATTCCAGTCACTTATACAATAGAGGACAAAACCTTTATAAAAAATTATAAAGCTACTATATACAAAAAGTCTAATTCTAAAGTTAAAGAGGAACTTAGTACTTCTATAGCTACTGCTAACGATAAAATTGGAGAAGCTAATGCTACTGCTACTGCAGCCTCTGATATTGTTAAACCCTTAACTGATGATGTTAAGGCTATTGCTACTCAAGCTGTTGCTGATGCTAAGGTTGCTCTTCAGACTGCTACTACTGCTGTTGAGGCTGCTACTAAAGCTGTGACTGATGCTACTACTCCTGAAGCTTTAACTCAAGCTAAGACTAAAGTTGAAGAAACTAACCAAGCTGCTGAGGATGCTAAAACTAAGGCTGATGCTGCTAAGAGTGCTGCTGATGCCGCTAAGCTTGCTGCTGACACTAAAGTTCAGACTGATGCTATAGCTTCTGCTGAGAATACTGCTAATAACGCTAGTACAGTTGCTAATGCTGCTGAGACTCAAGCTAATGCTGCTGAGGCTCAAGCTAATGCTGCTGAGGCTCAAGCTAGTGCCGCTAATACTGTTACAGCTGCTACTCAAGCTTTGAAAAAAGCTAACGAAGCTCTTACTACTGCTAAGGCCGCTGTTCAAACTGCCACTGAAGCTGAAACAGCTATCCC
Source organism: Ichthyobacterium seriolicida (assembly GCF_002369955.1). NCBI lineage: Bacteria > Pseudomonadati > Bacteroidota > Flavobacteriia > Flavobacteriales > Ichthyobacteriaceae > Ichthyobacterium > Ichthyobacterium seriolicida. The sequence goes on from NZ_AP014564.1 coordinate 1,849,667, forward strand.
TGATACAGCTACTGTAGCTAAGGGTAAAGCTACTCAAGCCAAAACTAAAGCTAACCAAGCTGTAACTAAAGCTGAAGGAGCTATTGCTACTATTGCTGAAAATGCTGCTAATAATGCTAGTACAGTTGCTGAAGCTGCTGAGACTCAAGCTAATGCCGCTAATACTGTTTCTCTTGCTTCTACAGCAGTGACTTCTGCTAAAACAGCTCTTGACACTGCTAAGTCTGCTGTTCAAACTGCCACTGAAGCTGAAACAGTTATCCCTGATACAGCTACTGTAGCTAAGGGTAAAGCTACTCAAGCCAAAACTAAAGCTAACCAAGCTGTAACTAAAGCTGAAGGAGCTATTGCTACTATTGCTGAAAATGCTGCTAATAATGCTAGTACAGTTGCTGAAGCTGCTGAGACTCAAGCTAATGCCGCTAATACTGTTTCTCTTGCTTCTACAGCAGTGACTTCTGCTAAAACAGCTCTTGACACTGCTAAGTCTGCTGTTCAAACTGCTACTACTGCTAAATCGGGTTTAACTGATGCAGCTACTCAGGATACTAAAAATAAAGCTACAGCAGCAGTTACTGCTACCACTGCTGCTGTAACCAAAGCTGAAGGAGCTATTGCTACTGCTGCTGAAAAAGCTGCTGAGAAAGCTGAAACTGATGCTACTGCTGCCACCACAGTTACTAATGCTAAAACTGCTCTTGCTGCTGCTACCCAAGCTGTTACTGTTGCTACTGAGGCTAAAATAGCTCTTGACGCTACTACCAATACTGATGCTAAAACTAAAGCTACCCAAGCTGTAACTAAAGCTGAAGGAGCTATTGCTACTCTTGCTGAGAATGCTGCTACTGATGCTGAGACTCAAGCCAATTCTGCTAAAAACACTACTGATGCTACTCAAGTTGATACAGCCACCACAAATGTAACTACTGCTAAAACTGCTCTTGCCACTGCTACCCAAGCTGTTACTGTTGCTACTGAGGCTGAAACAGCTATTATTGATGCTACTATTAAGGGCAGAGCTACCGCTGCTAAGAATAAAGCTACCCAATCTGTTACTACTGCTAAAGAAACTCTTAAAAAAGCTATTTTAGCTTTAGCTACTATAGCTGAAACTGCTGCTACCACAGCTAAGAATAACGCAGAAACAGCTGAGACTAATGCTAAGGATGCTAAGACTAAAGCTACTACAGCTGAGAGTGATGCTACTGAAGCTAAGAATAAAGCTACTACAGCTGAGACTAATACTACTTCTTTAGCTTCTGCTATTTCATCTATAAGTGGCGATTCTGTTGATGCTACTAACGCCGCTTCTGCTACTACAACAGCTAATAGTGCTGAGGCAGCTAAATCTGCTGCTGAAACTGCAGCTAATAGTGCTGAAGCAGCTAAATCTGCTGCTGAAACCGCTAAGGGATCTTCTGAAGATGCTGCCACTGAGGTTGGAAAAGTTAAAACCGCTATAGAAGCTTTAATCTCTGCTATAGCTGGCACTTCTATTGATGCTTCCGAAGCTAAAAGTAAAGCTGATACAGCTCAGGCTAAAGCTGAAGAAGCTGCTACCGCTGCTGGAGAGGCTAAAACTAAAGCTGAAGAAGCTGAAACTGCTGCTAATATGGCTAAAGAAAAAGCTGAAGAAATTAAGAAAAAAGCTGCTGAAGCTAAAGCTGAAGCTGAAAAAATTACAACTGGAAAATCTAAGTCTGATGCTGAAACTGCTGCTCAAAAAGCTAAAGATGCAGCTACTGCGGCTAAGGAAGCGACTACTCAAGCTGAGGCTAAGGCTACTGAGGCTAAAAGTGCTGCTACTCAAGCTGAGACTAAGGCTGATGCTGCTAAGGATGCTGCTGATCAGGCTAAAACCGCTATTGACGAAGCTAAAGCGGCTATTGAAGCTATTACTATTCTATAACATATGGATAGATTCAAAATATTTTAATTTTCAAAAAAGGGGTGTTTTTTATGCCCCTTTTTTAATGCCATAAAATCAAGGTTTTAGTAGGAGTCTACATCCATAAATAGCTTTATACTTTTGTGTTCTTGCCTCAAAGAAAAATCATAGAGAGACTCATTTATATACCTCTTGACCTTAGATATAGATTTTCCAATAGGAATCTTTATAATTATGTTTTTTATGTAATCGTTCTTTATCTTGGGAACTATATTGTATTGAGGTCCTAACATATCTTCCTTGAAAAAACTCCTTAAAATACCAGATATATAATCTGTAGATTTATTCAGTTTATCTCTATTAGGATGCTTAAAAACTATCTTTATAATCTTACAATAAGGAGGATAATTGTACTGTTTTCTCTCAGATAATTGATCATCCATAATTTCTTTATAATTATGAGGTAATAACGTCAGAGCACTGTTAGAAACATTAAACGACTGTATTATAACTTTTCCTCTTTTGTCCTTTCTACCTGCCCTGCCCGCTACTTGAGTTATGAGTTGATAAGCCCTTTCATAAGCCCTAAAATCTGGAAAATTAAATATAGAATCGATATTTAAAATTCCAACTAAAGAGACACTTTCAAAGTCTAATCCCTTGGCAACCATCTGAGTTCCTATTAAAATATCTATCTGCTTATTGCTAAATCTCTCTAATATATCCTCGAAAGATCTCCTTCTTCTAGTGGTATCATAATCCATCCTGTCTACAATCGCCTCTGGAAAAATCTGTTTTATCTGATTCTCCACCTGTTGAGTGCCCAATCCCTTAACTCCAACTTCTCTGCTGCCACATGAAATACATCTATCTGGTCTACTTATGACATAATCACAATAATGACAGTTTAATGTAGAGGAATATTTGTGATATGTCAAACTAACGTCACAGTTTACACATCGCATAGAAGTGCCGCAAATATCACATTCCATAATGGTAGAATATCCCCTTCTATTTTGAAACAAAATAACTTGCTCGCCTAGTTCTAAAACCCTCTTTATCTCTTTTAACATAAACAGAGAAAAAGCCCCTCTCATCTGTTTTTTTTCTGATTGTTCTCTTATACCTATTAGTTTTATTTCAGGCATCTCTATATTTCCATACCTAGTAGTCATCTCAACACAAGAATACTTGCCTTTTTTTACATTGAAGATAGTTTCTAAAGATGGTGTAGCAGAACCCAAAAGAATATTAGCTCCACACTTTTCAGCCAAGACAATAGCCATGTCTCTTGCATGATACCTAAGTATATTCTGCTGCTTGAATGAAGGATCGTGTTCTTCATCTACCACGATTAGCCCCAAGTCTTTGAAAGGCAAAAACAAAGCTGATCGAGTTCCCAATACAATTGAAGATTTTTTAGATGAAATACGAGTCCATATTTCAGCCTTTTCGTTATCTGTATACTTAGAGTGATAGACTATTAACTTTTCACCAAAAAAAACAGATAGCCTTTGAACTATTTGAACTGTCAAGGCTATCTCTGGAAGCAGATATAAAACCTGTTTGCCCTTAGATATAAATTCATTTATTAGATGAATATACACCTCTGTCTTTCCAGAAGAGGTAACTCCGTATAAGAAAGTAACTCTCTTACGAAAAAATTCAGATCTTATTTTAGATAATGCTATAGATTGCTCTTCACTTAATATAGATAATGGCTTTTCTCCTTTGGTAATTTCAAGTCTATCTGTCTGTAAATAGTAGGTTTGCAAAACCCTTTTTTTTTCTAGCTCTTTTAAAGATGTCATCTTTAGATGTCTTCCTAAAAGCTTGGCTACAGGCAACGGACTTTCAGACTTTAATTGAATAAACCTCATAAAGAGCTCTCTTTGCTTGGGGGCTTTCCCTATAATGCCATCTACTTTAGTATTGAGATTATCTATATCATGGCCTATATCTGGATGAATCCTAACGTATTTGACCATCTTAGGTTTGTACTTATCCTTTACTACATCTTCTACTTTTATGAGTTTTTTTTCTATTAAATTATTTATAATGGGAATTATATCCTTATTATTTAAAACTTTAGATAAATTATCTATGCTTAAAGCTCGGTAGTTCAAGGCTTTATAAACTGAAAGCTCATCATCGCTCATAATACTGAGATCTACTTCTAAATCCTTTTCTGTATCTTTTTCCTTAGTCACCAGAGTCTCATTTCCCAATCTGAATACTGAAGGCATAGCAACCCTAAAAACATCCCCTATGGGACACATATAATAACTGGATAACCAAAACCACAAATCTAATTGAAGAGAATCTATAATTGGATTGATATCTATAAAATGATGTACTCTCTTAGTTTTAAACAAAGACGGCTTTTCAACTCCTATCCTATAGATTATAGCTGTGTAGTAATTATTTCTGAATGGGACTATAACTCTTATTCCTATTTTTAATTTCTTCCTGTCATTGTCATCTACCTCATAAACATATAAATCTCTTAGGGGAAGCGGAACTATAACCTCTATAAATATTGACATACCTATGCCTTATGCATCTTTTTACTCCCCTTGTATATCTCGTATTTTGCCAATCTGCACTCTAGTTTTCCATTAAATAACTTTATCCTTTTAGAAGTCCTTAGGCCGAGATGCTTTAAACCTTTCAACTCTAACATGATCAACCAGGCGTGGACGTTTTCATATCCCTTTTTTAGAGTATCTCCTATCATCTTATAAAAACTCTCCACCTCTACGCTCAATCTCTCTCCATATGGAGGATTGAAAATCAATGTATAAAAAGAATCATCTTTTTTTTCTGACATGAAAAAGTCTTTTTTATAAACCTCTATATATCCGTCTAATAGAGCATTTCTAATATTAGAATTTGCTTTTTCTACTACATATTTACTTTTGTCATAACCTATTATCTTATGCTTTAGCTCCACCTCTTTGTTCAAGGCATGATCTTTTATTTTATCAAATAAATCTAAATCAAAATCATTCCATCTCTCAAAAGAAAATTCCTTTCTGTGAATATTTGCAGGAATATTCATAGCTATCATAGCTGCTTCTATCAAGAAGGTTCCAGAACCACACATTGGGTCCAAAAGAGGAGTATCCCCTTTCCAACGGGTTAGCAAGATAATCCCAGCTGCCAAAACCTCATTTATAGGAGCTGTTGTCGACTCTGTCTTATAGCCCCTCTTATGCAGAGATTCTCCAGAGCTATCCAATGATATAGTACAAGTTTCTTTGTGGAGATGAATATGTATTCTCAAATCAGGAGAATCTTTATCTACACTAGGTCGTCGACCTGTATTTTCTAAAAACCTATCTACTATAGCGTCTTTTGTCCTTTGAGAGAGATACTGAGTGTGACTAAAGGAAAAAGCTTCTGACAATACAGAATCGACCAGTATAGTATTATCTTCATTTATGTAATCTTCCCACACTATAGCTTTTACCTTCTTGTAAAAATCCCCCTCACTTCTAATCTTAAAAACACATATGGGCTTTAAAATCTTCAGAGCTGTTCTCAAGCATAAATTAGCTTTATACATGAAGCCTATATCTCCGTAAAAACTGACATTCCTAATGCCTACCTCTATATTAAAAGCTCCTAAGTTGCTCAATTCATCAGCTAATACATCCTCTAATCCATAGAGTGTCTTAGCTATCATTTTATAATTTTTCATAATTATATTGCCATTACTATTACTCATCCTTTAAAATGAGTAAATTTTTAAAATTCAAAGTATATGTTTTAAGTTCAGATTTTGGAGATTAAGGAACCTAGCTCTAATTTCAGTATAACTTTAACCAATAAAAAAATCAACTGCAAAGCTATATAAAGGCTTATCAAATACCTTTGACAGAACAAAATTAGGGTAATTTTGATTAACTATTGTAAATTGCGGCGTTTCAAATTTAAACCATCTCAATAGCACAATTTACCTGTGCTAAAATATTGAGTTGTTATAATTGATAGTCTTTTTGAAAAACACTTTAACTCTAAATATATTATGAAAATAGGTATTCCAAAAGAACTTAAAAACAATGAAAATAGAGTAGCTATGACTCCCTCTGGAATTATAGAATTACTAAAATACCAACATCAGGTATATGTACAGTCCTCAGCCGGGATTAACAGCGGAATTACAGATGAAGAATACATAAATGCAGGAGCTACAATATTGCCTACCATAGAAGATGTATATTCTAAATCAGATATGATAATAAAGGTAAAAGAACCTATTGAATACGAATATCCCTTGGTAAAAGAGAATCAATTGTTGTTTACTTACTTTCATTTTGCATCTTCCAAATCTCTTTTAGATGCCATGATAAAAAGTAATTCTGTCTGTTTGGCCTATGAAACTGTAGAAAAGTCCGACAGAAGTTTACCTCTACTCGCTCCCATGTCTGAAATAGCAGGGAGAATGGCAGCTCAACAAGGAGCTAAGTATTTGGAAAAACCTCTCAAAGGAAAAGGGATGTTATTAGGTGGAGTGCCTGGAGTAAAGCCAGCAAAAGTACTGGTATTAGGCGGTGGAATAGTAGGAACTCAAGCGGCAAAAATAGCAGCTGGCTTTGGAGCTAACGTAACTATCATGGATATTTCTTTAGAGAGACTGAGAAGATTAGAAGAAATTTTACCAGCAAATGTGTTTACTGAAATGTCTAATAAGTACAATATTGAAAAAAATATAAAAACATCTGATCTTATCATAGGAGCTGTTTTAACCCCAGGAGCTAAAGCACCTCACTTAATAACTAGAGATATGCTAAAACAAATGAGACCTAAAACGGTAATAGTCGACGTATCGGTAGATCAAGGGGGATGTATAGAAACTGGTTCTCCTACAACACACGAAGATCCAATATTTATAATAGATGATATAATCCACTATTGTGTGACTAATATGCCAGGAGCCGTTCCATATACCTCAACAATAGCACTGACTAATGCTACTTTACCTTATATTATACAATTGGCAAATAAAAATTGGAAAGATGCCTGCAAGGAAAATAAAGAATTAAAAAAAGGATTAAATGTAATAAAAGGGGAAATAGTATATGAAGCAGTATCCCAAGCATTTAATATGCCTTATAGCAATGTAGAAAACTTTTTGTAGATGTACTTCATAGATACTCATTCGCATTTATATCTTGAACAATTTGATCTAGATAGGGATGAAATAATTGATAGAAGTATAAAAGCTGGTATTCATAAAATATATTTACCGTCTATATCTGGTGATTATATAGATAAAATGCTTTCACTAGAAAATAGATATCCAAATAACTGCTTTGCCATGATAGGACTGCATCCCTGTTATGTAAAAGATGATGTAGATAAAGAATTAGATATAGTAAGAAAATGGCTATTAGATAGGGATTTCATAGCCATAGGAGAGATAGGGATGGATAAACATTGGGATACCACTTATATAAAAGAGCAGGAAAGGGCTTTTATCGAACAGATAAGATTGGCTAAAGAGATAAATAAACCCATTGTCATACACTGTAGAGAGGCTTTTGATGAAATCTTCAAAGTCTTAGATAAAGAAAGTGATAATAGATTAAAAGGCGTTTTTCATTGTTTTTCTGGAAACTTAGAACAAGCTCAAAGAGTTTTATCATACGGATTAAAAATAGGCATAGGAGGTATAGTGACATTTAAAAACGGTGGACTAGATAAATTTTTAGATAAAATACCAATAGAAAACATAGTATTAGAAACAGACTCTCCCTATTTAGCACCAAACCCATATAGGGGAAAGAGAAATGAAACCTGTTATCTAATAGAAATAGCTAATAAAGTAGCTTCATTGTATAGTCTACCTATAGAGGAAGTTATGAATATAACTAGAGAAAACAGTGAACAGTTATTTCAACCAAACGACAATATAAAATGAGGATAGATATAATTACAGCTATACCTCAATTATTAGATAGTTTTTTTGGAAACTCTATAATTAAGAGGGCCATAGATAAGAAAATAGTTGAGATAAAGATCCACAATTTAAGGGATTATTCTAATAATAAATACAAGCAAATAGACGACTATCAATTTGGAGGAGGATCTGGAATGGTTCTAATGATAGAGCCCATAGACAAGTGCATAGATATGTTAAAAAGCCAGAGAGAATACGATGAAATAATATATATGACTCCTGATGCAAAAATTCTAGAACAGTCTATGTGTAATAAATTATCTATTAAAAAAAATATAATAATACTGTGTGGTCATTATAAAGGAATAGATCAAAGAATAAGAGATAATATTATCACCTTGGAGATTTCTATAGGAAATTTTGTGTTGTCTGGAGGAGAATTAGCGGCTGCTATTTTAACAGACAGCATAGTTAGGTTAATTCCTAATGTGTTGGGAGATGGCACCTCTGCTCTTAGCGATTCATTTCAAGACGGTTTGTTATCAGCACCAATATATACTCGTCCATCTGAATACAAAGGACAAAAAGTTCCCGAAATATTACTATCGGGAGATCAAAAAAAAATAGATGAATGGAGAACCTCCAAATCTATAGAAAGAACTAAAATCCTAAGACCCGAATTACTAAAAGACGATTAATATAATTTATACAGACACTATCGTGAAAAGCATCTGTATAAATAAAAAATCACCTAAACTCAGACTCTTCATCAGAGATGATTCCCAAGGCCTCATATATATAGTCGAAAGTAGATAACAACCTAGGCTCTCCATCTATTATGGCTACATTGTGCTCAAAATGAGCAGACATGCTCCCATCTAATGTTTTTATAGTCCAGTCATCTATGGATTTTATCTTATGAGTTCCCATATTTATCATAGGCTCTATGGCTATGACCATTCCCTCTTTTATCTTTTTGCCCTTTCCCCTTCTCCCGTAGTTGGGAACTTGAGGATCTTCGTGCATCTCCCTGCCTAGGCCATGCCCTACTAATTCTCTAACTACTCCATAACCATTTTTTTCACAATGACCTTGAATCGCAAAACCTAAATCTCCTATTCTATTTCCAACTCTGAATTCCCTGATCCCTAAATACAGAGATTCTTTGGTTACCTCAATCAGATGTTTTACATCTGATGATACCTCCCCTACTTGAAAAGTATAAGCGTGATCTCCATAAAAACCATTCTTTAAAACACCACAATCTACAGATAAGATATCACCTTCTTTTAAAAAATTATTATTTGGAACACCGTGAACAACCTGATCGTTAGGAGAAACACATAGAGTATTTGGAAAGTCATACAAGCCTAAAAAACCCGGAATAGCCCCGTGATCCCTAATAAACTCTTGTGCTAATTTATCTAAGTGTAAAGTAGTCTGCCCTGGCCTTATCTCTTTGGCTAACATCCCTAAAGTTTTTGAAACTATTAGAGCACTCTCCCTCATCAACTCTATTTCAGAAGGAGTCTTTATACTAATCATAATTAAATCAAAATATAATTTGAAATCAAAAAAATACTACCTAAAATAATTAGGAGACTCTGCAGTGATTGTAACATTATGGGGATGACTCTCATGAAGACCTGATGGAGTTATTTTTACAAATTTCGCATTTTTGAGATCTGATATACATCTAGCTCCACAATAACCCATACCCGCTCTAAGACCTCCTATAAATTGATGTATTGTCTCTCTTAGAGCTCCCTTATAAGGCACCCTTCCAACTATTCCCTCTGGAACTAATTTTTTATTATCGTATTCAAAGGCTTGAAAATATCTGTCTTTGGATCCATCTCTCATAGCCTCTAAAGACCCCATTCCTCTGTATATTTTATATTTTCTACCTTCGTATATTGTAGTCTGCCCTGGAGACTCGTTAGTCCCCGCCAATAATGATCCTAACATAACTGTATCAGCACCTGCAGCGATTGCCTTGGTTATATCTCCAGTATGACGAATACCTCCATCTCCAATAACTGGAACCCCAGTGCCTTTTAAAGCATTAGCCACTTCCATTATAGCAGATAATTGAGGATATCCAACCCCACTAACCACACGCGTAGTACATATAGAGCCCGGACCGATTCCCACCTTTATAGCATCAGCTCCTAGTTCGAGCAAATACCTGGCTCCCTCTGCAGTAGCTACATTACCCACTATCACATCCATATCTGGGAACTTAGTCTTTACCTGATCTAAAACTGAAGCTACGCCCTTTGTATGCCCATGAGCAGTATCTATAACGCATACATCTACACCTGCATTCCTAAGAGCAGTAACTCGATCTAAAACATCCTCTGTAACCCCTACCGCTGCCGCAACTAACAACCTTCCATACTTATCCTTACTAGCAAGAGGATTTACCTCTAACTTATCTATGTCCCTAAAAGTAATTAGACCTTTTAGTTTTCCAGACTCCGATACTACAGGCAATTTTTCTATCTTGTATTTCTCTAGTATTGATCCAGCTTTTTTTAGGGAAGTATTCTCTTGAGTAGTAATTATGTTTTCAGAGGTCATAACCTTTGTAATAGGGCAGTTCATATCACTTTCAAACCTCAAATCCCTATTAGTAACTATACCTATAAGAGTCATATCTTTCTCTACTATGGGGATGCCTCCAATATTATATTCTTTCATTAATTTTTTAGCATCTCCAACAATAGCATTCTTCTCTAAGGTTATAGGGTCTAGTATCATTCCCGATTCCGACCTCTTTACCTTCCTAACTTTCTCCGCCTGATCCTCTATGGACATATTTTTATGAAGCACTCCTATACCCCCTTCCCTCGCTATTGATATGGCCATACTAGACTCAGTAACAGTATCCATAGCAGCAGAGACTATGGGTATGTTTAATTTTACATTTTTGGTAAAATACGTCTCAGTATTTACCTCACTGGGTAAAATATCCGAATATGCTGGAATCATAAGAACATCGTCATAAGCTAAGCCTTCTCTTAGTATTTTTTTATCATTTTCTGAAATTGCTGACATATTTCTTTTTTTTAATTTTGTTACTTAGCGTGGGTGACACGCAAAAATAATTTTTAATTTTGTTAAAATAAAATTCTAGCTTTACCACTATCTACTAGATCTATAATTGTATATCACTCAATAATATGGCTTCAATATTTACTCGTATAATAAAAGGAGAATTAAACTCGTTTAAGATATTTGAAGATGATGACTATTTTGCTTTTTTAGATGCCTTCCCCGTAACTAAAGGACATACTTTAGTGGTTCCTAAAAAGGAAGTCGATTATTTATTCGACTTGGATGACAAGACATATATAGGTTTAATGCTCATCTCTAAGAAAATAGCCGTAGCCATGAAAAAAGTTATCCCCTGTAAAAAAATATCCATAATAGTTCAAGGACTTGAAGTGCCCCATGCACATGTACATCTAATACCTTTTAATAAACAGTCTGATCTAAATTTCTCCAATAAAATACCTGTCACAGATATTGATTTCAAAAAAATTTCTGAAGAAATTTCATCAAACATGCCCCATGCACATGTACATCTAATACCTTTTAATAAACAGTCTGATCTAAATTTCTCCAATAAAATACCTGTCACAGATATTGATTTCAAAAAAATTTCTGAAGAAATTTCATCAAACATAAAATAAATAACTTATAACCTTGATTTTAATAAAAAAATCTCTTTAAAGAACTTATGGGAGATATATTATATATCCTTAAAAATTATATAATTCTCTGGATTTACAGGATAATTATTGAGCCACAATTCAAAGTTGAGATATACCTCATCTGACAAAGCATTTACAATTCCAGAACTAGCTATTATTTCACCCGTTTCTACAAAATCGCCTCGCTCTTTCTTTAAAACAACATTGTTCCTGTATATAGAAATAAAATTTTGTTTGTGTTTTATAACAATAATAAAGCCATTTTCTAAAGTCCAATCAGTTAATAAAACAACTCCATCAGCTACTGATTTTACAGGAGAATTAGCCTCACAGGATATACTTACGTAAGGACTATTTTTAATATCATATTTTTTTATGACATTTCCCTTTATAGGAGAAAAAAATACTATATCGCTATATTTTCCCTCATCTTTAAAAAGATTATACTGATCGCTAATTTCTACTTCTTTTCTAAATTCTAATTCTCCTTCTTTTATAGACAAATCTATATTATTGGACATTTGTTTTTTTAATTCTTGTTCATCTATCTCACTATCTATTTCTATAGAATCTTTTAAGATTTTCTTTATACTGTTAATGTAATTAGTATTTAGTGAGACCTCTTTATCCAAAAAATCTATTTTTTCTATTGTAGAAAAAGCTTTTCGTCTAATTCCTCCTGAATCATAACCTGGTATATATTCCTTAAGATTAGTAAAAGCTATAAATATAGAAGTTATAGATACTATAAGTATTACAGAAATAAAACAAAGTAACAAAACATATAAAGGCTTTATTTTTATAGAAATCCTCTCCTTTAGAGTATCCCCATTTACAACTGAAAATATGTAGGGATGTAGGATTTTTTTTAAAAATATCTTTAATTTATTACTTATCACTAGTAACTATATAAATACCTCTCTCTATAAAAAGAGATATATTTAATTTGGAAAGATTTAAAAAAAAAATACTCTTCAAAAAAAAACAATGAAGAGTACAATTTATAAGCTCCCCCTCTTGGGCTCGAACCAAGGACCCTCTGATTAACAGTCAGATGCTCTAACCAACTGAGCTAAGGAGGAATAATATTTTTAAATTAAAATCACTGATTCCCTAAAATTATCGGCATACCAGACTTTCCAGCCCCTATTACAATCACCTTTGAATTATTAGACTCAGATAATTTTAAAGTCGCCTCAATTCCTTTCTCAGTAAGAATCTTATCAGTCAAAGACTCATTCAATATACGATTTGCCTTAGCTTTACCCTCAGCATATATCCTCTGACGCTCTGCTTCTTGTCTCGCTTTGGATAATTTAAACTCATACTCTAAAGACTCTTGCTCTTGCCTTAACTTATTTTCTATAGCAGACTTTATCGCTGGAGGAAGAGTAACATCCCTAATCAATATCTTATTTAACTGAACATACTGACCGTCTAGAATAACTTTAGTATCGTCATATATTTCATCTTGGATATCATCTCTCTTAACAGAATAAATCTGTTCAGGAGTATAACGACCTATAACGCTACGAGTAGCAGATCTTATAGACGGCTTTATCACTCTATCGAGATAATTCATCCCCTTCTCCTTATGCAAAAGAGGAAGATTTTTAAAATGCGGCTGATACCAACAAGAAATATCTAAAGTTATTTGTAACCCATTAGAAGATAAAACAACCATCTTATCCAACACCTCCTGTTGCCTAACTTCATAGATAAACATCTCATTCCAAGGAGCTATAAAATGAAACCCCTCACTATAAGTTGTACTAACATCTACCCCATCAGAAAACTTACGAAACAAGACCCCAGCTTCACCAGACTTTATAGTAACTGTCATCTTAGACCAAAAGATTGTTACAAAAATTACAACTGCACCGAGTAAAAATAAAACCTTTTTTATTCCAGAAGGAATATTCACAATCTGATCCCTGTTATAGTTATTCATACTAACGTATTAATCATGCTTAGAGCATTACCACTCATAAACTTAACGGCTGCAAAGATATAAATAAAAATCATTTGAAACAGTATTAATTTTATAATATTTAATATTGCCAAACATCTAGCTCAAAATTTCGCACTCTTTCCTTTATCCTTTCTGATTCTATCAGCTGCAAAGTAGCATTTTCCTTTATATAATCATTTATACCTCTATCCTCATACGTATTCTCTTCCTTATATATTACAGAAGAAAATCTTCTAGAATTAAGTATATCGTCAAAGTTATAATGACTAGACTTATTATTAGGATTAAATACTACAGTATTGTATAAATCCTTTCTAGCATCCGAATACCAAACCCAAAATAACTCTACAAGATCAGGATTCTCTGATTTCTTTTCAGAAACATCAGGTCCAACAGGACATATAGCTAATATTCGATATTTAAGCTCACCCATTTTTTTATTGAAATACCACATGCCTTTTATCTTATAGCTAACTATATCTGCGGCCACTATAGATAATTTATCTATAAATTCTTTAGATATAGGTTCTCCCGCATTTAACTGCTCGAAGCCTTTTGGAAGAGTATCTAACTTATTTAAATTATCCTTAACTTCTTCCAATGTTAATTTATGCTCAGGCAAAAAATACTCACTACTATAAACCTCTTTAATCGATTTATTGTAAACACCCCTCAATAAAGCATCAAACAAAGATATTCTTCGTTTGTCTATCTTAGTAGTGTCTGTAGGAAAATACAACTGAAAATTCTTTTTTTCAGATAGTTCTATACGCTCCCAAACAACCGTAGACCAATATATATCCCTGTCATCTACATAAGGATACTTATATGGCTCTAAAAGCTTACCCTCTACAGATGTACTCGCCCCCTCATTTTTCTTATTGGTCTCCTCCTCCACGTTAGGAGAAACCCTATTTAATATATTTTGAGAAAAACTATTACAAGTACAAAGAAATAATATGGCTACGACAGTATTTTTTTTCATTTTGATTATTTTCCAGTAACAGTAACTAGTATAGGAGAAACATTACCAACTTTATAAGAAGAATTACCTTGTATTTGAACCTTTATATCTCTAATTACAATCTCATCTCCAATACTAGCCATAGCAACTATTTTTTCTGCTCTTCCAGATATTCTATCTCCAGAAACCGAGACACTTGGTTTACCTGGAACCTTTATACTGAAAGAAACTACGTTCATCTTTAAATCAAACTCAAAATTAGGAATTTCAACCCTAATTGTAGATACAAATAAATTACTCAAAGACATCTTAGCTTCCATTTCTCCTCTTATCGTTCCGTTGGGAGATGGAATGTCTTTCACTCTATATTTCTGAGAAGGAAATTTTTTAACTGTTCCATCAGATAACTTAGCACTTACATACATATCTAAATCCCTACCCTTAAACTTTGTAACATCTACTGAGTATTCACCTGAAGAAGTTTTCACAATATCTGCTCCAGGACCAGCACCCAGAGTAATTTGATTGGCCGGAACACCAGGAACCGATATAGAAATAGGATTTTTAACCCCTCTATACACAATATTCATCTTCTTTGCAGAAACTACAGCCGCAACCTCTGATACTGTATACAAGTTTTTCTCAAAAGGATAATACTGGACGTCCCCCATATCATTCTTAATTTTTATCCTACCTCCCCAATAATAATCCCCCACTCTATCAGTTGGAATAGCTACTTCTCCTATACCATCTTTAACTTTAATGCTTTCTTCGGAGTCACCTAATCTATTCCCCTTAGAATCATACTTGTATAAGAATATCTCTGGTGACAATGTAGTATCATAAGCAGCTAAAAATACATCCGCTTTAAATTTATCCCCTCTCATAACCGCATTAGAAAACGGAACTACAAATGCTTTTATACTGTTTACATTCATCTGAGTAGCTAATTCTCCCTTTATGAGATTATTCACAATGTCAGACTCTAAAAACCTAATATCCGCCTGTATCTGTGATAACAGGGTTATTTGAGCTATCAAAGGGAACCCTTCCAATTTGGTCTTCAACCAAGACCTGGGAATTCCGTCAGGGTTTGGAATATCTTCTGTACTTAATATTTGTTTTATATCCGTTTGTATTCGCTCATTATCAACCTGAGTCAATAAGAATTCCCTATACTTACTTAACTCAGAGACAAACTCCTGACCTTTCCCATTTGCAGGATCACCTCCTGGGTAAAAGTACTCATCCCCCTGAGATCCATCCATAGAAGAATAATCTAATTTTTGGGTCACTTCATCATAAACCCCAGACAACTGGATTAAATCGCTTTTATAAGAATTTAAAAGATCTACAAGAGCATTAGACCTTTTACTTATTTCAGTAGCAGATTCATATACTTGCTTGTATCTCAAAGGATTATTATCATTCTTGAGCTTTAATTCACCATAGGAAGCATTATTCTTATCAGTAGTGTTATTTATTATTCTAACGGTAGTATTATCCAAAGCACCAAAAGCAACCAAAACATCCCTAGAAACATTTAATGCCAACATAGCCATTAAAACTAGGTACATCATACTAATCATCTTTTGCCTTGGAGACAAATTCCCTCCTGCCATGACTTATTCTATTTTTCTTATTTATATTATTATAACAATACTAAGTTTTACTTTTTCATAGCCGTTAACATACCCTCATACACTTTGTTCAATTCAGTTATATTCCCTACAAGAGTACTCATTTCAGTTTGAAGCTTTTCAGTATTCTGGAATGTCAGAGTTAAATTATTCTGTATTTCTTTGTTAACCAAACTTTCCTCTATCTGATCAGCATAAATATTATTTATATCCTTTATATTATCAACAGCATAAGCTAACTGATCTCCATATTCTGATGTTAATTTAGAAATATCAGCGCCTGCACCAATAGCAGAGGTGCTGACTTGCAACTTATCTATACTTTCTTTTAATCCCTTTATGACATTAACATCTAATTGAGCCTCTCTTAGAATTTCATCTAACTTACTAGAAAGCCCTTCTGACACTGGATCGCCTCCAGCATAACCACCCCCCATTCCTCTTCCAGCTAACTCAACGGATGGAGCTCCTTCTTTTAACTCAGGATATGCTTTTGTCCAATCTAACTTCTCTTCAATAGGGTCAAAAGCTGATATCCCAAATATAACTACCTCAACCATCAAACCAAGACCTATCACAAAGCTACCCCCTGGAAGATGTAAGATTTTAAACATAGCACCTAGAATAACGACAGAAGCCCCCAATCCATTAATCATATTTACAACCTTCTTCCCCTTCTTAGTATTAAATATATTTACCTTTTCAGCCATAACAAAATAATATTACCATAAAAAATTTTTAACCAAAACCTATCTGCCCAGTTTCAACTGCACAGTTCTAAACCCTATATAGCTCCTTGCAGAATCTCTATATTCAAAATCCCTAATACCTACATTTAAAAAGTACGCAATATCCTTCCAAGACCCTCCTCTAACCACTTTTCTAAATTCATTATTATCGTTATAATATGGGTTTAGAGTAGATGTAAACTTATAAGACATCTCCTTATAAGATGAACTAGTCCACTCAGACACATTACCTGCCATATTATATAAGTTATAAGCATTTGGCAGATATTCATCTGCCCTAACAGTGTAAATAGACCCATCTGAGATATAGTCACCTCTCATAGGCTTAAAATTAGCCAAAAAACACCCCTCTTCATCTTTTGTCTCAGAACCTCCCCACGGATAAACACCATCGTGAATACCTCCTCTAGCTGCATACTCCCACTCAGCTTCGGTAGGGAGCCTAAAAATGCTCACCTTAGGCAAGCCATTAGCCCTCTGACTATTATTCTTGAACGTTGTTCTCCAATTACAAAAAGCATTAGCTTGACCCCAAGAAACCCCCACAACAGGATAATCATCATAAGCTACATGACTAAAATAATCATCATGCATGGGCTCGTTATACGAATACGTAAAATCTGTCAACCAAACCAACGTATCAGGGTATACATTTATATCTATTCTCTTCTTGTATTCAGACCGTTCTAGCCCTCTACTTGACGAGAGCTGCTGCAAATCATACTTGTAGTACCCATAATTGAGCTTTGATACGTCTATTTTTCTTTCATCTCCCAATGCCTCCTCAACGGGAAGAAGCATAGAATCCAAAACCATAGCATAATTTTCATCTGGACTCTCAGTTATATCTAACAAAGGAACATCCCAGTTTATTCTATCAAAATCTATCTTATCTGCATAATTGTCAATCATATACTTATCAAAAACACTAGCCTCAGGATTTAAGGGAATAAACTTGTAAGCTGATATGTCATTATCACCACTTGAATCGGTAACATCCATTCCCAACTCCTTAACTTTTTCACCTAATTTCTGCCTGGTTATAGAATCTGCTACCCACATAACAAACTGCCTGTATTCACTGTTAGTTATTTCAGTCTCATCCATATAAAAATCGGACACGGTAACCTGCCTGGTAGGAGACACCAAATCGTTAGAAAAAATATTTGCAGATCCCATAGAAAAAGATCCTGCAGGAATATGAACCATACCATAAGGAACCACAGACTGCCAGCCTTCAGACCTAGGATGGCCTACCAAATCACCATTCCCTTTATAATCTAGACAAGAAGTGAACAAAAACGCACAAACAAAATAAAACAAATGACCTTTGCCAAACATAAACTGCAAATTTGTGATAAGCTGAAGCCAAAGATAATATTTTTGTTTTTGTTTTATTTTTTTTTTCATAAAAACCTTATTCCTCTAACTCTATTGTTTTTATTGAGTTTAATCCTATTATTACTGTCAAATAAATCTGTTAATTCTAAAGAATACCTTAAAAAAACTTCATGACTCCCCTTCAACTCATTAAAAAATGGATAATTATACGAATATGATATCAGCAATTTATCAATCGCCTTTATCCCAAAAATTAATCCCATAGAATCTTGAAACAGATAATTAACACCTAAATGAAACTTATTATATAAAACTGCCATTGTAGTTAAATTAGCTGTATAATCTGACATATCTGAGGATAATATTAACTGAGGCTTAAGCTCTAGATTATCTGAGAAACTTATATCATAACCCCCATGCAAATAAATGATCCTTTTCATAGGCACTGTAATATTAGCCATAGACGAAGGCATCTCCAATAAGTTTATAGCCGAAATGCCCAGGTGATATTCTTTACTGGAATACAGTATTCCAAGATGGAAATTCGGTGAAATACCACCAGAAAAACTATTGGGGATTACAATATCATCCTCACCTAACAAATCTGGAGTAATCCATTCTTTATTTACTAAACTCTTATAAAGAGCTCCTACTCCTATGCCTAAATTTAATTTATCCTCTTTCAACGTTAACTGATAACAATAAGATCCCCTAATATTAATATTATTTTCAAAGCCTATTTTATCATTTAATAAACTCAAGGCTAAACCCATATTTTTTTCCTTAAAAAAATGCTGAAAATTAAAGCCTAAAATAAATGGAGAATCACTTATTCCCACCCACCTGCCTTGGTAATAAAGGGATACAAAACTAGGATCCTCGTGTGAAATATTGGCTGGACTAAAGTAAATCTTATTATTTACAAATTGTGAAAAGTCAGGTTGTTGTTGGGCTTTTATAACAAAAGGACTTAGAGATATTACTATTATATGTAAATATCTTTTTAAAATCATTTTGATTTTTTATTCGTAGATTTTTTTTGTTGAGGTTGAGACTTGCCTTTCTTTTCTTCTACTTCATCTTTTATCTTCAAACAATCTTCTAAAGTCAACAATTTGGCATCAATTTCCTTGGGTATTTTGTAATTTTTTTTATCTATTCTTATATAAGGACCAAATCTGCCATTTAACACCTCTAAAGTTATATCTCCATTTTTAAAAACATTTATATACTTATCTATATCGGCTTTTCTCTTCTCCTCAATCAATTCTATAGCTCTACTTTTCTGTATAGTCATAGGATCATCACCACTTGCCTTTTTTATAGAGATAAACTTTCCATCAAACTTTATATAAGGACCAAACCTGCCGATAGCAACAGTTATTACCTTCCCTTCAAACTCACCTAGTTCTCTGGGTAATTTAAATAAATCCAAGGCCTCCTCTAGGGTAATAGTCTCTATATGTTTACTAACTAACAAACTAGCGTATTTGGGTTTTTCTTCATCACTACTATCACCTATCTGCGCAATAGGACCGAATTTACCTATTCTGACCAAGATAGTTTTTCCAGTTTTCTCTTCCTTTCCAAGTATTCTCTCTCCAACTGTTCTCTCTGCTTTGTCTTTGACATTATCCACTGTAGATTTAAAATCAGTATAAAAAAGCTTTATCATCTCTACCCAGCATTCCTTGCCTTTAGCAATATTATCAAAGTCTCCTTCTACCTTTGCAGTAAACTCATAATCTAGAATTTTTTCGAAATTTTTAACTAAAAAATCATTTACTACAACACCTATATCCTCGGGAATCAATTTGTTTTTATCTGCTCCAAAAGTCTCTTCTTTTACATTCAAACTGATAGCTTTCTCTTTCAATACCAACTCGTGAGAAGTTCTTTTATCACCTTCTAATTCTGACTTTTTTACATATTGCCTACTTTGGATAGTAGAAATAGTAGGAGCGTATGTAGAAGGTCTTCCTATGCCTAACTCCTCTAATTTTTTAACCAAAGAAGCCTCAGTAAATCTAGATGGAGGCCTAGTGAATTTTTGAGTGGCTGTTATAGTCTCATATTTCAAAGCTTCCCCCTTCTTTACCAAAGGGAGCATATTGTCTTTATTATCCTCTTTATCTTCTAGAGATAATCTCAAAAAACCGTCGAATAATAATACTTCACCCTTGGATATAAATTTCGTTTCACTAGAGGAATATCCAATTTTCACTTTGGTCCTCTCTAATTTTGCATCAGACATCTGAGAAGATAGAGCTCTCTTCCATATTAAAGAGTACAACCTCTTTTGATTATTATCAGATCCAGCACTCTCTTGTTTGACAGAAGTAGGTCTAATAGCCTCATGAGCTTCTTGGGCTGTCTTTGACTTTGTAGTATATGATCTAGGTTGACTGTATTTATCACCATATTTAGCAACAATTACTTCCCTCATCTCATCTACTGCATCGACAGATAAATTTACACTATCAGTTCTCATATAAGTTATATGTCCAGATTCATATAGTTGTTGAGCTACTCTCATAGTTTGGGAAACTGAAAATCCTAATTTCACAGAAGCCTCCTGCTGAAGAGTAGAAGTCGTGAAAGGAGCAGATGGCGTCCTCTTTGCTTCCTTACTTTGAATATCGTCTACTTTAAATGAATAGTCTATACACTCTTTCAAAAAACTCTCTGCTTGTTTTTCAGTTTCAAAATCTTCGGACAGCTCTGCTTTTAATTCCTCTCCTTTTGAATTGATAAAAAATGCTACTACCTTAAAATACGACTTGGAAGAAAATAATGATATTTCTCTTTCTCTCTCTACTATAAGTCTCACCGCAACAGACTGAACCCTACCGGCAGAAAGTCCCCACTTTACTTTTTGCCATAAAACTGGTGATAATTGAAATCCAACTAATCTATCTAGTACACGTCTAGCCTTTTGAGAATTGACTAAGTCATCGTTTATTTCCCTAGGATTTTCTATAGCCTTAGAAATAGCCTTCTTGGTTATTTCGTGAAATACAATCCTCTTTACCTTCTCCTTAGGCAAGGATAACTCTCTGGCTAAATGCCAAGATATCGCTTCTCCTTCCCTATCTTCATCAGAGGCTAACCAAATTACTTCTGCCGACTTAGATTTTTTCTTTAACCCACTTACAACTTTTACTTTATCGGGAGATATCTCATATATAGGATTAAAATTATTTTCAATATCTATTCCCATATTTTTATTTACCAAATCACATATATGTCCATAACAAGACTCTACCTGATAATTAGACCCCAAAATCTTTTCTATAGTTTTAGCTTTTGCAGGAGATTCTACTATTACTAAATTTTTAGCCATAATGTGTTATATATATATACGGTTAGTTGATCCAAACAGCAATAGGGACAAAAGTAAACTTATTAATTAAAAAACAAATTATCATCCTTTTTAGATGACAAAAAAAAAGGATAGAAACCTAAAAAAAATCTGTGCTGTTCGCTGAGAAAAAGCTTTTTAAAAATGGACTAATCTACCTGAATTTGTATCCTATCGAAATACTCTTGGTAATTGGCTTTAAGTTTTTCCTCATGCTCTTTTTTTATGGGATTAGCATCTGGGAATTTTTCTCTCATTGGATTTATTTGCACCCCATTCTTCCAAAATCTATAACACACATGAGGACCTGTTGCATATCCTGTGCTACCTACATATCCTATCACATCACCTTGTTTGACACGAGTATTTTTATTAATACCTTTTTTAAATTTATTCATATGTAAATACTGTGTAGAGTAAATTGAATTATGCCTTATAGTCACATAGTTTCCATTCCCCTTAGAATAACCGACTTTAGTTATAGTTCCATTGGCAGTAGCCAGTATAGGAGTGTTTCTAGGAGCGGCGTAATCAGTGCCCTTATGTGACTTCCACATTTTAAGAACGGGGTGGAACCTTCTCCTAGAATACATCGAAGTAATTCTAGCATATTTCAAAGGAGCTCTTAAAAAAGATTTTCTAAGATTTTTACCATTTTCATCAAAATATTCTATGAGATTATCTGTTTCCACTCTAAAAGCGTAATGATTTTTTTTGCCATGAAAAAAATTTATAGCCTTCACCTTGTCTATTCGAACATAAGATGTGTCATTTACATATACTTCATCATAAATAATTTTAAAGGAATCTCCCTTTTGCAAAGAGAAAAAATCTATGGTCCAGGCATAGATCTCAGAGAGTTTATTTACCAATTCATAATCTAATTTATTTTCGACTACACTCTTCGAAATAGAATTGTTTATTTCTACAAAAGAGGTTCTCTCCCTTATAGATATTGGATTCTCTCTTTTATAAATACTTATGCTGTCTCTTAAATCGAATACCACATAATCTGTTGGACTGTCTTCATAAATCAACATTTGTAATTTGGGAATACTACCTTTTGAAGATAGTACTAAATATTTCTCTCCAGGTTTTATATTCTTGAAATTTAAAATTCCCTTTGATTTTTCAATAATTCTAGCTATAACACTATATTTTACATTGTGACTTAATAATACACTGATAAAAGTATCTTTGGTATTTAGAGTTTTTTTTGACACCTCATACTTATCTGAAGGGAACTCGTATTGTATTACAGGTTGTGTTGTCTTATCTTCCGAGATATCTTTATTCTCACAAGATTGGATCGACAATACAAATACTATGAGCGACAGTATATTTTTCATCATATAGCATATATTCTTCTTCTCATATATAAGAATAATGCAGCTACTACAGATATGCTAAACAAAGGATAGAAAATACTTTTTATTTTCCAAAAGTAGTCTTCGTTTAATAACTTTTGTTTACTGAGTGTTCTTAGAATGAACTTTTTATTTCTCAAACCAATTAAACTCTTATCTAATAGAAAATCTACTGAATTCAAGATTAATTCCTTATTCCCATATCTATGTCCAGTCCATTTATCAATACCTAAAGGAATAGTAGTGTCTTTCACTCTTTGATTAGCTAGAATATTTCCATCTGAAAAAACTATCATTTCATTGTGATCACTACTATCTCTATGATGAAGGGTTTTTATAGGTTTTACCCTGTTTTTAAACCCAGAAGAAAAGTTGCCTGACAACAAAAGTCCAAATGTCTTTTTTTCGTCATTATATTTACTTTCGTCTCTTTTAGAATCGTGTAATGAAATATTCACAGGCATGGAACTAACCTTGGTATAATTCGAAGATTGTAATAATATCTCTTTTTTTACACCTTCGGCTAATATGGTATCTACACTGCTAGCAAATTGTAATTTAACTCCCTCTATATTGTATACAATATCGTGATCTGATGACATGGACAATGGAAAATATTCCCAAGGTATATTTTGATATTTTGTGTTACTTCCTAAATATTTGTCAGTAGACACCTTTATATAAGCGCACTGTAGATCTCTTACTAAATCCTTATTTATTCTAAAGCCGTATTTGAAAAATATTTCATCTAATCCTAAATCAAGAGGGATGGCAGTAAATTTCTTATCCCCGTGAATATCGCTCATATCTGCTTTTGTAGAATTTAAAGCCCAAATGACTTTCCCACCATTCATTGTATATAAATCTATGAGATAGATATCTGATCGGGAAATAAAAACTGTCGGCTTTGCAATTATTAGAAGATCATTTTTTAGTAGCAATTCTAAATTTTTATCAAAAGATAAATCCTTATCCACTCTAAAACTATCTACTTCATATCTTTTTTTTAATTCATGGGTTATATCCTCAATTTGCCAATCCTCTAATTGCCCATATCCTTTTAAAAAAGCTATTTTTTTATCTGATTTTTTAGTTATCTTCTTTACCCCATTGATAAAACTGTACTCTAAATTTTCTATGGAACTATTTATTTGAGACTCCAGACTATTCCCTACAGATGTCTTCAATAAAGAAATAGTAGCATACTTATCTTTTAATTTTAAGAGAGCATATGGAAAAATTAGTTTTGTCTTATACTCATTTTTTTTTTTCTCTCTTATTTGTAAAGGGGTTATTTTCTTTTCAGAAATATTGTGAATATGATTGATATAATAATCTTTGTTACTCAAGTTGTCTACATCTACAAAACTGTACTTTATCCTGTGATTTAGCATATTCAATTCCTGTAGCAGATACAAAACCTCTTTTTCTAGTTTTTTAAAACCTGAGGGAAAATCTCCAGTCAAATAGACTTCACAGTATATATCCTCTGTTATATTATCAATTATTTCTTTGGATTCATTTCTTATAGTATAAAACTTATCTTTAGTGAAATCTATACGAATTTTACTCACACTCATAAATGTGATATTTATCAATACTAATGTTGTTATAAAAACAAATAGTCTTATAATATCTCTCCTTTTATTTTTCACCATTTTGTGGCTTTTAACTTAAATTCTGTGAGCAGTATAAATAATGATGTTATACTAAAGAAATATATCAGAGATTGAATATCTAAAACCCCTTTAACCATACTCAGATAATGCTCTTGTAATCCTATTCTTTTTAAAAGAAAATCTAAAGATCCTATAACATTGTAGTCAGCTATTTTTTCAAACCCCAAGTATATGAAAAAACATAAAAAAGAACTAAATACAAAAGAAATCACATTATTATTAGTAAGTGAAGAAATAAATATACCTACAGAACAAAATATCATAGATAAAAAAAATAGAGCTATATAAGCTCCAAAGATGCTCTTTATATCTATGTCTCCTAAATCAGATAGCTGATAAACAATGTATACGTAAAATATAGTTGGCAATATAGATAATAGCAGTATTGTAAGGATAGATGTAAATTTAGCTAGAACTATTTTTAATTCAGATATGGGATATATCATAAGCAACTCTATACTTCCAGTTTTTATTTCATCGGAGAAACTGCGCATGGTTATAGCTGGTATGAATACTACCAATAACTTGGGAACTAGAAAAAAAAAGGAATCTAAAGATGCATAACCCGCTTCTAGTATATTGTAGTCTCCATTGAAAAAGAATAAAAATAGAGAAAGACTAACTAAAAATATCCCTACTATTAAATAGGTGAATACAGAACCTAAAAATTGAGAAATCTCTTTTCTCCACAGTGCATACATTCTAAATTTCGATTATGTAAGTAACCAAATTCTCCAAGGTATTCTGATTAAAATAAAGACTAAAGCTATACCATAAAAAACAAATATAGTTTTAAACTTATTTCTATCTACAGTCATTCTCTTCATCTTAGAGAAAGATATGGTAATTAAAGTTATGGCTATTAACATCATAAAAGGATGCTCCACAGTAAAAAACCTCCAATCGCTTATTTTAAGGGAATTTTTTATGTTAGAGATATTTTTTGTCTTATCTGAAAGTAGATAATTAGCTATTCCAAGCAATAATTGTATATGTGAAAGTATAAAAGCTAAAAGAAAAATAATTCTATCTCTTTTTTGAAATTTATCATTTTTGAAATAACCCCTTGCAGCATTAACTACTGCAAAGGTTAAGGCAATTAGTACTAAATAGGCAATTACAGAATGTGTTTCTTTAATTAATTGATACATATTTCTTGTTTTTAGTCGAATGAAGCATTATACTTGTATGGATCTATAATAATCTGATAATATCTTTTTACCTCTCATTAATCTTATCTTGACATTGCTCAATGTAAGGCCTAATTCTGCCGATATTTCTTTTTGACTACAGTCTTTAAAATACTTAAGTACAATCACATCTCTGTACATCGGCTTTAATCTATCTACATATTTTCGTATTTCTATAATCTTTTGCTTTTCTAGAACTATTTCTTCTGGAGAAGGAGATGTATTATCCTTTACATTATCGAATAATTCATCAATATTATATATGAGAAGATACTTGTTTTTCTTTCGGACAAAGTCTATTACATTGTTATGAGCTATAGATATTAACCAAGTTTTAAAATCGTATCTACTCTCGTATAAGTATAACTTACTAAAAGCTTTGGTAAAGGTACTAATGGTGAGATCTTCTACATAAGTTTTATCTCTCAGTTTAACATTTATATAAGAGTAAATATCATTCCAATAAAATTTTAGAAGGCTTAAATAAGCCTTTTGTCTACCAGAATGAGCTTGCTCTATAAGAGAATATATTTTTCTTTCAGAATAATTCAACTATTTATTATTACAATCAGTTAGGGTTTGTTTTTCTCTACCACACATTTTACAGGTTTTGCCATCTTCGCTAAAGGTAATATTCTGACTAGCACAAGTGCCAGAGAATTCTCCATTTTTTTTACCCCAAATTTTTATTGTCAGCCCCAACAGACAAATAGAAATCAGAATAACAGAAATAACAAACATCTCCACGGAAAAGTATAGTATAAAAAATTAAAAAAAGCGACAAGCAACCTACATCACACTGCTACAACCACTCAACCCTTGCTACATTCCTGTCCTGGGGGATTAAATAGGAGCTAGTTGCGTAGAACTCGCCGCTTTATTATATCACTTAAGTACTTATTCTTGTTCTTAACCTTAAATTTTTACAGATTTAACCGTTTTAACAATTCTCCCAGCTACAGAGTAAGGATCAGCATTAGATGCTGGCCTTCTATCCTCTAACCATCCTTTCCAGCCTTGAGTTACAGTTATCAATGGGATTCTTATGGAAGCCCCTCTATCGGAGATACCATAACTAAAATCATGTATAGATGCCGTTTCGTGTAATCCAGTCAATCTTTGATCGTTATACGCTCCATAACTATCTATATGTTCCTTTGTAACAGATCTAAAAGACTCACATATTTTCATATAAATATCTTCAGATCCACACGTTCTCAAAGTGTGATTAGAAAAATTAGCATGCATCCCAGATCCGTTCCAGTCACCTTTTATTGGTTTGGGATGATAATCTATATACAAGCCTTTTTTCTCTGTTAACCTCTCTAGCAAAAACCTAGCCACCCACATCTCATCTCCTGCTTTTTTAGCTCCCTTTGCAAACAATTGAAACTCCCATTGACCTATGGCCACCTCTTGGTTAATCCCTTGTATATTTATCCCAGATTCTATACATAAATTAGAGTGTTCCTCTACTATACTCCTCCCGTAAGATCTGTTACCTCCAATAGAACAATAATACATCCCCTGAGGCTCTGGCGAACCATTGAAAGGGAATCCTATAGGTAATTTTGTATTGCAATCCATAATGAAATACTCCTGTTCAAATCCAAACCAGAAATCATTATCGTCATCGTCAATTTTATGTCTAGAATTAGACTTATGAGGAGTCCCATCGGCATTTAGAACTTCTGTCATAATTAGATAACCATTTTCCCTAGAGGGATCAGGATAAATAGCCACAGGCTTCAATAAACAATCTGAAGAACCACCATCAGCCTGCCTTGTAGAGCTACCGTCAAAAGACCATAACTTACAATCCTCTAGCTTACCACTAAAATTATCTTCTATTTTCGTCTTACTCCTTAGGTTAGACACTGGGGAATACCCATCTAACCATATGTATTCTAATTTTGCTTTCAATTTTTTTCTAATTACCTAGGGTAGGGATCTTTGCTCATGTCCCAAGTTTAAAAATTAGACGACAAAGTTAGAGATTTTTTTAAATATAAATCCACATACAAATGGTTTAATTTACACATTTAATGATCAGATTAATCATAAATTACCTATCATTTCTTCTGGTCTAACCCATTTGTCAAATTCCAATTCAGTTAGATACCCCAATCTCACAGCCTCCTGTTTGAGAGAAGTACCATTCTTGTGAGCTGCTTTAGCTATTTCTGCAGATTTTTCGTAACCTATTTTTGTATTCAAAGCAGTTACTAACATAAGTGAATTGTCTAAATGACGTTTTATATTAACGTAGTTGGGCTGTATGCCATACACACATTTTTCTGTAAAAGATACACAAGCATCTCCTATCAATCTAGAAGACTGCAATAGATTGGCTATTATAACAGGCTTAAAAACATTCAATTGATAATGACCGTTAGAACCAGCTATAGAAATTGTGACATCATTTCCCATCACTTGAGATGCCACCATAGTAATAGCCTCACATTGTGTAGGATTTACTTTTCCAGGCATGATAGATGAACCAGGTTCATTAGAAGGAATAATTATTTCTCCTATCCCCGAACGAGGGCCTGATGACAGCAACCTAATATCATTAGCTATTTTCATTAAAGATACAGCTATTTGTTTTAAAGCGCCGTGAGACTCTACAATTGCATCATTAGAAGCCAATGCTTCAAATTTATTTTCTGCTGTTTTGAATGGCAACTCAGTAAATTTGGAAATATACTCAGCGACTTTTACACTGTAATTTGGAGGAGTGTTTATGCCCGTACCTACAGCCGTCCCTCCTAGAGCTATCTCCGAAAGGTGATTTAAAGTATTTCTCAACGCTTTTAAACCGTGATCTAATTGAGATACATATCCAGAAAACTCTTGACCTAAAGTGAGAGGTGTAGCATCCATAAGGTGAGTCCTACCTATCTTGACTACACGTTTAAATTCTTCTGATTTTTCTCTTAAAACATCTCTTAATTTCTCCACCCCCGGCACAGTTATCTCTATTATAGATTTATACGCTGCAATGTGCATAGCAGTTGGAAATGTGTCATTAGATGACTGAGATTTATTAGCATCGTCATTTGGATGAACGAATCTAGTTTTATCTCCTAAGCTGTTTCCTAATAACACTTCTGCCCTATTGGAGATGACCTCATTTACATTCATATTAGACTGTGTCCCAGATCCCGTTTGCCATATTACCAATGGAAATTCTTCTTCGTGTTTTCCCTCCAAAATTTCATCACATACAGCAGATATAACATCCCTTTTTTCTTTTGTCAAAATACCTAATTCACAATTTGTATAAGCCGCAGCCTTTTTTAAATATGCAAATCCCTCTATAACTTCTTTTGGCATAGATCCTGGATTACCAATTTTGAAGTTGTCTATAGACCTCTGTGTCTGTGCTCCCCAATATTTTTCTGCAGGCACTTTTACTTCACCCAAAGTATCTATTTCTATACGATATTCTTCCATTGTTTATTAGTATTTTCAAGATTAAGATTATGACACGAGGTCACAGTCGCGAAATAAGTAAAAAAATATACTCTTCTACAAGGTTTATTTCATAAAAACTTACGGTATAAATCATTTTCTAATAACTCTGTATGAGTTCCTCGTGCTAACACTTCTCCATTGGCTAAAACCAATATCTGATCCGCCTTTTTTATTGAAGAAACTCTATTGGTAATCATTATAGATGTCCTGCTTTTGAAAAAGAAACTCAGATAAGACAATATATCTTCTTCAGTTTTAGTATCTATGGCAGAGAAACAATCATCTAATATTAATATTTTGGGATTTTTAATTATAGCCCTCGCTATGGATATTCTCTGTTTCTGTCCACCAGAGAGAGTTATTCCCCTCTCACCTATCATAGTATTGTATTTATCTGGGAAACTCATTACATCATTGTGTAATGACACTTTTTTTGATATATCCTCTATCTCTTCTTGGCTCACATCCTTATTGCCAAATCTTATATTCTCACTTATGGTATCCGAAAATAAAAATGATTCCTGGGGCACATAACCTATACTCTGTCTTAAATCATCTAAATTTATTTTTGAGATATCTGTATCATCTATGTATACCCTTCCACTTGTAGTTTCATATAATCTAGTTATAAGCTCCACTATAGTAGATCTTCCACTTCCTGTTTTGCCTATTACACCTAACATTTCTCCTCCTTTAATATTAAAGGAAATATCTTTTAATGCATGGATACCTGTATTTTCATATACCAAATTGACTTTGTCGAATGTTATATTTCCCGATATTTTAGTTCTCTCTTTGGTGTTATTTACAATCTCAGGCTTTTGAAACAAAAATTCATTAATACGATCTTGAGAAGCTTCCGCCTTTTGAATAATAGAAGCAACCCATCCCACACTAGCAATCGGCCATGTCAATATATTTATATATATGATAAATTCAGCTATAACACCAGTTGTAATATATCCTTGCATAACCCTCTGTCCGCCCACGTACACAACTAACAAATTACTAATACCTACAAGTAATACCATAGATGGAAAGAATAAAGCTTGAATTTTTACCAAACTTAGATTTTTAACCTTACCCTCTTTGGTTATTTTTTGGAATTGCCTTTGAGTATTTTCCTCTACAGCATATGATTTTATCTCTCTTATACCAGAAAAGATCTCTTGTGAAAAAGTGAAAACACTCGATAACTGCTTCTGTATATCTTCGCTCTTGGAGTTAATCTTATCACTGACCTTGTATATTATGAAAGATAAAAAAGGAAGGGGAATAATCGACCACAAAGTTAAAATCACATCTATTCTAAACATATTAGAAATGGTGATCAAAATAAGTGTCAGTAAGTTTATACTATACATACACGCTGGACCTAAATACATCCTGACATGAGACAAATCTTCTGTGATCCTATTCATCAAATCTCCCGTTCTATTCTGTTTATAAAAATTCAGCGATAACTTTTGATAATGAGAATAAATATCATTCTTAATATCATATTCTATCATCCTGGACATTACTATTATAGTCTGCCTCATCATAAACAAAAAAAAACTACGCAAAAACGTAGCTGCTATAACCATCAATCCCAGATAGATAAGAGAATCTATAATCTCTGACTTAGATAAATTTCCACTTATTACATCTGATATATCATCGAATAACCTACCTACTAAATTTGGCATTACCAAGGCGAAAATATTTCCCCCTACCACAAAAAAAACACCTAATAAAAAACGGTATTTATATCTGAAATAATATTTGTTTAAGGAATATAGTGAACTCATAAAATGACAAACAGAATTTTTAATTAAAAAGCATCTCTACTGTGTTTCCATCTTCTATGAGACCATAGCCAATACTCAGGTTTTTTTCTTATAGAATTCTCAAGAGTTTTAAAGACCTCTTTTGTTATCTCTAATTTCTCTGTATCTCTAGGATTTTCGAATAATAATCTGAATGTAGTATTGTAATATCCCCTTTTGATTTTTTGAACGTCCATATATACAACTACAAAATCAAACATTTTAGAGATCCTCTCCACCCCAGTAAAAACTGGAGTATCTTGATTTAAAAAATTAATATAACCGCTAATATTATCAATATGTGGACTTTGATCAGCTACGAAATAGTATATGGATTTTTTGTTTCTATCTCTTAACATCATCTTTTGAATCTCATCCATAGTGAATACTTCCAATCCAAATGCCGTTCTGCTAGACACGACTAATTTATCTATAGATCTATTTCTAATAGGATTATAAACAGCTTTAATTTGAGTCTCTTTATTTTTTAGTACCAAAGGTAATTCAGAAATCCATTCCCAGTTTGCATAATGTCCTGTTACCATGATAATACTTCTACCCTTATCTATAAACTCATCTAATAATTCAATATTATCTTGGCGCATTCTACTGATAAAAACTTCCTTTTTAATCGATATAGGTTTGAAAATTTCTATTGTCATATCTGATAGATGCTTATAAAATTTCTTGGAAATTTCCTTTATCTCTTTATTTGTCTTTTTGGGAAAAGATTTTTTTAGGTTTTCAAAAACTACCTTTTTTCTATACTTGACTATCCTATACATTACGAAATATAATATATCAGATATAAAATACAGAAAAGGAAAAGGTAATTTTGATAGAGTTCTTATAAAGAAAAACATGTGTCTTGTAATAGACTACAAAATTACTACAAGATAAACAACGACATACAGAAATACAAAAAAGAAGCCGTCTCATTAATGAAATGAGGCTTTTTTAATTTTTGGTATTTAGCATTCCATTTTACTTTCCTTTTAAAAGGAAGGTTCTTTTTATGAGACCTTTTTTCGAAGATTGTGTGCCAAAGCATGTAATCCAAATTCTAATTCTGCTTTTTTAATCCCTTTATGTGTAAATCTCTTGAAGTTTCGGTTTGATTTGATATGTCCGAAGACAGGTTCTACATCTGATGTTCTTTTTTACGTCTATTTTGACCTTCATTACTCTTGAGCCTATTACGCATTATATTCTTGTGCCTTTCAAGATGATGATTACGTTCTATCTTTCTATTGTACTTTGATTTATGGCAAAGCCCTCGTAGTGAACAACCTTGACAATTTTGTGCTTGATATACGCTGGAAGTCTGATTGTAACCTGATTTTGTAGTATTCTTTCATTCATAGATTTTATCCATTCTTTGGCCCATAGGACAACACATAGTTATCTTCTTGTTCATTATAATGAAGATTATCTCTATGAAAGTCAACATTAGAGTTTTTCTTTCGATTAGATTTATAAGTCCGTTGCTCTTTATCAAAAGTGTTATACTTAACATATCCACTTATTTCAACATCTTCTAGGTATTGGTAATTTTCTTCACTCCCATAACCAGCATCTGCACTAAGGTATTTGGGAAGTGATTGATATAGTTTCTCGTAAGACTGTAAATGAGGTTTTAGTGTATGGATGTCATTTGTATTCTGATGTAGACTGTAGTGTATGATAAACTGTGATTCTGTACTGATTTGAACATTATACCCTGGCTTTAATTGACCATTGAGCATATGATCTTCTTTCATGCGCATAAAGGTAGCGTCAGGATCCGTTTTACTATAGCTGTTACGACCTGATAGTATTTGTTCTTGTTGCTGATACTTTTCAAGGTTGATTGGGAAATTCTTTTCCATATAGCGTGCCTTGGCTTTGGCTTTACTGCTTGCTTTGGTATTACCTTTGAGTATCTTATTGATTTTAGTAGCAGTCTTTTCTACTTTCTCTTTATCAATCTTGCTAAAGTCTTGAGCGGTAGGATCTAGATCTTCTTCATCTGCGATACTCTAAGCATACTGCCACATATTTTCCAGTTGCTCGGACATTTTCTCTTTACGAGTCTTAATCGCATTACCCCAAACAAAAGTATAACGTCCAGCCATGGATTCAATTTTAGTCCCATCTGTAAAGACTTCCTTGAGGGTTAACAAACCTTCATCTGCCAATAACAAGACCACTTGTTTGAAAATATCTTTAAAAATGGTCTTGAGTTTTTTACTACGGAATCGAGCAATGGTATTGTGATCTACTACCTGTTGAGCTGAAAGCCACATATAAATGATGTTTTCACGCATTGCCTTGTCAATTTTTCTTGAAGAATAGGTATTATCCATGTAGGCATATACCATTACTTTGAGCATCATCTTAGGATGGTAGCTTGGTTTGCCTTCTTTACTGTACTCAGAAATCAATAAATTGAGGTTTAGTTGTTCAATCACACCATTGACAACTCGCACAGGATGATCTGCAGGAATCAATT
This sequence comes from Ichthyobacterium seriolicida, assembly GCF_002369955.1. NCBI lineage: Bacteria > Pseudomonadati > Bacteroidota > Flavobacteriia > Flavobacteriales > Ichthyobacteriaceae > Ichthyobacterium > Ichthyobacterium seriolicida. The sequence continues at coordinate 1,883,218 of NZ_AP014564.1, forward strand.
CTTCGATACTAGGTGGAAAAAGCCAATTTTGTCCTTGGTTATAGTCCCTGAAATTTGTATTCATACTATTTGATTATCAATCAGTTAGCAAGATACAAATTAACCTAGATTATTCATGGTTATATTTCAATATTTGATATGAGGTATTAATTTTAAAGGGTTTTAACCAAATCTAGACCACTTTAGATGGTCCCCAAAAATGGGGAACAAAAATACATTGTTTATAAACTTGAGTTAGATGGATATTTCCTTAGAAATACTGAATAAAACAATACTTTTAACCTGAAAAATTCATGTGACTATGAATAATCTGGGTTAACGGGTAAAAACTACACTTTTAAACAAAAAAACTACCTCGGTTTTGAGACGGCTTCTTTCACATTCAAATTAATCTGAGAAAAATCTTTTCCCAAGATGAGGAAAAATACTATAATCTATGTTAAAAATGTCTATTCCTTAACTGAAGGATCTTTATCACTCTTCTCCGAAGAAGAATCAGCATCAACATCAGTATCAGTTTGTAATGAATCATCACTTAAAGGAGCTGCAATAGGATCTACATCTGGCAAATACAAATTTTCAATATGTTCTTCCACATCAGAAACTGGAATTTCATTTTGTATAACAAAATTAGATGATACAACTAACACGACTAACAGAGAGAACAAAATCCATGTACTTTTTTCTAAAAAATCATTAGCTTTTTGCACTCCTACCACATTAGTAGCGCTTGCTCCAAAAGTTGAAGATAAGCCTCCTCCACTTGGATTTTGAACTAGAACAACCAACACCAATAACATACAAATGACTACTATCAGTATCACCAATAATGCATAAACTCCCATAGAAATCTTTTTAAATTTTGCAATGCAAATCTAATTAATTATTTACAATATCCGCTAATTAAATGATAAGCCCCAATCATATCATCCTAAAAAAAAGTATTTCTAAACCTTAGTTCTGTTTATTATTATTTAGAAATAAAAATTATCATGTAAAGTAATCACATAAAAAAAATGGAGCAAAAAGCCCCCTTTTCTATTGTAAATAATTGATTTTTTAAATACTACTAACTAGACGCAGTAGCATTGATTGTTAACTTGTAGTATTTTTTTTGCTTGTTCCATCTTGTGCTACTACTGTGAATTTATAACTAATTGCGCTAGCGCCAGAAGTTCCTTTAAAGACTATTGTAGCAGCACTAGACTTGGTTGCTGAATATGTAAACTGCGAGTTATAAGGAAGCCTTATAAATATACTATCTCCGACTATATCTCCAGATTTAGTCTCAAACTTATCTGGGTAACCTTAGAATCTACAACAATAACTTTTCCTTTGGCCCTAGGAGGAGTTTTAGTAATAAAGAGTTTTTCGTAGAACTCGGAGACATTATTATCATCAGTTAGATTCTTACTCTTATCGAAAAAGCCCTAGAACTAAAGATTAGTTCTAGGGCTTTTTCGGCTGTATCATTTGGTTTTCTACATGAGAAAACTACTAGACCAAATGTCTAGTAGCGATAAGATTTTAAATAAATATTTCATTTTAAAAACGAGGACGAGTATTCTTATTCTTAAATATCAATTTGTAGAACTTTTTGTTTATTCCATTTTGAGCTACTACTTTAAAAATTATACCGTTATCTACAAGAGGCATTGGATTATACATCTTAAATCCTGTATTAGGAATTATTGGACAGATTTTTTGTTTATACTTAACATCGCAATCTGTTCCGTTAACACCTTCAACACTAAAAAACGCCCCATCAGGAAGCACAGCTCCATCAGCTATAAACTCAAAATTCGGCATTGTAAACTTTGGGTTGTCACCATCATAATCATGAGCGAGAATCCCAATATCAAATGATTTCTCTGGGTTACTGATAGTAGTCGAAACAAAATGGTGACTCAAGGTCCCTCCCTCAAAATGCATTTCTATAGCGTTTGCTTCTGAATCTCCATTTTTACTAGTTAATGCAGTAGTAAGCACAGGTGTAACAGCTTTAGAAGTTTTACTTAAACCATTACACTTTCCATGATTTTTACCGTTTACTTCGGCATTTTCACACACATAACTATTATTAGCAGTAATAGTTTCCTCTAGCTTTTTATATTGGTGATTTCTAGTAAAAGAAAGGTTGTTAATAGGAGAGTCTACAGTTGTATCAGTAGGAAAAAGATCACATTTATCTGATGCTGATTTAGCCGCATCTTTATCGTACTTAAAATGAATAGAATACTCCTTTTCAATATCCTTATCTCCTATTTTCTTAGGAAGTTTTTTAACTACACCTGTAATCATTTTTTGATGAGTAAACTCATTTGCTCCTATACTGATAGGTATATCGAAAGTAGCAGGACTAGTGCCTGGAGCACTTGAAGAAGTAATTGTAGCAGTAAGGATGCCAGCTTCATCTAATTTTAACGCTGGGTTATATGGCATTTTTACATAAATATTATCTCCTTCAATAGTAATTTTTGAGTTAAGCGCTTTTTGCTCTTCAGTATATGCTGATATTGCTCTCTCAGGAGTCTTTATAATAAATAAGCTCTTAAACAAGTCACTAACGTCTTGTTTGTCTTCAACAGTAACCTTGTTCTTCTCCGCTAAGAAATCTATACTTTTAACCTCCGTTATTTGATTTTTATCAATCTCTTTTCCACAAGAGAAAACAATAACACCTGATGTTAGCATTGCTAACAAATTTCTAAACATTTTTTTCATTTTTTTTTAGATTTAAAATTTAATAAATAACAAACCGCTCATTTACTACATGAGTAGTTTACTAAATTAATGTTATTTTTTTAATTTTTTAAAACTTTTCTTTGATGTTTAAAATATTTGCCGACAGAACGCACATCGCAGAAAAGGAAGAACTTAAAAACCTGAGTTTGATTAATAAAAACTCTATAACCTTTGAATTTATTGAGGTCAATAGATTATTAGTGTAATTATTTGAATACTTATGAAGCGACTTAGTGGAAACCTGATATTTTTTGCATAAAAATATTCAAATGATTATAAATACAGCCCTCTCTAACCTTAGTAAAAAGACTTTCAAATGGTTTAATCAACCAATTTATTAATCAAACTCAGGTTTTAAACGATAGTGTCTTTTTATGCCAGAATAATATAAATATATATCATAAGCCTAATACACATGCCTTGTGATACCTTTTACTTACACCCTCATGATTTGTAAACTCCATGAATATTATATAAATCCCTTGTCTAGCTCTATCTCCTCTTTCGGTATCTCCATTCCAAGTGACATATCCCCTAGATGGTAAATTCTCATTTTCCACTATCTTTTTCACTATAAAACTATTGTCATCTAATACATATATTCTAGCCTGAGACTGCTCTTTGATATCGTATTCTATTTTTAGTAAATCATCTATTCCATCCCCATTGGGAGAAAACACATTATTCTCAAAATATATAAAATCCCTTTTCACAAAAGTCTCGTTATTTATTTGTTGAGAATTTCGCATGGCTGGAGTAGCACCTATTTTTACTGCTGCACTAGTCCAATTATTCTCATTAGATTTTCTGTTTACATCTATTCGCTCTAAGGATATTCCCGTCCTATCCTTTAGCCATTTGAAATGCATCTTTGATGTATATGACACACTGTCCATAATTGATTTTTCAGGTGTTAAAAGACATACTTTGCCATTATCTTTAGGAATAGAAGGAAGAGGCATTTCTATATAAGATCCCTCCACAGAGTAAAATTTGTTAAGGGCATCTACGGTTTTGGTAATAGCTATGTATTGATCAGGCTTCATTAAAAAAGGAGCTATCTTCTTAAGATTCTTATCAATAGAGTTAGAAATATAAAAATTTTCTATTTGTATGTGTTTGTCAGTAGAGTTATAAATTTCCAAAAACTTAGACCCTTTTTTATTTGGATTAGAAAGAATTTCTGTAAAAATAATATCTCCATTTAGTGGTTTGTAATTTGAAAATACTACTTTTTGCACAGGTGTTTTATCTATTTCAAAACCGTCTATGAGAGCTGGAGATAATTCTTTTATAGTGAGTTGAAAATCATCATTGGGAAAATTATCGTCAAAAACTAAGGATAGGATATTGCCTTTTTTAATAACTTCTTTTGGCATGCCTATGTTTTTATTAACTGTATAATTAGAAATATCAAGTGATGAATCTGACAATACACAATTGAAAAATAATTTAACAATTCTTTGATCTTTCAGTTCTATTTTCTGTAAATATGGAGGAGCTATCTCCTTGATGACTGAAATGACCGTATCTAATTTTGGGATTTTAAATCCGCTTATATCATTTGCCTCTATTCCTTTCAGTTTTATTTTATAATTGGTATTGAGCTCAAAATTTCCATCTAGCGCATCAATTGTAATGCTACGTTTATTGACATGAATAGAAGCTACTTTCATTTTATCGATTAGGACGTTTTGCTCTTTAACACTGTTTTTATTTATATCCATATTGAAAACTATCGATAGTTGTGATGGAGACAAAAAAGAAGCTTTAAGTATTTTTAGGTCTAAGACTCTAAACGACAAACTAGTTTTTATACTCCTAGTTTTAAGTCCTGTAAATCCTTTGAATTTCTCTGCTAAAATTGGTTTTACGATTATATCATAAGAGATATTTGAAGAGAGCTTTTTGTTGAGTAATATTTCTACTGTACGATTTTCTCTATTATATATGGCCTTGTTCACAACAGTATTGTTTGTAAGAATATAATTATTCCTATTTGTAGCGGATATAGGATCCATAGGTGTAGAAAACTTTATCACAAAAGTTGAGTCTGTCATTATTTTCAAGCTGTTTATATGAGGTTTTGGCATTTTTATCAGAAATTGTCTTTTATGCGGCTCAGCTTTTTTTACAGGAAAATTAGATTTTCTCTTAGAAAATAATTTTGTCACATCTAACAAATACATATTATTTGGGATAATGGAAGAATCACTTAAGTGTAATTCTAGAACTCTATTTTCATCGCTCCAAGATCGAAGGCCAAAAGTCAAAAGATCTGATTTAAACTCTACTTGATCCTCTTGTATGGGGATATTAAAATTCAACTTTAACAACTTAGGATTTAAGACTTCTATACTATTTAGTTTGGGAACAGGCAATTCGTAAAAGAGATTATTTTTTATAAAATCAGGGTTTTTGTTTCCATTTTCACCTTCTAAATTTCTTATGTGGAGAGTATATCTCTTTCCCTCTGTCATGATTTTTGAAAAATAAAGTTTAATATTTTTCTCTTTTTCATTGTAAATAACACTCGCTGGAGGACCTATTTCGCTCAATTGATAATTGCTATTTGATAAAGCGGACGTTCTCTTAACCTTATCAGATAGAGATATTTGTATGCTGTCTACCCCTATAATTTTTACTTGCTCAATCTCTGTGGACGAATTACCCTCTTGTCTTATAGAAATATCATCGAAGAAAAAATGCATATTCTTAGTCTTAGAGAATTGAACTAAAATGCCAAAATACATTGGATTTACATCTATAATCCCTCTATAAGTGCCAATGGATACAAAATTTTCTCCACCTTCCTTATCTGCAAAAAAGGACCAGGCCCCATCTGTATAAGTTATTCTAAGTCTGAGAGATAATTTATTTTTAGAGTTTAAAATCTTTTGTCCATTATCAGATTGAAATAATTTCGATTTAATCTTACCCTTTTGTTTATACAGACTTATTTTGTCTTTTACTCCACTTTCTCCTCCTATTTTTATGCAAAATCCATTGAGAGACTCTGTTAAATTTTGATTGTCGGAGATCAGATATATAAGGGTGTTATTGCTAGAAGAGGGATTTCCGCTATAAGCGCAATAGAATTCCCAAATAATATGATTTGATAAAGTAGATTCAGTACACAGATAAGCTTTTTTAGATTTAGATAAATCATTTAGTTGTAGCTGACCGTGTTCATTTACTTTGAATTTATCCCTTTCGCCTTCCCACCTAGGATTTGTAGATATATCTTTATTAGAAAAATCATCTATAACCTGAGAATACAGCTGCCATGGAAATACTAACAAAAAACATAATATTCTAATCATTTCAATTAAAAAGTTAAATGTTAATGATTGAATTTCAAAATATTTGAAATATTATTTATACCATATTTTTCTCCGAAGAGTTCCTCTTTTTAAGCTCTTCTATTACTTGTTTTACTTTATCTTCACTTTCTATTTTTCGAATTGAAATATTTTTTTCTGTTTCGCAGATTACATAATTTTTGAGTCCCTCCACTACTATTGTTTTTTCTTTACCCACGTGAACTATACAATTTTCAGATTCGTAAAATACAGCATTGTCATGGGCCGTGGCATTTCCTTTTTCATCAATTATAAAATATTCTGATACACTTTTCCAAGTTCCCAAATCTGACCAGATAAAATCTCCAATCAGCATAGATATGTTCTCAGCATTTTCCATAATGCCGTAGTCTACAGATATATTTTCTAATTGTGGATATATCTCCTTTATGTATTCCTCCTCTCTTTGGGTGCCGAAATAATCTAATCCCTCTAAAAACTTGTTATTGATAGAAGGTAAATATTCTTCTAAAGCAGATACAATAGTATCTGCAGACCATAAAAAAATACCCGAATTCCAAAAGTAATTTCCATTTTCAACAAATTCTTTAGCGGTTTTTAAATCTGGTTTTTCTATAAATGATTCTACGTGTTTTAAATCACTTTGGGCATAGTCGTCATTGTCATGATTTATTTTTATGTATCCGTAATTTACACTTGGAACATTAGGTTTTACACCTATGGTAAGTATTCTCTTATTTCTATCTACATAATCCAACCCTCTTAGTATTAACTCTTTGAATTTGGGAATATCCAAAACTAAATGATCGGCAGGCGATACCACAATATTAGCATTTTTGTCATTTAACTTTATCTTATGACTTGCATAGGCGATACAGGAAGCTGTGTTTTTGCCTTCTGGCTCTAAAAGTATTTGCTTTTTTTCTAATGCTGGAAGTTGTTCTAAACACAAACTCTCATACTTCACCGAAGTAACTACATAGAAATTACCATCTGGTATGATCCCACTAAATCTATCGAATGTGTGTTGTAAAAGAGTACGTCCTGTGGCTAAGATATCTGTGAATTGCTTTGGCTCTTGTTCAGTGCTAAATGGCCATAGACGAGTTCCTAAGCCTCCTGCCATTATTACACAATATCTATTGTTTTTCATATCTCAGTTTAGAAAGGCATCCAAATATATTAAAAACTAAAACATAGAATCAGAGATGTCTTTTTAAATTCCTTAAAATCTCAATTTCATTAATATTTATATTACAAATTGCATTTGCAAAAGCAAGCTTTTACTCAAAGAAGTACTTTCAACTGATTTATTAATTTGAAATTCTAAAGATGTCTTTAAGAATATATCTAGTTTCAAGAGGTTGATTCCTAATTTCATCTCCCATCCAGAATTATATCCATCAACTCTGGGATGTAAAAAACTATAAGAAGCATAAGGTTGAAGATCTAGATTATCTAAAAAATAACCCAACGTCAATGTAGTATTAGATCCTGTAAATCTATAACCTCCTGCATTTTTGCCATAATTGGTGTCTTGAAAAAGCGCATAGGCTGTTAGTCCTTTCATATCTAAATAGGCATCTACTGAAAAATGTAAAGCATCTTGATATTCTATCTGGTTTACGTTTGTTATCTCAGAGATCTTTTTTATAGGAGATGAATAGTCTTTTAGAGTAATAGATGCGTTTGGATGATACCAAATGCCTATCCCAATATTAAAAATATTCCCTTTTTCACTGAAAGTGCTACTCGACTTAAAAGGTAGTTTATCTCCTTCTTCATCTAAAAATTGATATTCCAATCTAGAAGTGTAATTCAATTTAGATCTCTGAGAATTAAAAATATTAGGCGATATATATGCTCCAGCATAAACCGATACATCTTTTGATATAGGAGTCTCATCATTTACAGCATATGAATTTTCAGCATCGTTTATAGTAAACGAATATTGTAACTTATCGGAGATTGTTCCTTTGATATAAAATCCAAATTCCCTTACAAACTGCCCTGTTCTACCGTAATTTAACCACGCTCTAGAGTTAGGGCTATCTATTGTCATAAACTTAAAACTCGATGATCTCTGTAATCTAGATATGCCGCTCCAGTAATGTAACCCCACTCCCAAATACACACTTTTATCTATCAACATATACTCTCCCCAAGCATCATTTACAAATATATCAGAACCTGATTTTCCATGCAGAGTAGCATTTTGAGCGTTAAACGAATGTGTCCCTATGTGTGTCAATACTAAAAACCTAGGAGAAAACTGTCCAACAGCTAAAATCCTAGATCTTCTAAAATTAAAAAAAGCTTTTTGGTTTTTATTTCCCAAGTTTTCGACTCCAACCCAAATTTGATTCCAAAGGATTAGTCTTAGATATTTAGAACCTGATTCATTCAATTCCAATTTTATAGGAGAGTATTTATGTAATTCCTCATCTTGATTTTCTTGAGAAAATCCCAAATTAAATAAAAGCACAAATGCAAACAAAAAAATATATCTATTCATAACTATAATATTTTTGAAGTTAATCTATTTTGGAATAAAGGCTGTTCCACTTTGATTCGCAGCCATTAATATCGCTGCGAAATATACTTATATTTATAAACTTATACTCTGATTTGAGTTAATATTTATTAAAAAGAACAGTCAATAAAAACATGAGTTCAATTAATAATTTGTTTGGTAAAAATGCTTGAACCTCTTTAATTAACTAGGATTAAAGAGACTCATATTTGTGATAAATCGAGTGTTTTTTGCGCGAAAATTGTTAAATTTCTATTAAATCGCCTCATAAGCATAAAAGAGGCTAAAACTAAAGGTGTATTTCCTTAAATCCGATTTAATTTACAAGGAGTAATATTTTCTTTTAATATTACAAAATAAACTACTAACTTCGCAGACTTTTTAACTAAAACTACAAAGCTTGAATATTGTGTGTTTACCTTTAAACTAAGCTTTTAGTTTATTGTTTTATTATTTTAATTTAAATATTTATGAAGTCAAAAATTTTACTGTTTTATTTATTTGTTTTTCAAATTATGTCCTTTACTTCTTGTACAAAAGAAAAAAAAGTAGAAAATACTTCAGATGAAGTAAAAAATAGTTCAGATACTGTTTCTTTAACTTCTTTCAGTTTGAAATTTGATTCTGATAAGAATAAAGATCTGAGTAAAGATATAAAAGGAGTTATCGATTCTAAAGATTCTACTAAGATATCTGTTGTTTTACCTTACAAAAAAAGAGAATTAAGAAAAAATTTAGTTCCTACAATAAAGTTTATAGGTAAAAAAATAGAACCTGACCCTAGTAAAATTACAGATTTTTCGAAATCTGTAGCTTTTACAATTACTTCTGAAAAAGGAGAATCTAAAACTTATACAGTAACTGTTTCTTTGTCGGAACCAAGCTCTGAGAATAAAATATTGTCTTTCAAATTTAAAGCTGATAAGAATAACGGTCTGAGTAAAGATATAGAGGGAGTTATTGATTCTGAAGATTCTACTAAGATATCTGTTGCTTTACCTCACAGCAAAGGAAAATTAAAAACAAATTTAGTTCCTATAATAGGTTTTGCAGGAGAAACAATAAAACCTGACCCTAGTAAAATTACAGATTTTACAAACCCTGTAGCTTTTACAATTACTTCAGAAAAAGGAGAATCTAAAACCTATACAGTAACTGTTTCTGTATTACCTGAGAATGCTGAAAATGAAATATTATCATTTAGTATTACAAAACCTAATGGCGTGAAAGCGAAAATATCGACAAGTATAGATAAAATAAATTCAGTCATATCTATATCAGTAACAGATTTATCTTACTATGAATTAGCAAAAATAACAAAGATAGTGCCGTCGATAGAGATTTCAAACCTTGCTTCTATATCTCCTAATTCTAATAATATAGACCTTTCAAAGACAGAAGCTGTCAAATACACAGTAACAGCAGGAAACGGAGAAACTAAAGATTACACTGTGACTATTACCCATGAGTTAAAGAAATTTATTTCTAAGTGGAAAACTACTTCAAACAACGAACAAATAAAATTGCCTATTTACGATGGTGGAGAATATGACTTTACAGTAGATTGGGGCGATGGTTCAGAAAAGCAAAAAGTTACTTCTCATACTGGAGCTTCACATACTTATACAACAGCAGGTGAGTACACCGTTACTATTACAGAAAAAATAGAAGGTTTTAACTTTGGTAAAGTCTTCAATTGTATAAGAACTAATCCTTATAGTTTTGATAAGTCTTCTGGTGATTATCCGAGTCCTGATTGCTATAATACAGACGAGATAATAAATATTTCATCTTGGGGTGATCTGAAATTACTCAACAGTATTGAATATACAGAAGATCGTAAATCTAAATATTATGGAAGTTTTGAGGAATGTTCCAAGTTAGTAACTTTACCTATGGAAGCGCCTAATTTAGAGGGGGTTACTAATATAGCGCGGATGTTTTCAGGAGCTAAAGCTTTCAATGGAAATATAGGCAGTTGGAATGTTTCTAAGGTTACTAATATGGAAAGTATGTTTTTAGGAGCTGAAGCTTTTAATCAAAATATAAGCAGTTGGAATGTTTCTAAGGTTACTAATATGGAAAGTATGTTTGAAAATGCTACATCTTTCGATCAAAATATAGGCATTTGGAATGTTTCTAATGTTACTAATATGGTAAGTATGTTTAAGGTCGCTACATCTTTCAATGGAAATATAGGCAGTTGGAATGTTTCTAATGTTATTCATAGGCTAGAGATGTTTTATTTTGCTAAAAATTTTAATCAAGATTTAAGTTCTTGGGATTTGCCATATAATGGAATTCAAAATTTTAGTTTAATGTTTCGACGTTCAGGAATGCCTTATATTGAAGGCGCTGCTAATAGCAAGCATCCTGAAAACAAATCTGAATAGTATAATTATTGATATTATTTAACGAAGCCGTTTAGGATTGATCCTAAGCGGCTTTTTTGTTTTACTTCCGTATAAACTAATTATTTACCTGAGTTGGATTAATAATTTAGTTTCCAAAATATAGCATCTAAATTTGCCCGTACTGTATTACCTTTGGGAGGCGAAAAAGCTAGGCCTCATTGGCATTATACAAGTTTTTTTTAAGGAGTATCTAGCGCAAAGCCTTTGATTAAAAGACCTTTTGTCTAGCAGACGTCTATATTTTTCATGGTAAATGACATTAGATTTTACATAAAAAAAAATTAAAATGAACGATACTACTATAAATATAAATTCTGGTTTAAAAGAGAGGTGGGAGACATTTAAAAACCTAAATCCCAATAAGAGGATTAAAGATGCTGCCGAAGAATTAGAGGTTAGTGAATTAGAGTTATTGAGCACCATGTGTGGAGACTCTGTAATTAGGTTACAGCCTAGATTTAAAGAAATATTAACAGAAATCAAATCCCTGGGCAAGGTCATGGCGTTGACTCGTAATGAGTATTGTGTACATGAAGTAAAAGGAGTTTATAAAAACCCTATATTTAAAGACGATAACTTAGGATTATTTTTAGGAGAAATAGATCTTAGATTTTTTTTTAAGTCACTGGCATAGAGCTTTTTCTGTTCATGACAATACAAAAGGCAGGGATTTGCACAGTTTGCAATTTTTTTCTAGTACTGGGCAAGCTCTTCACAAAATATACTTGACACCAGAGAGCAGTATCGATAACTATCTCAGTTTGGTGGATAAATTTAGAAATGAAAATCAAGAGGCTTATGAGAGTGTTGATAAGGCTGAAAAAAATCCTAAAAATAATATAGAGACTCCTAAGATAGATGTAGAGCAATTCCATAAAGAGTGGAAAGGCATGCAAGACACACACGAATTTATGTCTATCTGTAGAAAGTATAAATTAGATAAAATTCAAGCTTTTAAGCTGGCTCCAAGTGAGCATTATGCTAATAAAATTCCTAATTCTGCAGCCGTCGAGGTAATACAACAAGTCGCTTCTAAAAATATTCCTGTTATGATTTTTGTAACTAATCCAGGAAACATACAGATATATACTGGAGAAATACAAAAAACTTCTTTTTACAAAGAATGGTTTAACGTATTAGATCCAGATTTTAATTTACATCTAAATGCTGATAAAATATCTCAGGCATGGGTAGTTAGAAGACCATCGGGTAAAGATGGGGAAGTATCGGCTTTGGAAGTTTTCGATGAAGATGAAAATTTAATAGTTCAAATATTTGGCAAACGAAAAGAAGGCAGTCTCGAATTAGAGTCTTGGAAGGAATTATTGATGAAATACAGCAAATAGTCATATTATTTTTTTCTGTATGATTTTTACAGACCTTTATTTCAAATTCATATAACAATTTAAACCAATGAGTAATAATTATAAAGAGCTCTTTTCAAGAGTGGAGACTTTTATTTTTGATGTTGATGGGGTCATGACCGATGGAAAAGTCAATGTCATATCAGAGAATAATTGGGCTCGGCAGATGAATATTAAGGATGGATACGCTATAAATCTAGCCATTAAGCAAGGTTATAACTTCTGTATAATTTCAAGTGGTTCTAATTTACTCGTTAAGAGTAGATTACAAAAGTTAGGAATAACAGATTTCTTTTTTTCTTGTTTTGATAAGCTAGAAGCGTATGAAGATTATATAAGTACTTACGATATAAGGGAGGAAAACACTCTTTACATGGGCGATGATATGCCTGATTATCCAGTTATGAAAAGAGTAGGGGTGCCTGCTTGTCCTAATGATGCCGCTATAGATATAAAAAATATATCTAAATATATATCGCCTTATAATGGAGGGAATGGATGTGTTAGAGATGTTTTAGAACAAATTATGAGGGTTCAAGGTAAATGGATTATCCCTGAGTGATAAAATAATAAGACTGTTATGGTAGCGCAAGATATTTTAAATGGATATAGTATTGTTTTAGCTTCAAATTCTATCAGAAGACATAAGCTTTTAAAAGATATGGGATTATCTTTTTCCATTGTAAAAAAGGATTTGGAAGAGATATATCCTTCTGATTTGGATATTAGAAAAGTTCCCGAATATCTAGCTGAATTAAAGGCTTCTCATTTTGAGAGAGATATAAAGGAATCGGAGATTATTATCACGGCTGATACGGTTGTGATATTAGAGGATGAAATTTTAGGCAAGCCTAAAGATGACAGACAAGCTAAAGTTATGTTAGAGAAACTTTCGGCTAAGACTCATGATGTTATCACTGGAGTATGTCTTGTTTCTAAGAAGAAGAATAAGCTAACTTTTTCTGAAAATACAAGAGTCACTTTTAGATCTCTTTCTTGCAGAGAAATAGATTTTTATATAGAGCAATGGAAGCCTTTTGATAAATCTGGAGCATATGGAATACAAGAGTGGCTGGGCTTGATAGGAATAGAAAGAATAGAGGGAACACAATCTAATGTTTTGGGATTGCCAGTTAATACTCTTTATAAGAGGTTAAAAGAATTTTCAATGTGAAAAATCTAGACTGTAAATCAAATTCCTCCCAATATATTTAAAAAAAAGAACTAAGATTAGATAGATTACAAGAGATCTTCAAAAAGATTTACAGAAAAAAAATCTTAGCGGTTTATATCAGAAAAAGAGCCTACAAAAATATATTTTAGCTAGCCTTAGTTTTTGCCTGTAAAATCCTGTAAAACTATGCTTACTATATATCTTTTTTAACAGAGCAATGCATTACAAATGCAGGAGGTATATTCATAAGAACTAAATCTTTTCTCAGGATATCGAAATATTTTTTAAGCATTTTAAATGTTCTTGGAGAATATTGAAACTGGACATATCTACCAGTGTCTCCTAGAACTTCTGTGCATTTTTGCAAAATATTATTAACCAAATTTTTAGGTAAAATAGTTATGGGTAAACAAGATATTATGGCATCAGCCTTTGTTTTTCCAGCTTTGGTTATATGTGTTGTTATATTTTCAGCAGAATCATTTACTACTATAAGTCTATGGTCTTCTATCCCCTTTAGTATCTCGATCATTTTTGGATCTACCTCAAAAACTATAAGAATACTGTCCTTAGACATTTTTTGCAATATGTACTTAGTTATACATCCATTACCCGCTCCTAGTTCAACTATTAATTTAGTTTTATTAAAATCTATTTGTGATATCATTTTTAGTGCTAACCTTTTGGAACTAGGTGTCACACTTCCACTTTTTGATATGGTATAAGACATCCTTAAGGAATCTTTGATCTTATTTGCTTTATACATTTAAATTTAGGTTGACTACAGATGCCTCCACCTCGGTAATACTGATAATTACTAAGACAAAGATAACTATAGTTATCTTTTTTTTTAGAGAAAACTTATTATTTGAGCTTTATTTTATTTATTGAGTATTTGGTCACTATATTTCCTTTTACATTTTTTCCCTTTATACTCAGTTGTGAAAAATCAACTTCAAATTTTGATTTCATCAAAGTGTATTTTTTTTTCAAATGTACAGTTACAACTTCTGTTTCACTCTTAGGATTTGCTGAAAAGTAAATTACCTTAGATCCTTTAGTTCCTTGTGTTATATCGTATTCCTTATCTCGTGTTACAGACAATACATTAAATCGTTTTTTATATGAAATACCTGTCTCGCCATCTTCATATATGACATTGTATACATTTTGGCTATTTCCTTTCTTAAATACTTGTATATGTATTATATCCTTGCCCACAAAGGTTTTACTATCTACTTTGGTAACTAAAAAAGTTCCATCCTTTTTAAACACGATAATATCATCTATATCTGAGCATTCCAAAGCAAAAGATTCATCTTTTAAAGAAGTTCCTATAAATCCTTCTGTTTTATTGAAATATAATTTGGTATTAGAAATAGCTACATCGAATATATCTATATTGTCAAATGTTTTTATCTCAGTTTTGCGCCCTTTATATACATTTTTGTATTTGGTTTTAATCCTAGTGAAGTACTGTATTGTAAAGTCTACAATATTTTTTAAGTTATATTCAGTTTCTTTTATCTGTTTTTCTATATTCTTTATGTAGGTCTCAGATTTATCAATATCAAATTTAGAGATTCGTTTAATTCTTATTTCAGTTAATTTTACTATATCCTCTTTGGTTATATCTCTAATTAATTGTTTTACATAGGGTTTTAATCCCTTATCTATGGCAGAGATAACATCTTCCCAAGTGTCTTTTTCTTCTATATTTCTATATATTTTCCTGACTATAAATATCCTCTCCAAGGTCGAAAAATGCCATTGTTCTCTCAAATCTTCCAACTTAATTTCCAATTCTCTATATAGCAGCTGTTTGGTGTTTTCCGTGGATTTATAAAGTATTTCAGAAACACCCAAAAAAACGGGCTTTTCATTTTCTATGACACAAGAAATAGGAGATAAGGATAGTTCACAATCTGTAAAAGCATATAGAGCATCTATAATTTTCTCTTCTACAGCACTGTTATGTAAGTATATTAATATCTCTACATCCTCAGCTGTATTGTCCTCTATTTTTTTTATTCTGACTTTCCCCTTATCATTTGCCTTTATTATAGACTCTATCAATGAGGAAGTTGTCATCCCATAAGGGATTTCAGTTATTTTTAAAATCCCCTTGCCTACTTGAGATATTCTGGCTCTCATCTTTATTTTCCCACCTCTTAATCCATCTTTATAATCTGTGAAATCTGCCAGTCCTTTTGTGGGGAAATCAGGATATATATTTGTCTTTATCCCCTTGAGATTTTGTATTGAAGCATCTATTAACTCTATAAAATTATGAGGCATGATTTTAGTGGACAAGCCAACGGCAATACCTTCGACTCCTTGAGCTAAAAGTAATGGGAATTTGATAGGCAAAGTAATCGGCTCATTATTTCTGCCGTCATAAGATTTTTGCCATACTGTTACCTTAGGATTAAAAACCACGTCTAAGGCAAATTCAGATAATCTGGCTTCTATATACCTAGCTGCTGCTGCCTTATCTCCTGTGAGTATGTTCCCCCAGTTTCCCTGGGTATCTATTAGAAAGTTTTTTTGACCCAGCTGCACTGTAGCTTCAAATATAGAAGCATCTCCATGAGGATGATATTTCATAGTGTTGCCCACTATATTTGCAACCTTATTATAGCGCCCATCGTTTAGCTCGTACAACGAATGCAATATACGTCGCTGTACAGGCTTTAAGCCATCTTCTATGGTGGGAATAGCTCTTTCTAAAATAACATATGAGGCGTAATCTAAAAACCAATTTCTATACATGCCCGATACTTCGGTTACTTCCGAAGTATCATTTTTAATGCTTAGGTCTATTGTGTTATCTGGCATTGAAATATATCTCTACGTCCGTTCAAATGTAATGACTTTTTTTTAAAAGTAGAGTATAAGGCTTATAAACTAAGGTTGGGCTTCTCAAATAGATTAGAGAACTAGCAATGTTAGCTACAATTACCTAAAAGAGATAATGACTAACCCTAGATTATTTTTTTAATTTTTTTAAAAAGTTATGAAATCGACTTTTTTGACTCTTAGAGAGACTCCAAAAAAATGGTCCAAACCCATACCAAATTGGGGAATAATTTTGAATCAATTTATTTACTATTCTTGACAAAAGAGTTCGACTATGAATAAAAACAAAAAAAATATGTCATTTTTTATTTACACACTTTAAGCGATAGTGTCCAATAACAATAAAATACCCAGAAATGGTAGCTCAAATAGCCCCTCATTTTGTGGGTGAAAAAATACCAGCCTACGGGAAGGATAACCTTAGTTTTTATAAACACATACGATATGCAGCATTGCTTTGGGATATTTAATTCAAATCAAGTTTCTAAACACGATATTCAACTTCCAATTAGTGCTTTAGAAGATGGGATTTGGCAAACTTCAGTTTATGGAATGCAAGGGTTATATTTCGATTACCAAAAAATACTGACGGTTGGTTATTTTCTAACTGGTGAAACTGACAAAGATTTTAAGGATATCCGCAATGCTCGAAAAACATTCCTGAATAATATGACAATCAAATACATTAAACCTTATCAATCAGATTTTATCAATGAGTTAGGTGATTTTTTTTGATCAAGAGAATGGCCGTCTATTCTATAAAAACCTTGTTCTTTACAATAAATCTAACATACTCACTGATGTCTTTCCTAAACTTGCTGAAGAGATTGCAAAAGACAAAGCTGGTCTGATTGACATCAACATTCTCTTAGAGAGTTTCAATTACTTAGGACACGGGGTATTTAAAGAGAAAAGTTCTGACAAAGCAATACTTGCACACCCATTTTTCAGAAAATCACTTTCCCATTACAATAATTTTAACTCAATATTCCTTGATGAGCTTGTTGGTTTAAGTGATAAAAAAGATGTCATAACTAAAATAAAGCTTGATCCAGACTACATTGGGTTTAGCCCATCTTTTCTACAATCCTTTGAATTTGAATACTGGTGGGGGCCAAAATATGATGATGATATATCTTCAATAGAAGTAGGGTTGACAGTTTACAAAAATGATGAGTACGAAAAATTATATCACAATATTGACCGAACTGAATTTTTTTGGAAATCAAACAATGAACTTCATGAATTTGAGCTTGAAGAAGTAAAGGATGATCCAGCTCCAACTTTAACGGATACTTATGGTTGCAGATATGTTCATTCAATTTATAACAAGGATAAGTCTGAATTTCAGCATTTTGATGGTGCTATTCGATCATATTCAACAGAATTGATGATCGAGAGACTTGATAGTAAAATGACAGAGTTTGGCAGAAAAAGTGATTATACAAAGCTTTTTAGAGTTGATGGAAAACTCTCCTTATCCAGCTGGAAATCACTTGTTACAAACTACTTACAAGGTAACCCTGAAATTTACAAGTACTTTAATTTACCAAAACCTTCAGTAAAACATGTTCAACCCGAAGAGAATGAAAAGAGTCCGTTAGAGAAGTATATCCCATATTCAATAAGTAAAAATGACGGAATAAGATTGTTAGTAAGCTATCATCCAAAAAAGGATCATGGCAGTAAAAAAAGGTATGTATCTATTCCTGATGTAATCATTTTAGAAGATGGCAAACATCATGATGCTATTGAGTATTTCACTGTGGAAATAAAAAAAGCTTTAAACAGATTAGGTGAAAACTTAGAGCTTCCTCAAGGTTGTGTTCATACGTTTCCAGGGGATTATTATGTAAATATTCCATGCATTTATCATTCCACAGAGGACACGCAAAACTTGGTGGATAAAACAATGGAGGCATTAAATATGATAG
This sequence comes from Ichthyobacterium seriolicida, assembly GCF_002369955.1. Taxonomy (NCBI): domain Bacteria; kingdom Pseudomonadati; phylum Bacteroidota; class Flavobacteriia; order Flavobacteriales; family Ichthyobacteriaceae; genus Ichthyobacterium; species Ichthyobacterium seriolicida. The sequence continues at coordinate 1,901,564 of NZ_AP014564.1, forward strand.
TCAAATGTCTTCATGAAAGAAACAATGAAGAAGTTCTGTCTTTTACTCTAGCATGGGATGTGGAAGATAAAGAAATCAGGGTTTGTGTTATCGGACATGTAGAAGATTTGAATACCTGGCTTCAATCAACAGAATCAATCCCTACGGAAAGAACTTTGTTAAAAAAGTGGCTAAAACAGCAGCAGGAATATTGCTCTAGTCATGGAAAACCAACTACTCCCCCTGTTTTGTCTGAAATTACACAAAGTAATGGTGTACTTTATTTTAAGAGAAGATATACTCAAGACGATGTTGATTTAACCCGCATTATTCATAGTCATACTAAAATAGATTAGACGTGATATTTTTTCCTTAACTTTTTTACTAATCGAAGAGAACTCATCTTCTTTGTCGTTTTTTTGCACCTTTTTTTAGGATGACAATGCTCTTTTTTAGTGTTTTTACATGGTTTTTTAACGACAAGGCGTAACTATCCCAAGGTTGTTCATTTCACAAATAAACAACCGTTACTGGGTAATAATTTCCCGAAATAAACCCTTGTAAACAAAAGATTTAGATAGCTGATAATAGATTCGCCTTTTGGTAATTTTAATCGTTGCTCCTACCTTGAGAAGATAGGTTCTAATCGAACTGATTAACCATTTTTTTGCTACTTCAAATCTTGTTTTCTTTATCTTCTGTTTCAGTAATAAAAACATTTCATAGGCAAGACTACTCATCATAAGTCGAAAAAAATTAGCAAGAAAACTATGATTTGACAAACGATCAGAAAAACACATATTTTTAACTTCTTTTATTCTATTTTCACTTGAATCACCTCTTTTCACATAAAAGTCAAAGTAAATTTCTCTAGCATCCTTTTGGGGAAGATTACTAGAAAAATGCCTTATGTTCATCCCTAATCCTGTACTCTCAACTTTAGAATAGCACTGTTGAGGCTTGTGCCAACTCTTGGCTTTGTACGTAAAACTCATAAAATGTTGGTGCTTCTCTCCCTGATCTAAATACATTTTTTTTACAGCATTTTTTGACCAAGATACCTTTCTTTTTAAAACTTCATTGCTCGCTATGCCTGTCACATATAGTAAATCAAAATCATCTACTAATTGGTAAAAAGGAGCGCAACTAAAGCCGCTATCACTTCTAATAATTATTTCCATCTCTGGGTGACTCTCACGTATTTTGATAATTATTCGCTTTAAAATACTCACATACCATTTATTAGAATGACTATTTCCTGGGCGGAGTACAGGAAGGATAATCTGTCCTGTTTTTCCATCATGAAAAAATAGTTCATTGTACATGAATTGACTATAATAACCGTTAAACATTGACAATTGTTGACTGCCATGAGTTGGATCATCAGTTGAATCTACGTCAATAACTATTCTCTTACGATCAGATAAACTTGAAACATATTTGTATAAACCACGCATCACAAAACTTAAAAAACAGCTTGTTTGTCAAAGCTATTCTCAAATCTTGATATAGTAGGTTGAGAAGCCAAATCACCTTGAAGAACATCTTTGAATAAAGGATCGTTATGTAAATGATTAACATCATTGGCGTCTTCATAGCCTAACATGATCATATAAACCCTTTGTTTTAACTGTTGCTTTCTGGTATAAGTAATAAATCTAGAGTCTCGAGTATCAGGCAAAAGTTTACTGTAATAATGAATCAATCTATGATCTCTTTCTAGTTTTTCAAGCATGATTAAAGATCCATCAGAGCTAATTTCTGATGATGAAAAAGTTAACTCAACAGAAGTTTTCCCTCTATAAAATAATGTGTTTTTATTCCTCATTTTTGGGCTATATTAAAGTATGTTTCTTTGGACTTTAATGCCTTAAAATTAACACTTTATGCGCAATATTTAAAGGGTAACTATGAATAATCTGGGTTAAAAGTAGTTGAAGTTAACCCTTTGGGTTTTGAATTTGAAATCAATACAGATGAATCAAAAAAGGATCTTATTGAACAACTTTCCGATAAAAAAATATTCATCGCTGAATCAACTATCATTGAAGAAATGATTTGTTCGAAATCTGGATTAAATTACTTGAATAGCTCTTATTCCATTGTTTTGGATGAAGGTGTAGGTCAGTATATGAAGAAATTTAGACATTTTAATTTTCATTGGACAGATAAGCCAAGAACAATAATTTTCATTCGACAGATAAGCCAAGAACAATAATTTTCATTCGACAGATAAGCCAAGAACAATAATTTTCAAGTAGATAAATCCGCACCCAATGTGCCTACAGCCTGTTCTTTCCGTTCGTACCTCACTGCAATCACAAGCTTTCAGCACCACTCAGTAAGAGTAGCCCATTATTCCATTCCGCAAACTACATTCCATATTGTCGTACACTTCCTTTTTCCAACGCACATCCAAACGCAAGTAAAGCGATGTTCCGCCTTTGGTCGTCAGCAAATAAAATCTACAAACCATTACAGCGCATTTTTTTTGGGACACTTCAATTTTTAAAGGTCAAAAAAAGAGCTATAGTGCCCTACAGGTGCCTCGCTAAATCTATGCAATTTGTCACTTTTATTGCGTTTCTCTGCAAGTTATCACGGTATTTCCTTCCACTACCCATAATTTTGATCGCCTGCGGGTCGCTACGGGCTGCGGCTTAATGTTGATTGACTTGCCTCCACTGCCGCTATTAAAGCAGTAAGTCTTGTGTAAGTTCCGTTGGACTCCGCCTTTTTGTGTAAAGAAAAAATTACAAAAATGATACGTTCCACTTCACACATAGCTACAAACCGCCCTAAAAAGCGTTGTGCCTTTTGTACCACCCTTACTCCACTCGCAGGTGGCTCGCGCTGCCCTGTCCAAAGTCTGCAATCCGTTGGCACCTGACTACCTGCAACCTTCGCTCCTTATTAAACTATTAAAAATAACTTCTATTAGTTAGCAACTTCATTTATGAACTTTATCCTGACCATTCTAATCTCTTCTTCAGAGTATTCTCCATCGAATTCTTTTAAAGCTTTTTCTATGCTATCATCTTCAGAATTCAAGAAATAGTCATATATCTCTTCAACTTGATCTTCATCTAGAATATCTGCTATGGCATAGTTTATATTTATATTGGTGCCAGAGTTTACTATTCTCTCTATTTCTGAAAGAAGATTGTCCATACTGATACCCTTTGCTTTTGCAATATCTTCTAACAAGAGTTTTTTATCCGTATTCTTTATGATATAAACTTTTAATACAGATTTATTTACTGCTGACTTTACAACTATGTCATCTGGTCTCAAGATATCATTCTCTTTGACATAATCACTTATAAGATTGACGAATTGCTCTCCAAATTTTTTAGCTTTCCCCTCTCCTACACCGTATATACCTATCAATTGCTTAATAGTAGTTGGATATTGAACACACATATCATCTAGAGATGAATCTTGAAAAATAGCAAAGGGAGGTATACCTAATTTTTTAGACATTTCCTTTCTCAAGGACTTTAGTGGAATTAATAAATTTTTATCCCCTACATTGCTTTTTTGTGAAACAGTATTAGAAGCTTTTGTGTAATCATGATCCTCAGCCATAGTAAATGAAGGTTTATAGGTTAAGAAATTCCTTCCTTTTTCAGTCAGTTTTAATTTTCCGTATTCTTCTATGTTTTTTTTCAACAAATCCCTTACTATAGCTTGTCTACAAGCTGCTTTCCAAAACTTTTCATCTCTGTGTTCCCCTTTTTTATACACGTCTAAAAGTTGTACTTTATGAGCTTTAGTAACTGAATTACTCTTTCCCATAAGAATGTATATTATTTCTTTGGCTTTGTATTGCTCAAAGGTCTTTGAAATAGCATCTAATAAGAGGTGTATTTCATCTTTAACTTCTATTTGTTTTTTCTTAAATCTAGCATTGTCATCCATATCTGCTCCCTTCCCATTAATCTCATCGAAATATTCTCCAAAGTAATGAAGCAAAAATTTTCGTCTAGAGATAGAAGTCTCGCAGAAAGATACTACTTCTTGCAATAAATGCAAACCCACCTCTCTTTCAGAAATAGATTTCTTATTCAAGAATCTCTCTATTTTTTCCATATCCTCATAGTCGTAAAAGGCCAAACAATGTCCTTCCCCTCCATCTCTTCCCGCTCTACCTGTCTCTTGATAATAACTCTCAAGACTCTTAGGCATAGAGTGATGTATTACATATCTGACATCAGGCTTATCTATTCCCATACCAAAAGCTACAGTAGCTACTACTACATCTACATCTTCCATAATGAACATATCTTGATTCTTAGCACGAGTCTTAGCATCCAGACCAGCGTGATAAGATACAGCAGTAATACCATTAACATTTAGTAATTCTGATATCTCATCTACTTTTTTACGACTAGAACAATATATTATTCCAGATTCGCCTTTTTTGGAATGGATAAATTTAACTATCTGTGATTCCGTATTAGATTTATGACGCACCTCATAATAGAGATTTGGTCTATTAAAAGAAGATTTGAAAACTTTAGCATTATCCATCCCCAAGTTTTTCTGAATGTCTTCCTGAACCTTTGGAGTAGCTGTAGCGGTAAGCACCATTATAGGAACATTGGCAATACTTTCTGTAATAGGCTTTAAGGTTCTATACTCGGGTCTAAAATCATGTCCCCACTCAGATATACAGTGAGCCTCATCTACAGCAAAAAACGAAATATTAACAGATTTAAAGAACTCTATATTTTCTTGCTTAGTAAGAGATTCTGGAGAGATATATACCAACTTAGTAACCCCATTTCTTATATCTCTTTTCACATCTTCGAGTTCAGATTTACTCAATAGTGAATTTAAAACATGAACCACTCCATCTCTTTCAGAGATACTTCTTATAGAATCCATTTGATTTTTCATCAGGGCTATAAGGGGAGAAATAATTATGGCCGTCCCCTCTGAAATCAAAGCTGGCAGTTGAAAACACATGGACTTGCCCCCACCAGTAGGCATTAAAACAAAAACATCGTTGCCGTCTAACAAACTTGTTATAATCTCTTCTTGGTTTTCATTAAAGGAATCAAATCCGAAATAATCTTTTAATTTTAATTTTAAATCTATTCTCTGCTTTAGAGAGACTGGTTGTTTTATATCCACTTTATTATTTATACTTTTTACACACATATAAAAGACATCTGCTTGATGTCTTATTAGTAATTTTGCTAGATTACGGCTAGTGCAAAATTAATAAATAAAAGATGTGAAAAAAAAAATAGATATAATAAAAATAGCAAGAGAAGCTATACTATTACAGGCTCGATCTATAGAGATGTTAATTCCTAACCTGACAGATGATTTGCAAGGAGCTGTAAATCTAATACACCAGTCTAAAGGAAGAGTGATAATAACTGGAATAGGCAAAAGCGCTAACATAGCTTTGAAAATAGTAGCCACATTAAATTCTACTGGAACACCTTCTGTATTTATGCACGCTGCCGATGCCATACACGGTGATTTGGGAATCATACAAAAACGAGACGTTATTATTTGTATTTCAAAAAGTGGAGAGTCTCCAGAAATGCAAGTCTTAGCTCCTTTAATAAGAGAAAGAGGCAATAAAATTATCTCCATTACTGGTAATCCAAATTCCTATTTAGCGAGAAAATCCAAATACGTTTTAAATACTTCTGTAGAAAAAGAAGCTTGTATAAACAACTTAGCACCTACTTGTAGCACCACTGCCCAACTAGTTATGGGGGATGTTTTAGCCGTCTGTTTAGAGGAGTTAAATGGCTTTTCTACTGAAGATTTCGCTAGATATCATCCAGGTGGAACACTGGGTAAAAAACTGTATTTGAGAGCTATAGATATCATTGAAAACAATTTTAAGCCAAGTGTAAACCCAGATGATCCCATAAGTAAAGTTATTTTAGAGGTATCTAGCAAGAGATTAGGAGTGACTGCTGTAACTATAAACGATCAAATCATTGGAATAATTACAGATGGAGACATCCGTAGAATGTTGGAAAATACAGATAATTTCTTAAATCTAAGAGCAAGAGATATAATGAGTCATTCACCTCATTGTATCTCTCCTGACTTACTAGCTGTAAACGCCATAAAAATAATGAAAGAAAAAAAAATTACACATATTTTGGTAGCTAAAGACACCCATTACTTAGGCGTGATACACTTGCACGATATAATAAAGGAAGGTCTTTCTTAAAAGACTAACTAACTTTGTAAAAAAAAACACAAAACATATAAATGATACATGTCTGACAACTCCAATATGCCTTTTCTAAAACATATAGAAGTGCTGAGATGGCACTTTATACGTTCGATAATAGCTGTGTTTATATGTTCTATTATAGCTTTTTTAGGTAAAAATTTTATATTCGATACAATCGTCTTTGGACCTAAAGACCCAAACTTTTTAACTTATAGGGTGCTCTGCAGTATTTCTAAAATCATAGGGATTGATGATGCTATGTGCATAGATGAAATTCCTTTCATAATACAGAATAGAACTATGACAGGACAATTTTCATCACATATTTGGGTTTCTCTTATATCTGGATTTATAATAGCTTTTCCCTACGTAATATTCGAATTATGGAGTTTTTTAAAACCAGGGTTTTCAAAAAAAGAAAAGAAATACAGTTCGTATATAATACTATCAAGCTCTTTTTTATTTATGGCAGGTGTATTATTTGGATATTATCTAATCACTCCACTATCTATAACTTTCTTAGCTAGCTATACAATTAGTCCCCAAATCTCTAATGAAATAGATATCACTTCCTATATAAGTACTATTTCCACAATTGTTTTAGCTTCGGCTATAATCTTCCAGCTACCAGTGATAGTATATTTCCTGACTAAAATAGGCTTGCTTTCACCTAGTATTATGAAAAAATATAATAGACACGTCATAGTTGTGATGTTGATTATCTCTGCTGTAATAACCCCTCCCGATGTAGCTAGCCAAATATTAGTATGCTTGCCATTAATGGCTTTATATCAATTCAGTATACTAATATGTAAAATAGTATTAAAAAGAGAAAAAAAATAACGCCTCAATCTCAAACTCGACTGAGGCGTTATTCGTTTATAACCCTATTATTTCTTCTAACGATCTTCTAAATCAGGAATTATAGTATATGTCTTAGTGAATTTTGGATCATCAGTAGATATTACTTTGCAGAGTATCTCAGTACTAAAATCAATAGGTTCAACAATAGGTTTATCATATGTGTAACTACATTCATCATCAATAGCCACAATACCATTTTTTGCTATAAATGTAGGCAACAAACACAACTCTTCTGAATCTAAAGAAAAAAGGTCTAGCCTTATCACATCATTAGCGTGATCAATTTCCCATTTTATATTAGAATTAGTGAAATTTAATCTTTCGATATAAGGGCTTTTAATTGCCTCTACAGAGTATAATCTCTGAACTCCTGTATCATTTTTAGTCAAAATAAATTTATAGTTTCCTATACTTTCATTTATATCCTCACCCTTAAATGAACTTAAAGTACAATCCTCTGGAACAGAAATAATAGGATCTAATCCACTTAGATCATTATCATTATCATTATCCTTAGAAAATTTCAGCCTTATTACTCCTACAGAAGCATCATCATTATGAATAAATTCAGCAGTAACATCACTTTCGAAACCCTTATCTGTATTAGCTTGCACTGTACAATTTGTCAACTTTGGGGCAATTTCTTTAGTTATTCTTAGGGTATAACGTTTCTCATACCCCTCAAAATGCTCATATTTAAAAGCGTAAACAGCCTCAAGGGTTTCAGAATCTATTTCTGTGAAAGGAGCTGGAATAATTCCATCAACAGTATTAACATTAATACCTTCATAAGAAGGTTTTAAAGAACTGAAATCGGTACCATTTGCAACTGTAAAAGTTATAACTCCATCATCTGACATATTATCCCCTTGTTGGATTGCTCCAACATACTCAGTTTTTATATCTAAAAGATTATTATCAGTATTAACAAACTTAAAATCTGTTATACGTGGCTCTTTATAGATCTTTACATTATAAATTTTTAATCCTCCAAGGGAATCCTCAACAGAATATTGAATAGGATTTAAATGAGAATTACTAAAATCAGCAATAATATCAGTGTTGGAAGATACAACACCAGCTTTATATAATTTAGCCGCAAAAGGAGAATTTTCAACAACTATACGAGGAGTTAGACTAGATAAATCTGCGTCAAATGGAACTTTTAAAACTATTTCTCCCTGAGATGTCTCCTTACTTGCGTTGTCAATAGTGGCAGTTATTTCAGTTGAAATATTCTTAGAGATATCAGCATTGAGCTTAAAGCTACTTATTTTAGGTTCAGGGCCTTTCTCTACATGCACATTGTATTTAGTCGTAGTTCCATCTTCAGCTGTTACTACATAATTTAGATCAGCACTTTCTAAATTTCTAGCTGATAGACTTTTAACCTTTGCATTTCTATGCCCCCTTATCTCTGGAGATAACTCACTAAGAACTGCATTATAAGGAACCATTACTGTTACTCTCTTATTTTTATTGTCAATAACACCATGTACTTCTTTAAAAATATTTCCTCTTAATCGATTATTACCCTCTGCTTTAAACTTAAAAGATTCTATTGCACTAGAAGAAGATAAACTTTTGGATATTATTACCTTATACTCCTTTTTTCTGCCATTAGCAGCCTCTACTGTATACATAACTGGAGTTTTATCTTTAAAAATAGTACTACTACCCATAGGTGAAATGCTAACACCAGTATGATCTATTGTAGGCATTAACCCGTTTAGATTGGCATTTTCAGATACACGTAAAGTTACAGTAGGAGGCACTGTGTCTTCATTAATCCTAGCTTGTCTATTACCGAAGATATTGGTTTTATTTTTAGATCTGTTTAAAACAAAACTTCTGATGGAACAGGCACTAGAAGGCAACTTAGTTATGTTTACAGTATATTTTTGAGCGCTTCCGTCCTCTGCTACTACTTTAAACTCCTCTGTGTAGACCTTAGGTTTAGAATCAGGCACAAGTTCAAAATTAACCTCTTTTCCACTGACTGTTGACACTTTAGCTTTTTTCGAAACATCTATCAAAGGTTTTAAATCTTTTAAAACAACATTATATGGAACGTTTAGAGATATGGTGAAATTAGCTGTATCTACCTTTAAGTCAGATATGATTTCTTTATCAACATTAATAGAATCTATAAGATCAAATGAGATGATATTTTTTTCAGAACTCAATTTTGAGTCTCCTCCTTCATTAACACATGAAGAGACTAGAATCGAAAATAGCATACAAGACAAAAAAATCCTAGCAAAAAAGAATGCGTCGCTCATAATTATTTAATACTTACTTTTTTAGTTTTTGTTAAAAATAACAGTGACATCTTTGAAGATATCTTCAAAAGGCAAATATAAAAAACTTAACTTGTAAAAACTAATGAGGTAGTAATATTAAAAGATTTTTTTTTGATAAAAAAGAATATCTATCAATCCATTTTATCTATTTCTTCTATGGCTTTTTCTAATGCTGGATCTCTACCATTTAAAATATCATCCTCAGTAGGTATAATCAAAATATCTGGCTTAGCCCCTATACCCTCTAATATCTTATGATTTCTATCCTTGAAAGCCATTGCTGGCATATAAAAAGCCAGATATTCATTAGCGGCTTGTAATCCACCATTAAAAGCATGTTCGGAACTAGTCAATCCAGCAAATGCTCCATTACTGTAATCTCCTATAACTTTAACTTTATCTTGAGTTTTTAACATAATCGTGGTCACTTCGGACATGCTAGCTGACCCTTTATCTATTAATATAACTATAGGAATTGGAGACTTAAGTCCATGGGGATGAGTTTTTGTATATACCGGAATCCAAGGAGTGTAATTAAATCTACCATTGCCTTCTTTAGTTCTTTCATAACCATAAAGGCTCCTCTTACTTATTAACCTATCAATAAAATGCAATCTATCTAGAGCAAAACCTCCGCCATTCCCTCTTAAATCTATGATGATCTTTTTTATAGAACCATCTATAAGTTTATTAAAAAACATATCATAGATACCACAATCGCTAACTTCCCCTAAAGCGTTGTTATGACTATTAAGTATTTTGGTCGCTTTATTTTTTAATTTACCGATTATATTTTCTAATGAAGAAGAAGACATTTTATTTTTATATTGATCACTATATGATTCTAATTTAGAACGCACTTGTGTTATCACTTCTGTAAGTAAGGGGCCAACCAAAGTCCAATCTCTTTTGATACTTGAACAGTCAAGTATTCCTCTTGTAAGGAATAAATTCTTATGATTGAGAACATCTTTATACTCTTTAGAGTTTATTACTCCACTCATAGCATTGTACATAAAGTATTCTATCTTCTCCAAACCCGTTTTAAATTCATTTTCTATAGAATCAGGGACATGCTCGAAGTAATCACCGCCTGTTAAATACACTCTTCTTGGACTAAAATTTGGAAAAATCTTGTCTGAATATTTTATTGCATACTCTGACAATCTAAACTTGTTAAGAGCAAAATACAATGTATTATCTCGCATATCTTTCAACATCCCTAATGCGTAAAGGATTTCATCATCGGTAATGATATCTTGATTTGAAGTACCATCCACGAACAACCTAGACGCTCCTTCTATGGCTTTTTTTTTATCTATACGAATATTCCCTTTAGTTGAAGTTTGATAATAGCCACCATCTACATCTATGGTCGTCTGAGTATCTCTATCAAATATTCTAGTTATTTTTTCATCCTTTTTCATCTGAGGAAAAGGAAACTCTACCCTAAGTACAAGGTGATTATCTAATATTTTAGATCTGATATCAGAAAAATACTTAGAGGCTAAATTTATTTCTTTCATAGCTAAAAATCTATCCGCATTTTCATCATTAAATGTTTTTAAATTTCTAAACTTATCGTTATACTTAGCGTAAATATCACTCCAATCAATATTTCCTTCGCTGAAATAATTATAATTTCTATCCATAGCAGTCCAAAATGACTTAAACAAATCTTCATAACTATGAATATCGTTATGTTTAAATGGAACCAACTCTACCTGTTGCTTACGACAAGATATTAATGTTAGAACAAAGAATAAAAATACTGGAACGAAATTTTTGATTACTAAGAAAATAGATTTCATATACTTTCTATTTAGATGTTTTAAATTATAGAGACTTAATATTATGTAATTTTTTGGTTCAAGACAACTTAAGTGGATTTTTTCTTATCCATTTTGATAGATAAAAATACAAATTTTCATTGCGATAATTAAATCTCCATTCACACTCTTTTAGATGATAATAAAACTTGTGCTTATGAACTCCTCTAAACCTGGATAATCGAACTTTACATAGTCCCCAAAAATTCTCAATTCCATTAATGTAATTTACTCCTTTTGCAAATTCATTTTCACTATGTTTTACTCTATAATGCCTCTTATAAACCTAAGTTCGAGTGATTGATTTATTAATCCAACTCAGGTTTCAATATCTAGGCAAGATAACCGTAAAATAGACCTGAATTTTACCTCAGAAATTCTCAAACGAATTATATAATTATTTTTCATAGATAACACAAGGGGTTACACGCATGTAAATTTACCTTAAGTTGTCTGAACCAAAAAGAATATCTATCAATCCATTTTATCTATTTCTTCTATGGCTTTTTCTAATGCCGGATCTCTACCATTTAAAATATCATCCTCTGTAGGTATAATCAAAATATCTGGCTTAGCCCCTATACCCTCTAATATCTTATGATTCCTATCCTTGAAAGCCATTGCTGGCATATAAAAAAGCAGATATTCATTAGAGGCTCGTAATCCACCATTAAACTCATATTGGCCAGTCAATCCAGCAAATGCTCCATTGCTGTAATCTCCTATAACTTTAACTTTATCTTGAGTTTTTAACATAACCGTGGTTATTTCCGACATGCTGCCTGACCCTTTATCTATTAATATAACTATAGGAATTGGAGACTTAAGTCCATGGGGATGAGTTTTTGTATATACCGGAATCCAAGGAGTGTAATTAAATCTACCATTGCCTTCTTTAGTTCTTTCATAACCATAAAGGCTCCTCTTACTTATTAACCTATCAACAAAATTCAATCTATCTAGAGCAAGACCTCCGCCATTCCCTCTTAAATCTATAATGATCTTTTTCATAGAACCATCTATAAGTTTATTAAAAAACATGTCATAGATACCACAATCACTAAGTTCCTTTAAAGTTTCTCCATGACTACTAAGCATTTGGGTCACTTTTTTTTCTAATTTACCGACTATCTTTTTTAATGAAGAAGAAGACATTTTATTTTTATATTGCTCTTTATATGATTGTAATTTAAAATACACTTGTGCTACTACTCGCACAAGTAAGGGGCCAACCAAAGTCCAATCTCTTTTGAGACTTGAACAGTCAAGTATTCCTTTCGTAAGGAATAAATTCTTATGATTGAGAACATCTTTATACTCTTTAGAGTCTATTAATCCACTCATAGCATTGTACATAAAGTAATCTATCTTTTCCAAACCCGTTTTAAACTCATTTTCTATAGAGTCAGGGACATGCCCAAAGTAATCACTGCCTGTTAAATACACTCTTTTTGGACTAAAATTTGGAAAAATCTTGTCTGAATATTTTATTGCATGTTTTGACAATTGAAATATGTCAAAACCAAAATACAATGTGTTATCTCGCATATCTTTCAACATCCCTAATGTGTAAAGGGATTCAAGGTTACCTTCTTTATCCTTAAAGGACTTTCGCTTTAAAGTACCATCTATGAACAACCTAGACGCTCCTTCTATGGCTTTTTTTTTATCTATACGAATATTCCCTTTAGTAAAAGTTTGATCATAGCTACCATCTACATCTATGGCCGTATTAGTATCTCCATTAAATATTCTAATTATTTTTCCACCCTTTTTCATCTGAGGAAAAGGAAACTCTACCAAAAAGAAGAAGTGATTATCTAATATTTTGGATGAGATATCAGAAAAATACTTAGAGGCTAAATTTATTTCTTTCATAGCTAAAGATCTATCCGCATTTTCATCATTAAATGTTTTTAAATCTCTAAACTTATCGTTATACTTAGCGTAAATATCACTCCAATCAATATTTTCTTCGCTGAAATAATTATAATTTCTATCCATAGTAGTCCAAAATGACTTAAATAATTCTTCATAACTATCAATATCGTGATGTTTAAATGGAAGCAACTCTACCTGTTGCTTACGACAAGATATTAATGTTAGAACAAAGAATAAAAATACTGGAACGAAATTTTTGATTACTGAGAAAATAGATTTCATATACTTTTTATTTAGATGTTTTAAATTACAGAGACTTGATTTATGTCGATTTTTTCATAATATTTACAGTACTTTCAAAAAATGTCTATTTCAATCATTCTGGGACAAAACTTAAATCATAGAAAACCCCGCCTCCCGCAGTTAAAGTAGTATAATAATGGTTAGAAGATTTATTTCTATAATCATAACAATTATCCGATGTCCCATACAATAAGTTACATTCAATAAAGGCTCCTAAGCCTTCAAACAATTGATATGATAATTTAGATCCAAATTCAAATCCGTAATCAACCCTACTAAATTTGTTTATATTTTCTTCAAAATCATAAGGCCCTTCTATCTTAACCATCTCTGGGTCTTTTTCTACCGAGCCACTGAAGGAAAAGTATTGCCCCTCTCTATATAGACTGAGCCAATACCCAAAATAGGGACCACCGTGTATTGTAAAATCAAGCCCTTCTATATAATTTCCAATCATAGATAAAACTCCTATCCCTAACCTAATTGGAACATTTAAATAAAGAGTATTGTAATTAGTGTACCAGCCTTCATATTCCCCAGACCTCTCAAACCTATAATTTTTACTCAAAACTTCTACGCCAGACGATACGTCGAAAAGATCTAAGGCATTTTTCCCCTCTACGATCAGACTAGTGTAAAATCCATCTTGACCGACATAATCACTACTTACTCTATTGCTTAAATTATGGGTTACTTTATTAAAGTCATAGCCCCCAGATGCATAAATAATGAGTTTTTTATCAATTTCATGAGTCTGAGCTGAGATTGAGAGCGCTAAAAACGAGAAAAACAATAACTTTAAAACAATAAACTTGTAACTAACCATTTGTGAAATAAATATTGATTTTTATAGAACGAGTTAAGTCGAACATTTAGAATGTATGACATAAAAAGCTCGCAAGCTACAAAAAAAACATATAAGAACCCTATTTAAATTTTCACAACATGAATATCAATCTAACTTCAGTTTGACATAGACTTGTCTAATCTCAAAAAAAATAACATATTTTGTTATTTTTGCCATCTAAATAAAGAGGATCATTATTGAACGATGTCTGAATTTATAAGGTTATACCAAGAGAATCCAAATACAAAAAGCATTGTTAAAATTGTAGAATGCCTTAGAAACGGAGGAGTTATAATCTATCCTACCGATACGGTTTACGCATTGGGATGCGACATAAATAATACTAAAGCTCTAAAGAGATTAGCCAGCGTAAAACGAGTAAACCTAGAAAAGGCGAATTTCTCATTTATATGTTTTGATCTCAAAGACTTATCTGTTTACACCAAACAACTCAGCACCCCTACATACAAAATACTCAACAGGGCATTGCCTGGCAGTTTCACTTTTATTTTAAAGGGGAGCAGAACACTTCCAAAAGTATTTAAAAATAAAAAAACTGTAGGTATTAGAGTTCCCCAAAGCAATATCACCAGAGCCCTTGTAAAGGAATTAGGAAATCCTATAGTGAGCACTTCAATACACCACGACGATGAAATAATAGAATATATGAGTGATCCACAAGAAATCTATGAGAAATACAAATCACTGGTCGACATAGTAATAGATGGAGGTTTTATAGGTAATACGCCTTCTACAGTAATAGACTTGTCTGACGAAACGCCTGTTTTAATAAGGGAGGGGAAAGGTGATTTTAATACCGTATTGTAAAAGTATATTTTTCTAATTTTATTTTTCAACTAAAAAAAACAAAGGAAATGTTACCAGGAAAAGATGAAACTCTATTAAACGATGATTTATTTGATTTGTCTGTTTACGACGATATGAACGAAGAACAATTGTACAAAGAGGCAAAAAAAATCATCAAGAACAAACCTATAAACCTCATAAAAGAGGTTATTAATAAGATTGATGATCGCTTTTGTGAATTGATACAGATCGATAGAAAAAACAAAGAAGAGAGCTTTGTAAGCTCTGGAGGAGAGATTCACGATTTTAAATTCAATAACGAAATAAACAATAAGTTTATAGAGCTCATGTTCGAGTACAGGAGTGCGAAGAAGAAGTATTTCGAAGAAATTAGAATCAGACAAGAAAAAAACTTAGAAAAAAAAATACAGATAATAAAGAGTATAAAAGAGCTGTATCAAGGAACTGAAAGTGTGCCCAATGCAATAGAAAAATTTAAACTACTGCAAGAGGAATGGACAAAATATGATGATATTCCAAAATCCAAGGCTAATGAAATTTGGAATAAATACAAACATCACACCAAGAATTTTTATGATTACACAAATTTAAATAGACAACTCAGACAAGTAAACACTGAAAAAAATTTGGAGCTTCGAACCAAAGTAATAAATTCCGCCAGAGAGTTATTAAACGAAACTTCTATAAAGAAGATGTCTACCAAAATAGATCTTTTACACAACATATGGAAAAATGAGATAGGCTCAGTAGGAAAAACTGATAACGATAAAACTTGGGAGGAATTCAGTGAAATAAGTTCACAAATACGAGAGAAGATATCTGCTCATTTCGATGAAATAAAGATTCAGAATCAAAAGTCAATTGATAAAAAAAGACAATTGTGTAAAGATCTAGAGGCATTGGTAAGTGATACAGAAAGTCTAAATACTCATAATAAATGGCAAAAAAAGAATGCTGAAGTAGAATATATTTTTACTGAATTTAAAAAGACTAAGAGAGCATTTAAAAAGGAAGAAGAAAATATCTGGGAAAAGTTTATAGGGCTTAAAAAGCGATTCGACAAAAACAAAAATGATTTTTACAAGTCTTTAAAAAAGAGGGCTAACGATCAGCTTCCATTGAAGAGGGAATTATTAGAAAAAGCCATAGCTATAGTCAGCAGTGAAGACACATCTAAAACCATACGAGATATAAAAGAAATACAAAGACAATGGAATGGTTTAATAAGGTCTAAGTCACATGAGAAAATTGACAAAAATTTTCAGGGCATTTGCAATGATTTTTTCGGCAAACTCAAAGAAAAAAGAGATGAATTCGAAAATATTTCAGAAGAAACTATAGGCATTGCCAATGCTGTAATAGAACAAACTAGAGAATACGACAATAAAGAAGATATCTCCAAAGAACAAGATGAACCTCTGTTGAAAAATCTTATAAAAAAATGGGAAAAACTAGGGGAAACCCCCGTTGAATTAACAGAAAAATTCTACTTGCATATCAACTCCATCCTGCTTAAAATGGGATTTAATCAAAAGGAAATAACTCTGATTAGATTCAAAGAAAAAATTATGGCTCTCTCGGAGATAGGCAAAACAAATGATATAAAAAAAGAACACGAAACGATTAAAAAAAGTACAATCTCTATGGAAAAAGAAATACAACAATTAGAAATAAATTTGTCGTTTTTCAAAAATAGCGATAATGACTTTGCAAAAGAGGTTAAAAAATCCTTACAAGACAAAAAAGAATCTCTCGATCTCTTAAAAAAGAAAATGTCTTTCCTAAAAAAGAACAATTTTCAATAACATAAGCGAATATTTATCAATGGGCTTGGGCCCAATTTTTACCTATTCCCATATCTACTTGTATGGGAACCTTAACTTTATAAGCGTTTTCCATTTTGTCTTTTACTAAGATTTTTATCTGTTCCAATTCGCCTAGAGGCACATCAAATATTAACTCATCGTGAACTTGTAATAGCATCTTTGTTTTGAAATTACCCTTCAAAAGAGATTTGTGTATATCTATCATTGCTATTTTTATAATATCGGCTGCTGTACCTTGTATAGGAGTGTTTATAGCCATTCGCTCAGCTGAAGATCTAATCATACCGTTTATAGAATTAATATCTTTTAAATATCTCCTTCTTCCCACTAAGGTCTGAACGAAAGATTTTTCTCTGGCAATCTCTACGACTTCATTCATGTATTCCTTGAGTCGAGGATAAGATTTATTATAAGACTCTATCATAGCGGCAGACTCTTTATTAGACAGGTCTGTTTGTCTGCTCAATCCAAAGGCCGAAACTCCATAAATAATTCCAAAATTTACAGTTTTAGCATGACTGCGTTGTTGAGTATTCACATCTTCAGAAGAGATATTAAATATTCTAGAAGCTGTAGACCTGTGAATATCTTCTCCTTTGTGAAAAGCTTCTATCATATTTTTTTCATCACTCATAGAGGCCATTAGTCTAAGTTCTATCTGAGAATAATCAGCAGAGAGTAAAACATGATTATCATCTCTAGGAATAAAGGCTTCTCTAATTCTCTTGCCCCTATCTGTTTTGATAGGTATATTTTGCAAATTAGGTTTATTAGAGCTCAATCTTCCAGTGGCCGTTACAGTTTGATTGAAACAAGTGTGAATCCTGCCCGTGTTTTTATCTATCTCTAATGGCAATGCATTTACATATGTGGATTGCAATTTCTGCAATGAACGATATTCTAATATATACTTGACTATCTCATGATCCTTAGCCAACTTGGCCAAAGTTTCCTCTGAAGTAGAATATTGCCCTGTCTTAGTCTTTTTTGGCTTTTCTATTAATTTTAATTCATCGAATAAAACTTCGCCTAATTGCTTGGGAGAAGATATATTAAAGTCTCTTGCAGATATATCTTTTATTTTCTTATCCAAAATGGATATCTCTTTTTCAATTTCTTCAGATTGCTGTTTTAATGCGTTTTCATCTAAGTTTATACCTTCTAATTCCATATCTGCTAACACTCTTAAAAGTGGCATTTCCAATTCTTTGAAGACGTAGCCCATATCGTTGTCTTGTATTTTTTTCTCTAGAATATTTTTTATCTGAAAGGCTATATCTGCGGATTCCACGAAATGTATTTCTTCCCTTTTCAAAGGGGTATTACAAGGTATATGAATCTCATTTCTATTATCTATAAATCCATTACTGTAATGTGAGGAATGATCTAAATAAGTTTTACACAAAACATCTATATCTTGTTTTATATCTGGATTTATCAAATGATGAGCTACTGTAATATCGAAAAGTTCCCCCTCTACATCTACACCGTATTTTTTTAGTATTTTGATATCTTGTTTTAAATCGTAACCTATTTTGAGTATTTCCTTGTTTTTGAAAATAGGTGCCAATTCCCCAATCAAATTATCAGTACCTATTTGATCTGTTGGAAAGGGTAAATAATAACCCATATTCTTCTCATATGAAAATGCTATTCCCATTATTCTTAGCTCCAGAGCATTCTGAGATGCGCTCAGTAGTTTAAAGGAAAAACTATCTCGTTTGAGTATGTTTTCTATAAGTAATTTTTTAGCTATGATTGTATCTACTAATTGATAAAAATACCTAGGGGAAGAGTTATTTTCTACAACTTTTATATCATTTTCATCCTCAATTTTAACATCTGAAAATAAGCTCAACTGCACTTCTGATTTGGAATTATCAGTTTTTACAGTCATCGCTCCTCCAAAATTATCAATTAGTAACTCACTGTGTTTGTTGAATTCTAAGTCTTTAAAAATTTCTAATAATCTCGGTATATCTATTCTGTTGAAAAGCAATTTATCTTCATCAAAGTCTACAGGAACATCTGTATTGATAGTTACTAGTCTTTTAGATAACATTCCTATTTCTCTATTTGCTTCTACCTTTTCTTTTAGTTTTCCTTTTAATTTATCTGTATTATTGAAAAGACCTTCTATGCTGTCATATTCTTTTAAGAATTTCTTTGCCGTCTTATCTCCTATGCCTGGCAATCCAGGTATATTATCTGAGCTATCTCCTACCATGGCCAGATAGTCTATAACTTGACTGACATTATTTATCTCGAATTTTTCACATACTTGCTCGATCCCCATAATATCAAAGCCATTGCCAATTCTAGCTGGCTTATACATGAGAGTACTCTCACTCACTAATTGACAGTAATCTTTATCTGGAGTCACCATATAAGTATTAAAGCCAGATTTTTCTGCTTTTTTTGCTAGTGTGCCTATTATATCATCTGCTTCATATCCAGGTATAGAATAATGTTCTATGCCAAAAGCATCTACAATCTGTCTTATATATGTTAACCCTTCTGTTATAGGATCTGGAGTTTTATCCCTGTGTGCTTTGTACTCTGGAAATATTATATGTCTCTCTGTCTGCTCTGGAGTGTCAAAAGCTATGCCTATATGAGTAGGTCGTTCCTTTCTCAAGAGTTGCATCAAGGTATTTACAAAGCCTAAAACAGCAGAGGTCTCAAAGCCTTTAGAATTAATCATAGGGTTTTTGATAAAAACATAGTACCCCCTGTAAATCAAGGCATAAGCGTCTAATAAAAAAAGTTTTTTTTCTGCCATATCACAAAACGTCAAAATAATCTTAAGAATTAATACTTTTACGGCCCTGATTAGCAGGGCTAAATTTTGCATAAAAAAACGAATCTTTTTTGATAAATTGGAGAGGATAATATTTTAATTATTTTTTACGAATCATTTAAGTTAAATATTCCTGGATCGTCTAGAATAAGTATAAGTATTTTGCACCT